>DASVEX010000194.1:0-3560 GCA_036380335.1 Propionibacteriaceae bacterium | reverse complement strand
GTCGCCGATGCGCACGTGACCGCGCAGATATTCGCCAGCAGCGCCGTGCGGTTCTTGCTTCACACTGATCCGAAAGGTCTCCGAACCTGGTCGGTTTGACAATGAGTAGCTGCGAATGAGCGGTGGATGATCATCGTTGCTTCGCAGCCGCAGCGTGATCGATTGGCCGGGCAGCCAGCTGGGCAATGGCGCGCGGTCGGGGCTGGCAAGGGACAGTGAGAAGACATCGCGGCTTTCGGTCTGGATATCGATAACCCGGAGGGAGCGGAAGCCGGGCCACGCCGGCGGTGGGCTCGCGGCGGCTGTAGTGAGCCCGGTATTGCCACCACCCTGAGCCCGGCCGTCCGCCTGCTGTAGCAGGCTTTGCAAGGAGCCCTTCCAGCCGGGGCTCAATGCCGGAATGCGGAGTGCCCGTTCAAGATCATCTTTTGGATGCCCCGGCAGGTAGAGCAGTGCGTCGATCTCGGCGACCGAAATCTGTTGCGGGCCGGTGCTGATCTTGATGATGTCTTGACCCGCGGCTACCTGCCCCTCGGTGATCACCCGCAGGTAGAAACCAGGCCTGCGATGCGCCACCATCAGAGCCGGCATGCGGGGCTCAGCCATTCGGATCCCCACGCGATAACAGGTCACGCGCGGCTGAGTGACCTCGAACACCGCTTCGCCGATCTGATAGCGATCCCCGATGCACACCTCATCGTCAGGAAGCCCATCGACGGTGAAGTTCTCGCCAAACTGGCCATACTCGAAGTCGTCGCGCTGCAATTCCCTCGCCCAGTGGCGGTAGGAATCTAGCTGGTACACCAGCACCGCTCGCTGCTCGCCACCATGACCGCCGAGGTCACCCTGGCCGTCGCCATCGATGTTGAGCCGTCGCACCATGCGCG
Source organism: Propionibacteriaceae bacterium (assembly GCA_036380335.1). Taxonomy (GTDB): domain Bacteria; phylum Actinomycetota; class Actinomycetes; order Propionibacteriales; family Propionibacteriaceae; genus Microlunatus. The sequence goes on along the minus strand of DASVEX010000194.1, from coordinate 2,673 downwards.
GACCGGACACGGCCGTCTTCCATACTCCGGTGTGCACTGCGCGGCCTTGCCAGGAAACGTCCTGCGGCAATCCCACATTCAACGCGACCAGCTTCGGCACCGCGGATCGCCTCCTCACCCCGGGCTCATGCACCGGCAACATTCTTGCCTTACCTAGCCAGGTGTCGACGCAACGCGTCCAGTGCTAGCTCGACGACGCGATCCAGGGTCCCGGGCTCTTCGAACAGATGAGTCGCGCCTGCCACAACGGCGATCTCCGAGGGCCCGGCCAGTCGCGCCGCCGCGGCCTCATTCAAAGCCAGCACCTCGACGTCCCGGCCGCCGACGATGAGCAGGGTTGGCACCCGCACTCGTTCGAGTGCCTCCTCCGCCAAGTCCGGCCGGCCGCCTCGTGAGATCACCAACTTGACCAGCTGGGGAACCTCAGCTGCCGCCCGGAGAGCGGCTGCCGCACCCGTACTTGCGCCGAACAAAGCCACCGGAAGGGAATCCGTAGCAGTCTGGTCAGTCAACCAGCGAATGGCACCAGTGAGCCTTGAGGCTAGCCGCGGGATATCGAACCGGAGCGTCTGCGTACGGTTGTCGATCTGCTCCTCTTCAGGGGTGAGCAAATCCATCAACAGCGTTGCGTAGCCAGCCACCTGGAACCGCGCCGCGACCATCTTGTTCCTCGGACTGTGTCGGCTGCTCCCGCTGCCGTGGGCGAACAGCACTACTCCAGCGGCCGCAGCGGGTACCACCATGTCGCCGTCCACGATCACCCCGGCCGTAGGGATGCGCACGCTCTCGGCAAGATCGCTGCCCACGAGTCCAGTTTGCCCTTCACTCATGCTGAGATCTCAGGAAGCAGGGGTAGAACGAGGCGGCTTCGGCAGGTTTACTTGCCCGATGGGTCGGCTCCCCACATCTGCGGTTTTGCTGCTTATGGTGCTCATGCTGGGAGTAGCCGCGCTTGCGATGAACAGCGAAGACATCGGACGCAGCGGCTCGACTGCCGCATCACCTGCTGTCGCCCCGTCGGCAACCCGGACGACGGTCCCTCAAACCTCGCCAAGGCGACCGGGAGCATCGCCGACCTCGGGTGCAGGACAGCTTCGGCAGAGTGAGCATGGACCGACGCAGATCGCGCCTGCGCCACACCCACATCAAACGGAAAAATCACCCTCCGCACCGGCCACTGGCAATCATCGATCCAGATCAGGCGCCAAGGCACCGTTCAAGCGGGGCGGCGTCGTCTATCTGACCTTCGACGACGGACCGGGTCCCTACACACCGGCCATCCTGAACATCCTGCGCGCCACGCACTCCACAGCCACCTTCTTCGAGCTCGGCTTCCGCCAAGCCCAGTACCCGGCTGAGGCTGCCCGGATCCGAGCGCAGGGCAGCAGTGTCGGCAACCACACGTACAGCCATCCAAACCTGACCAAGCTGACGCCCAGTCAGATTCAGTGGCAGGTGGCGCATGGGCCTCACAGTCGCTGCATGCGACCACCGTACGGAGCGACGAACGTGACTGTGCAACGGATTCTGAGTCAGCTAGGCCTTCGTCAGGTGTTGTGGACCGTCGATACGCGGGACTGGAGCCGGCCCGGCATTGCGCACATTGTCAAAACTGCTACCGGCCCTCAGGTGCAAGCTGGGAGCATCGTCTTGATGCACGACGGCGGCGGCAACCGCTCACAAACCGTTGCAGCGCTGCCACAGATCATCACCACACTGCAGCATCAGGGCTATGTGATCAGGCGCATCCCTGGCTGCTGAAATCTGCAACTTATCCGCAATCAGGCGACAAGGCGTGCAATCTTGTCGAGTTCCGCGCGGTGCCGCGCGAGCTGGACGTCCAGGTCATAGCGGGTTTGGAGGTTCATCCAGAAGCGGTCGGAAGTGCCCAGTGCCCTGGACAACCGCAGCGCCGTATCCGGACTGATCGCTCGCTTGCCATGCACTATCTCGTTGATCCGGCGCGGCGGAACGCCAATCGCCTGTGCCAGCCGGTATTGACTGATGTGGAGTGGGCCGAGAAACTCCTCGAGCAAGATCTCACCAGGATGAATCGGCTCATGCACGCGTTCCATGATCAATTTCTTCCTCTCTCAGTGATAATCAATAATTTCGACGTTGGCAGGCCCCGCAGCAGACCAGATAAAGCAGATCCGCCACTGATCATTGATTCGGATGCTGTACTGCCCCACCCGTTCGCCCCGGAGCCGCTCCAGTCGATTCCCCGGGGGAACCCGTAGGTCGTTGAGTGTCTCCGCAGCATCGATGATCAACAGCTTACGATTCGCCATTCGTTGTAGATCTGAGCCGAATCGCCGTACACGCTCACGGCGCCAGACCCGTTGTGTGTCCGCGTCCCCGAACGACTGGATCACACGGCCTAGCATAACGCACTGCGTTAATAATGCGAAGCGTTATTAAGGACCACTGTTCAGGAACGTACATATCTGTCGGCGATCTCCTCCACATGTGCCGACTGCTTTCTTAGATCGTGCGCGTTTGACCCTTGTCTTGAGCCTGTTGCGTTTTGATCCGTGGTGTTCATGATCATCTTGGGGTGGGTTGGTGAGAATGAGTCATGGCGCGTGAGTTCAAGGCGGTGGATCGGGATCAGCCAATGCTGTTGCCGCCGGATTTGCGGGATTGGCTTCCGGAGGATCATCTGGCGCGGCT
>DASVEX010000193.1:0-4603 GCA_036380335.1 Propionibacteriaceae bacterium | reverse complement strand
TCCTAGGTTCCTTTGCCGTTGGCGTCGTTCGTGGATCGCAAGGCCGACGAGGGAGGGATACCGGGTCGTATGTCGACCGAGGAGAACGCCGCGAGGTGCGTGCCTGGGCGGCGCGAAGCGTAAAGAGAGTTGGGTTCCACGGCACTAGACATACGTCGGATCAATCTTCGACCTGGATTCACTAAAGTCTCATCGCAGTTGCCGTGATCCGCCGAAGCGAAGGAGAGCCACATTGTCGATCGACGTCGAGGATGTGATCGAAGGCGCGATACGCGAACTCGATCTTGCAGCCAAGGTCGAGTTGCTGACCGGCGCGGCCGCTTTCGCGCTGCGCGGCAATGACGGCATCGGACTCCGTCCGATGATCTTCAGCGACGGACCGACCGGTGTCCGTGGCAGCGAGTTCGTCGGCGGCAAGAGAGTCGCGCTGTTTCCCAATGCGACGCTGCTGGCCCAGTCGTGGGATGAGACTGCTGCGCAACGCGTGGGCGAGATGCTTGCCGGCGAAGGCCGTTCCCAGGGCGTCGACGTGGTCCTCGGTCCGACGGTCAACCTGCATCGCTCAGCTCTCGGCGGCCGGCTCTTCGAGGCGTACGCAGAGGATCCGTTGCTGAGCGGTCGACTGGCGGCGGCCTATATACGGGGCATTCAGCGGTACGGCGTCGGAGCCTGCGTCAAGCACTATGTCGCCAATGAATCCGAGACCGAGCGGCACACCGTAAATGCTCGAGTTCCGGAGGCGGCACTGCGTGAGCTCTACCTGCTGCCCTTCGAGATCTGCGTAGCCGACGCCGATCCATGGACGATCATGGCGGCCTACAACGACGTCAACGGGGTCGCTGCCACCGAGCACGACGAGCTGAACAACGACATGCTGAAGTCCGAGTGGGGCTGGGACGGTTTGCTGATGTCCGATTGGGGTGCGACGAAGACCGCCGCGCCGGCGGCAAACGGTGGACTTGATCTTGTGATGCCGGGACCGGGAGGTCCGTGGGGCGATCAGCTGGTTGCGGCGGTGCGTTCCGGCGATGTGCCCGAAGCGACCATCGATGATCATTTGGCGCGACTCCTGAGACTGGCCGGACGTGTCGGGGCGCTGGAGGGCGTTCACGCCGCTCGAACTGCGGAACTGGGCCCAGCTCTCGATCCGGACGCACCCGCGATGCGCATGCCATTGCGAAATCTCGCGGCGGCCGGGATGGTGCTGCTCAAGGGCCAGGACGTCCTGCCGTTGCGCGAGTTTGCGATTACGGCTGAATCACCGCTGGTGATCATTGGGAGACACGCGCTGGAGACGACGCTCCAGGGTGGCGGCTCGGCTGCTGTGCGCCCGCCGCATTCGATCTCGATTGCCGACGGGCTACGAGAAGTGCTCGGCGCGGCTCGACTGCGGGTATTCGACGGGGTTGCTGTGCGTCGCAACCCGCCCGCCGCAGCGCCGGAGTTGGTCATCGACCCGGAAACAGGTCAGCCTGGTATCCGAGTTGTCAGTTTCGACGACTCTGGTGCTGAGCTAGCATCCACGAGCAGTGAGGTTGCCGAGTTTGTGATCGGCATGTCGGACGGTCCGCACGAGGGAGCGAGCGTTGTCGAACTCTCAGCAGCTCTGGTGGCGCCGCCCGGCACTCCGCTGGAGGTCGGCGTACGCGGTGTTGGCGAATGGACGCTCAGTTACGGGGACGACAAGTACGCGTTCGGGAACGCGCTGCTGCCCGGCGAGTCCCCGGAGCTGGGCTTCATGTCACCGCCGAGCTGGACTCATGTCGTCGAGGCAGCGCCGGGCCGCATCCTCACCACCCGCCTGACGATCTCTGAGCGTATTTCGCTGGCAGGCCTGGTCGTCCAGCAAGTGACGCCTCCCGACGACCAGATGATCAATGAGGCCGCGCTGGCTGCTCGGGATGCCGATCCCGCGATTGTGGTGGTAGGACTGACCGCCGAGCAGGAGACCGAGGCGCTGGACAAAAAGACGCTGGCGCTCCCCGGTCGGCAAGATGATCTAGTACGTGCGGTTGCGAGGGCTGCGCGCCGTACGGTGCTGGTGATCAACGCGGCGACCCCGGTGCTCATGCCCTGGCTGGACGACGTGGATGCGGTGCTGTGGATCGGCCTGCCCGGCCAGGAGGGCGGTCACGCCGTAGCCGACGTGCTGTTGGGCACGACAGAGCCGACTGGCCGCCTGGTCACCACCTTTCCGGCTAACGATGGCGACGGCCCGGCCTGGAATGTCACTCCCCGCGACGGTTCGCTGGACTACGCGGAAGGGACACGCGTCGGCTATCGCGGCTGGTATGGATCGGACGTCGCGCCGGCCTTCTGGTTCGGTGCCGGCCTGGGGTGGGGCGTTTGGGACTACCGCTCTGCCAAACACCATCGCGTGGATAGCACCGAGTTGCTCACGGTGGTCCTCGCCAACACTGCCCACCTCGTGTCACGCGAAGTTGTCCAGGTCTATTGGCGTCCGGAGGGATCCGCGCCGCCGCGGCTAGTTGGCTACGCCGTCGCTGACGATGTGGTGCCTGGCGAGGAGCGCACGGTAACGGTGGAATGCGACCCACGCGCATTCCGGCTCTGGGACGAAGCTGCATCTAGTTGGGTTACGCCAGCAGGCGGCATGTTGTTCGTGGCTCGCGGCCTCGGCGACATTCGTCTCGAGGTGCCACGTCCGTAACGAAGGTGGCGCTGCCCGGTTGCCTCGCTACTGACCTGCCGCTTGGCGGGGCTCAAGTGGTAGAACCAGCCGGAACATGGCACCAATGCCGCGGGGATCCTCACAAGTCAGATCACCGCCGTGTGCCCGGGCGTAGCCGCGCGCGATTGCCAGCCCCAGACCCGAGCCGCCGGCATCATTCGATCGACCATGATCAAGTCGCACCAGCCGCTCGAAGATCCTCATCCGTTCCGAGGGCGGAACGCCAGGACCAGAGTCCCAGATTTCGGCAATCGCAAATTGATCATGCTCACGAACCACCACGTGTACCTTGCCTTGCGGTCCAGCGGCCCGCATGGCGTTGTCGATCACGTTGCGCAGAATGCTGCTGACCTTGGCAGCATCTGCATGCGCGACAACCTCCGGCCCGCTGATCGTCACCGTTGCCTCGGGATGTAGCAGCTGTACTCGATCAATCTCGCCATCGGCGAGAGTCAGCAGCGATACCGGAGCAAGATCAAGATCGAGTCCGGCATCCAGCCGCGCAGCGGCAAGCAGATCCGAAATGAGAGCGCCCGCGCGCTCGGCCTCCCGGACTAACAGTGACTGCAGATGCTGGCGCTCGGAACGATCAAGCTGGTCATCGTGGTGCAGCAGCGTCTCCGCGGCAGCCTGCACTCCGGCTATCGGGGTCCGCAGCTCATGCGCCGCATCTGCCAAGAACGCCCGGGTCCGCTCCTCAGCCTGGTGCGCCCGAGCCTCGGCACCCTCCAGCTCGTCGAGCATCTCGTCGAACGCCTGGGCGGTCTGGCCGATCTCGGTGTCGGTTCGGGTTGGCGCCAGGCGGTAGCCGCGATTGCCCTGACTGACCGTCTTGGCCAGGGCGGCCATCGAGTCGAGCGGTCGCAGCGCCAGCCGTACCGCTGCCGCCACAAGGGCCGCACTGATCAGGAGGGCGATCACTCCGGTGATCAGCAATACGCGCCGCAGCGTACGCCGGGCTCCGGAAACGAGCGAGGTGTCGATCGCCAACGTGAGTTGGGCCCCGTCCACCCTGGTCGGCGCGTTGAGCACGATGGTGGTGGTCTTGACAGCGGCGCCAGGGGGGACCGGCGTACCGAACGCGGCGCCGTTCCTGAGGACGAGGTAGGCCTGTACTCCGCCGGCTTGCACTCGGTTGACGATCTGCTGTGGTCCGGCGCCCGAACGGGCCAGCTGCCGCGCGAGCTGCGCCTGCCCGGTGAGCAAGGTGTTGAGGTTCCGGTTGGACTGCGCAACGAAGATCGCATTCACCGCGATACTGAGCAAGATCAAGATGACTGCCAGGACCGCCATCACCGCCGCGATGACCCGAAGCCTGAGCGAGACCGTATTGAGTCTGTTCACCTGAGCCGGGTGGTTTGGGCCGGTCACGGTGTGGCGCCCAGCAGATAGCCGCGGCCCCGCACGGTGTGCACGAGCCGTGAGCGCCCGCCCGCCTCGAGCTTGCGGCGCAGTGAGGAGACGTGTACCTCGACCACGTTGTCATCGAAGCCGTCGTAGCCCCAGACTGCGGTCAAGATCTGCGTCTTGCTCACCACCCTGTCCCGATGCGCGGCGAGATAGCCGAGCAGTCGACGCTCGGTGTCCGTCAGGTCGAGGGAGTCGCCGCCGCGTCGTACCAGCGTGGCGTCGTCGTTGATAACCAGATCCGCGACTGAGATCGAGCTGCCGCCCGGTCGGCTGCGGCGCAGCACGGCGTGGATTCGGGCGACCAATTCGGCCATCGCGAAGGGCTTGATCAGATAGTCGTCGGCACCTCCGGTGAGGCCTTGCAGCCGGTCGGCGAGCGCATCCCGAGCGGTGAGCATCAGGACCGCGGCGGTGCTGGTCCGACGTACCACCCGGAGCAGCTCGAACCCACTGCGGCCCGGCAGCATCACATCCAAGATCACCAGATCGGGCGCAAACGAC
>DASVEX010000192.1:0-9846 GCA_036380335.1 Propionibacteriaceae bacterium | reverse complement strand
CCGCACATGTACTTCGAGTGGACCGAAGGCAATCCCGCCGCGAACCTTATTCGCTTCATGGTCTTCGGTGTCGGAGAAGTCGCGCCCGTTACCCGCGAGGTCATACGCCGTGCCGAGCCCGATCGAGACCGCCGCCCCCATGTCCACGTGGGGTGAGTAGGGCGAGCCGACGGCCGCGAGCAAGATTGCCTATCGGGGCGAAGGAGCAGCCCGGGCGGGGTCGTCGTGAGGGCTTTCTGGCTGGCGTGATCGAAGCACCCGTGGTGGTCGCCGCGGCGACTCGCCGATGCCGACGTCAGGTTGAACGCCCGAAGCCTGGCGGTCTGATGGACAAGATCCTGAGTCGTGCACATGCGCTGCGAGCCCTGCACATGAGGGTCGCTAGCCGCTAGAGCCAGCCGCGGCGCTTGAAGATGAGGTACAGCACACCTCCGAGGGCGCCATCGCGAGGAGTGCAAGCGGGTAACCCAGTATCCAGCCGAGCTCGGGCATGTGCATGAAGTTCATGCCGTAGACGGTGCCCACCAGAGTTGGCGCGAAGCGGATAGCCGCCCAGGCGGAGATGCGTTTGACCTGCTCGTTCTGGTCGAGGCTGATCTGGGTTAGGCGTTTGATCTCGTCGTTTTGGCGGCCGCAACTGATCGGATCTCCATCGGGGTGGGACGGTACAAGCCGATCCAGGCCATGCCGTGTCGTTCGCGCAAGAGCTCGTAGGTCTCATCCAGCGTCGCCGGGTTTGCCGTTCGGATGCCGTCGACATTGATCGCGTGGTCGACCACGCCGCTGTTCATGCCGGTGTTCCTCGCGACGCTGCCTTCAGCTTCATCCCCGGGCCCCTACGCTATCCGGCAATATCGCGCGGCACTCGTGGTGTGCTGGGCTGGTCTTGGTTGGCCTTGGACGTTTGGGCTGAGGAGTGCCCTTGCGGACGTCGCCGTGAAGATGTTGTTAAGGCCGGGCCTTCGGCGCTTTTGCGCGCAGTTGAATGGATCTGTGATGGCTGCCTGGGTCGGTGACGACGTCATCCGCGGCGTCCGCTGGCGCGGATGCGCCAGCTCGTGACGTCGAAGGGCGGTGAGGGTATGGATGTCCGGCTTGTCTGCGATGCAGGTGTGGAGCGACATGAGGTTGAGGAGCTCCCGCGGTTGCTGGAACGTCGGGACGCCGTTTTCTGGGTGGACATCCCGGTCTGTGACCAGCAGGCGGTGAATGTGTTGTCGGGGGTCTTCGGCTTCCACCCGATCGCCGTGCGGGACTGCACTGAGCGCAATCACGTGTCCAAGGTTCACATCTACCCCGACTACGTGTTCTCTGTCCTTCACGCACCGAAGGTCGGCAAAAGCGGCCATGTGCATTACGTCGAGCTTGACCAGTTCGTTGGCCCGAACTACCTGGTCACCGTGCATGGCCCGCTGAATCCGGCGGTGGCTCCAGAAGTTGCCTTCCTGGACACCAACGTCATGATCCGCCGGCTCGAAGGCAAACAGCTGCGCATGGCTTCGCCGTTCGAGTTGTCGTACGGGATCGTCTCCGCGATGATCCGACGCGAGTCAGATTTGATTGCCGACCTCGCGAAAGAATCAGGGCTGCTGGAGCAGCGGGTCATGATCGGTGAGGACCTGGAGGATCCGGAAGCGTTCTTGGAGGAGCTATTCCAGGCGTGGTATGTGCTCCTCGCGGTTCGCACAATGGCCACCCACAGCAGCGCAACCTATGGGCGGATGGCACGACTTGTCCGCTTCCTACCGGATGCCGCACCTCCACTGTTCGCCGACATCGCAGATCAGTTCGACGTCATCAAGACGATGGCTGACGGGCAGCGGGAGTTCCTGCACGGCGTTATCGAGTTCTACCAGACGCGGACCTCGACGCATTTGACCATAGCTGCCGAAAAATCAGCATCGACCGGAGTCCAACAAAACGAGGACATGCGGCGCATCACCGCGTGGGTCGCGATCGTTGCCGTGCCTACCGCGGTGACCGGCTTTTTCGGTCAGAACGTGCCCTACCCCGGCTTCGACAAGACAAGCGGCTTCATAGCCTCAACGGTCATCATCATCATCCTCGCCTCGATTCTCTTCATCATCTTCAAGCGCAAAGGATGGCCGTAACAACAGCCCAGGATATGAGGGAACATCCCCTGGTTCCGATGGGCGCGGACAGGACAAGACTCGCCATGTGGGAGTACAAGATCTATGAACTGCTACGGCGGCTTCTATCACCGCTTTCTGCTGCGGGTGGCGCCGCTGATGCGACCTTTCCCCGATCCGGTCAGTAACCTGCGTGCAGCAGATTCAGTACGGCCCTTTCGATCTTGCCGTGCGTTGTGCCATCGGAAAGATCATCATCGGTGGCGGCCAGTGCTGGCGAGATGGTGAGGCCGTCGTTGAACAGATCGATCACCCGGGGATCGACGTAGGAGGTACGCGCCACCGCCGGCGTGTTGCCGAGATATCCGGCCACCTCTTTCATCGCCGCTGATACGGCGCGCTTCCGAGCGGTGATCGTTTTGGCTCTTTCATTAGCCTCGGCCAACACGACGGCGGCGATCACGGTGCCGTGCCAGGTACGGAAGTCCTTGGCCGACATCTCATCGCCGACCTGAGCCTTGATGTAGCTGTTGATCTCAGCTGAGCTGACGTCACGCCACTCACCATCGGCCTGGTATGCAAGCAATTCCGGTCCACCCTCCTGCCGGGCGAGCAGGTAACGTACGGCTCGTAGCACAAGATCATCAGCCAATGCCACGTAGCGTTCCTGTCCGGACTTGGCCACGTAGTCGAAGATCACTGAGCCAGCCTCGATCGAGACATGTTCGGTGTGGATGGTGGCCAGACCGTAACTGTTGTTGCTCTCCGCGTACGCCTCGCCGCCGATCCGGAAGAAACCAAGATCAAGAAGTCGAAAAGCGGTGCCCAGCGCACGCTCGTACGGCATGCCCGGAAGTTGCAGATCACGTGCTACCGCTCGCCTCGCGCTCGGCAGCCGCGCTGCTACCTCCAGCACCTTGTCGTGCTTGAGTCGGTCACGCTGTAGCCGCCACTGCTGGTGATAGAGGTACTGTCGTCGGCCGGCGTCGTCGGTGCCGACTGCCTGCAGGTGTCCGTTGGGAGCGGGGCAGATCCAGACCTGTTCCCAGGCCGGCGGGATGACGAGCAGCTTGCAACGCTGGATGTTCTCTGCGGCAAGGCGGTTTCCGGACTCGTCAAGATAGCTGAATCCCTTCCCGGCGCGGCGCCGCGTCCATCCCGCGTCCTGCGGGGAGACCCTTCTCAACCTCGGCACATCTTCACTACTACCCGTTTGGCAAGATCGGTCACCAGGAGGAACCGTCCTCACGGCTGTGATGAGATACGTGCCCTCCCGGCTGACGACAACGGGTCGACTTGCCCGCTGTGGTGCGAAATGCACTCGTCAGCAGCTCGTCGGCCGTCTAAGGCACCTTAGGTACCTCAGACCGACCGGCGTCAAAAAGATCCGCAATATGCACCATGTGCGCCTCCCCGCCTTAGAACCACGATGGAGATCAGGAACAACGAGGAGGCTGAAATGAGTTTGATCAACGACTACACCCATCTGGCTCTCACCGACCAGCGGGAGCGTGAATTCGCTCAGCTGGCCGAGCACGACAGGCATGTCCGGCTGGCCATGAGCGGTCGAGTGAGCTGGTGGCGCAGGCTTCAAGCGCGCCGGCAGGAGCGCATCAGTATTGCGACGCAGCATTCGTCCCAGCAGTCGTCACAACGTGGAATGGCGACGCCCCAGCACCGGGTCGCGCACTAAGCGCGACCCGGTCAGGCGTTAGAGCCAGGTGGCACGATAGTGCTTATGGTTCGAGCGGCCAGGTCGGCCACGAGCGTACGCACCGATCACATCGTCGGGCGGGCGGAGCAGCGTGCCCGGTTGGGTCGTGCGCTGGACGACGTCATTGATGACGGCAGTCGCTTTGTGATCATCGGTGGCGACGCAGGGGCTGGCAAGACGACGGTCGTCGAGGCGTTCGTCGCCGATCTCTTCGGTCCGCTGGCTGATCGCAAGGCCCAACTGATCCGCGGTCAGTGCGTACCGATGGGCGACGAGGGTCTCCCGTACGCACCTATTGTCGGCGCCCTGCGCGACCTGGTGGGCCAACACGGCCGCGAGCAGATTTTGGAGTGGGCTGGCGCAGGCCGCCAGGCGCTTGGGGTGCTGCTGCCTGACCTGGCCACAGCGCCGCATGAGGCTGATGACACCATCCGGCTGCAGCTGTTCGAGGCAGTCACCATGCTTCTGGAGCGAGCGAGTGAGAACGGGCCGCTCGTGGTGATCGTGGAGGACATTCACTGGGCCGACGAGTCCACCCGCCACCTGCTTCGGTTCCTTGCCCGGGCCTTGACCGACGCCTCGGTGATGATCATCGCGACGTATCGCAGCGACGAACTGACCCGCCGGCATCCCTTGCGTCCGTTCCTCGCCGAGGTCGGCCGCTTCTCAGGGACCGTACGCATTGATGTGCCGGCTCTTGATCGTGCCGAGGTCGCCGAGCTGCTCGCCCAGCTGATGGAGCGTCCGCCCAGCAACGTCATCGTTGATTTGATCTACCGGCGCAGCGAGGGCATCCCGTACTTCGTCGAGGAGCTCACCAGGTCCGCCGCACAGGGTTGTGTCGATATGCCCGACACACTCCGCGACGCGCTGAATGTCCGGATTCTCAGCCTCTCTGACCGAACGCAGCAGACCTTGCAATTGGCCGCGGTGGCAGGGAACCGTGTTGACCATGGGTTGCTCGAGGCTGCGGCGGGCACGACGGATGGCGACCTGGAGAGTCAGCTCAGGGAGGCAATTGACGCCGCGGTGCTGACAGCGGATGAGACCGGATACACCTTCCGGCACGCGTTGCTGCGCGAGGTCATCCACGACGATCTACTGCCAGGGCAGCATGCCCGGTTGCACGCGCATTTCGCGATGATCTTGGAGAAACAGCCGGAGTTGATCAGCGGTGCGTCTGTGCCGATGGAGATCGCCCACCACTGGAACGCGGCGCACCAGGTGAACAAGGCATTCCGCTGGGCATTGACTGCCGCCGGCTCGGGCGGTGCGGCCTTCCATGAGGCGCTCAAGCTCTATGAGCGCGCCCTTGAGCTGTGGGATCAGGTGGATGATCCGGAGTCGCTGGCCGGATCTCATGCGAGCGTGCTGATGCGCGCTGCGTACGCCGCCGAGGATGCCGGTGAGATCGAGCGGGCCCTGGCCTTGATGAACGCTGCTCTTGAGGAGCTGGATCCGCAAAAGGATGCGAGGGAGCGCATCGAGGCCTTGCTCGTGAAAGCCCGCACGGCTGCGAATTTGGTGACCGGGGGCGGCGTCGAACCGCTGCAGGAAGCTATTCAACTGCTGCCCGAGGATGCCGATGCCGCGTTCCGGGCCCGGGTGCTGGAGATGCTTGCTCGGCGGACCATGCTGTCGGGGAATCCGCAGCAAGGCATCGAGTTCGCCCAGCAGGCTATCGATGCCGCGGCTCAGGGTGACTCCGACTCGATCACCGCGAACGCCTGGATCACGTTGGGTACAAGTCTCGCGGCGGCCGGGCAAGAGGAGGAAGGGCTGGCCGCCTTTGAGCGGGTCAGCCACCTTGCTCGCAGCAGCGCGCGGACGTTACTGCGCTTCTATATCAACTACTCCGACGCCCTCAACCACGTCGGGCGTTACGAGGATGCGGCGAGCCAGGCGCTGAGCGGCGTCGAGATGGCCAGCGAGCTTGGTCTGCAACGGTCACTGGGCGCGATGCTCGCCGGAAACGCTGTCGAGCCGCTCCTTGCTCTGGGGCAGTGGGCCCGAGCGTCCGCGATGATCGAGAGGGCGCTAGAGCTCGATCCACCGCCGCACCACCACGCCCACCTCCGGCTGTTGCAGGCTTGGCTGTTCGTCTGGCGGGGTCAGCTGGATGAGGCCGACGCTGTGCTTGCGGAGTTCCGGCCGTCGATCAGTCATGAGCAGCTCTCGCCGCAGTACCACAGCCAGGCCATCCGTACCGACGCCGAGCACGCGCTCGCCGTCGGTGATCATCGCCGAGCATGGTCCGATGTGCAGGTGTTTCTTGATCATTGGGAGCTCTATGAGCGGACGCAGTGTTATCCGGTGCTGGCCATCGGTGCGGCTGTGGCACGGACGCTCGATCAGCGCGACGGGGGCACAGAGCGCCTGTCGTTGATCAAGGACTTCTTTGATCATCAGACTTTGCCGGTGCACATTCGGGCGTTCTGGGAGCCGGTGATCAAGGCCGAGCTGGAAGACACGGCAGCGGCCTGGCGATTCGCGTTGGATGAATTGGAGTCACTACCGGCGCCCGCCCATCTGCGCCCGCTGGCCGGGTTGCGGCTGGCACAACACCTCGTGGCGGGCCGGGAGCGGACCGAGGCAAAGCGCGTATTGGCAACCGCGTCAGCCGAGGCGATTGCCATCGGCTCGACTCTTCTGGCCGACCGGATTGCGTCGCTCTCACAGCGAGCTGGTTTCGTGGTCGCTCCGCCTCCAGAGGACAGTCCGGTTGCCGGCCTGACGCCGCGCGAGATCGAGGTGCTGCAACTCGTGGCGGAGGGCCGTTCCAATGGGGAGATCGGATCAGCGTTGTTCATCAGCACCAAGACGGCCAGCGTGCATGTCTCCAACATCTTGGCGAAACTCGGCGTAAGTGGCCGGGGCGAGGCTGCCGCCGTTGCTCATCGGATTGGCTTGACTGCCTCCTAGCCGCCGGTTTGTGAGCCGTCTGCGATCTCATTCGCGATGCACCCGCCCCCTGAAGCTGATCGCTTCGTGCACATCATCGTTCGGGTCGACGATGATGGTCACCTTCTTCAGCTCCGTCCACGGAACGGCGAAGCCGACTGTGGCGATCCCTTCATCCTTGGGCTTGATCTTTCCGTTGAAGCCGCTCTGCAGCTCGTCGGTCTTGTCGATGATGATCTGGGCAACCTGGCCGTCGCCGTACTTGGCACCGATCAGGGCATTATCGGCGTCGTAAGGCTTCTTGGTGGTGTTCTCGATGCGGATCGATGCGATCACGATCTGGCCGTTGGTGGCCTCGGCACCCCGATCGGTCTTGCTCGCTTTGTCTGCGACCGTGCCCGCGATCTCGATCATCAGCCCGTCATCGAATTCGGCGACATCATCAAGCGTGAACTGCTGCTCCTCCGACACCTCACCCGGCGTTGCGGCTGTAGCGTCGGGTGCCTGGGAGGCGCTGGCGTTCGCGCCGGACTCTACCGCCGCGGTTTCGGGCCCGTTGCCTCCCGAACTGACCCCCGGCTGCGGCTGGTTCGCAGACTGTACGCCGCATCCGGCCAGAACCAGCAAGAGGCCGGCAAGCGCCCCCCGGAGTCGCCTCATAGACCGACACCGTACCGGCCCAATCTGAGCATCCGCATCGAGCGTAGCGAGCGACGCCAGCAATACAGGCCGCTATGGTTGACCGCGTGAAATGGAAGGTGGTACTCGCCGTCGGGGCCGTGGCAGGCGGCACGTTGTGGTACGTACGCCGTAAGTCGCGCCGCGCCGCATCTGACGCGGAGCTATGGGCCGAGGCCACTGACCCGATTACTCGCTTCGGCGACGCCTGAATCGCCGACTCACTGATCGCTCTGAGCGGGCTCAGTGAACATCTCGGTGACCTCATCCGGTACGTCGCCGTCAATGAGCAGCGTCACCAGATCTCCGGCTCGTAGCTCGGTGTCGCCCTGGACCGGCAAAAGGAGCCCGTCCCGTACGACGATGCTGATCCAGATGTTGCTCGCCAGATCCGCGATCGCGGCGACGGTACGGCCGTCGACGACGGCGCCCTCCGCAACTCTGACTTGGCGAGCCGTATCCGGCTCGGCTTCCAGCCGTACGCCCATCGTCCATGGCTCCGGCCTGATTGGCTGCATCGGGACGCCCAACCTGCGCGCGATGGTGGTCACGAGGCTGCCCTGTACGACGACGGAGAAGATCACCACCACGACGACGATGCCGTAGAGCCGCTCTGCATCCGGCACATCGGCCGTCAGCAGCAGGTCTCCGAGCAAGATCGGCACCGCTCCCTTGAGGCCGGCAAACAACACGAATACACGCTCGCCACGATCCAACTGGGCGGGCAGCAGGCAGAGGCCAACCACCAGCGGCCGGATGATGACAGCGAGAGCCACACCGAGGATGAGCCCCGGCAGCCAGACATCCATCCGGGCCAAAACTCTCAAATCAATAGTGAGACCCAAGACCACGAAGGCCACGATCTCGGCCAGCCCGGCCAATGCCGCGTGAAATCGTTCGATCTCGCGCTGGTAAGGGGCCCGGCGGCCACCGATGACAATGCCAGCGACAAAGACCGCCAGAAAGCCCGATCCATGCAGCAGTGTCGTCGCGCCATACAGCAACAGCACGCTGGCCAGAGTCCGCAGCGGATACAACGCCTCGCTCGGCAGAGTTACCCGGCGCATGAACCAGAGCAAAGCCATGCCGCCGGCAACACCAGCAACCACACCGATTGTCATCTGGAGCAGGAAGTCTGCGGCAATTCCTCCGAAGGCGACTCCACTGACTCCGCCCGCGGCCAGCAGCCCAGCCATCAAGGCAATGCCGACGGGGTCATTCGCCCCAGATTCGCCTTCCAGAATCGTGCCGCTACGTCCGGAGATCTCTTGCTGGCCGAGCACCGAGAACACCACCGCCGGATCGGTTGGCGACACCGCCGTCGCGACCAGCAAGGCCACGTACCAGGCCAAGCCGAATGCGGCATGCATCAGGACGCCACCGGCGGCCGCGGTCAGGAAGGTGCCCAGTACGCCGACGACGATGATCAATCCGAGAGCCGGTCGGAGCCGCGACCAGCCGATATGCCTGCCGCCGTTGAACAAGATCAAGACAAGCGCCACCGAGACCACCTGCTGGACCGTCTCGTCGCGCGGCGCCGGTACGCCTGGCACGAGGAACACAGCGATCGCAGCCGCGGCCAACATCCAGACCGGCGCCGGCAGTCTCACTCGGGCTGACAGCCTGTTGACCAATACCGCCGCGAGCGCAATGGCGCCCGTCAGCGTAATGATCAAGGCGAAGCGGGCCGTCTCGGACACGAGCTGCTCCTCGGCGGATCGACGAAGCGTGGGCCGATTGCCGACAGCCTTCCCGGCACACCGATGCACACATTACGACAAGTGCGCAATGCGCAGGATCAATGCCGATGCGATTCCGGTGGGCAGCAGCACCAGCCAGACAATGATCGCCACGCGCGGCGCAAGAGGGCAAGCGGGAGGAGTACGCCGAATCCAAGCGGCATCACCGACGCTGATCACGCCAAACCAGCAGTGCTCCCAAGCTGAAGCCGATCAAGAGCGGCGGCCCATGCATGTCGCGCACCGCGGTAAGCACGACCCCAGCCAATAGCCATACGATCGCCCAGACCCAGAGCCGCGCCAGCCGCGGCGCCGCGGGTGACAACAACCATGCACACACCGCGCCGAGCAGGCCCGCGCCGGCCACCGAGGCTCCCGCGTCGCTGGTGTGAGGCAGCCAAAGCCACCCGAACGCCTGGCCGACAACGCCGCAGCCGAGGTAGATCAACAACCAGTTGACGTGCCCGAAGAGCCGCTCGGCCAGTACGCCGACAGCGGTGATCAGTACGAGCACCACGATGATCATCCAGGTGGCGTCGTACTGCACGAACAGTGCGGTGAGCAGCCGCCACCACTGACCGGCGCGTAGCTGCTCGGGATCGCGCCACAGCGTCAGCCGAATCTCAGGCAGCCGAAATTGCAGCACCGTCAAGAGTGTCGTGGTCGCCACGACTGCCGCCGTACAAATCGGCAATTTCCGCAGCCTCATGTCATCCGCTCCCCG
>DASVEX010000191.1:0-2970 GCA_036380335.1 Propionibacteriaceae bacterium | reverse complement strand
CCCGGGCTACAAGGAGATGCTGACCAAACTGGACCAGGCGGCGATCGAGTGGCACCGGATGCTGCCGTTCGCCCATTGAAGGGGGAGTGGCGACGCCCTGACCTCCGCAACCACCGCAAGATCGTCGTCGTCGACGGCCGGACGGCCTTCTGCGGGTCGCAGAACATGATCGACTCCAGCTACCACAACAAGAAGCATGAAGCGGCCGGCATGAAATGGCGCGAGCTGGTAGCCCGGGTGGAGGGGCCGGTGGTCCAGTCCTTCGACCTCGTCTTCGCCACCGACTGGTTCATCGAGACCAAGGAACGGCTCGGCCCCGAGGTCCAGGCCGTGGAGTTTCCCCCAGGTAATGGCGACATGACCTGCCAGGTCGTGCCCAGCGGGCCGGGATTCCCCAACGAGAACAACCTCAAGCTGTTCAACCTCCTCATCTACGGCGCGCAGCGGCGACTCTCGATCACCAGCCCGTACTTCGTGCCCGACGAGTCGCTGCTGTACGCCATCACCACCGCCGCAGAACGCGGAGTCGCGGTCGAACTGTTCGTCGGCGCACAGGGCGACCAGTTCATGGTCCACCACGCCCAATGCTCCTACTACCGACCGCTGCTTGAGGCCGGTGTGCGGATCTTTCTGTACCCGGCGCCGTTCGTGCTCACTCCAAGCACTTCTCCGTCGACGACCACACAGCAGTGATCGGCTCCAGCAACATGGACATCAGGTCATTCAATCTCGACTTCGAAGTGTCCATGATGTGCACCGGCAGCCTGTCGTTCGTGGCCCGGATGCGGGAAGTCGAAGACATGTACCGCTCACTCTCCCGCGAGATGACGCTGCAGGAATGGAGGACTCGACCGCTGTACAAGCGATGGGCCGACAACGTCATGCGATTGACCTCCGCCGTCCAGTAACAGCCGCGACCAAGCCCCCGTGCCGAGCGAGCGGCAGATCATCAAAACGTCAGGCTGCCGTGCGGGCGCGGCTGCATTCGGCTTAGACCATCCGTTTCGGCTGACCATCGACGGTTCAGCAGGCGAACAGGAACGGATGGTGCTCTGTTCGCAATCTGCATCTTGATGATGTGCCGCTGCTCAGCGCGGTGGGGGGCCCCATCCTTGACAGCACTGCGGCTCGGCGGTGCCGCGCAGCCATGGCGGAACGGAACCTGCCGCGGAGACGACTCCGTGGCTGTGGCGGTCCTGCCGTCCCGCTGTCGACCGCACGGTGCAGGACACCGGGCGGCACGCTCGCTCCGGGGCGGTCCAGCACCTCCTTCGAACCGTGGCGCTAGACCCCGAATATTCGCTTGCCGAAGACGATGACGGCGATGCCGAACAAGACGGCGAGGATGCACAGTCCGAAGCAGATGCCGGCGGCGATGACGGCGGTAGCGCTCGGTTGGCTGCTGTCGCGGATGGGCGTGGCGACGGCAGCGGTCACGGTGAGATCGGTGGTGAGGGCGCGGATGCCGAGGGCGAAGAGCGCGGGCAGCCCGGCGCCGAGAAGGATGCCGGCGACCAGGACCTGGCCTAGGGCATGGAGGGCGGTGCTCAGGATGTCCATGATCAGACTCCCTCAGGCGGCGATCTTGATGGGTTCGGGGGGCTCGGACGGGGCGAGGCTGCCCTCCCAGTCGGCGTTGACGTTGACCGGCGTGATCGGTGTGCGGCGGGACCGGTAGAAGAGTGCTGAGGCGGTGACGATCAGGGCACTCAGGACGACAGCCACACCGAGCCCGCCGCCGATGCCGTGGGCGACGAACCAACACAGGGCGCCCATGACGCCGGCTGCGGGAAGGGTCACCATCCATGCAACCGCCATTCGGCCGGCGAGTCCCCAACGGACGGCGACCCCTTTGGCACCAACCCCGGAGCCAAGAATCGAACCGGTGGCGACCTGCGTAGTGGACAGCGCCATGCCGAGGTGGCTGGAGGTGAGAATGATGGCGGCCGATGTGGTCTCGGCCGCCATCCCTTGGGGTGAGGTGATTTCCACCAACCCCTTGCCCATGGTGCGGATCACCCGCCATCCGCCTACGTAGGTGCCGGCGGCGATCGTGAGGGCACACGCGACCTTGACCCAGGAGGGGATGGCGTGCAGGTTGGTCCAGCTGCCGTAGGCGATCAAAGCCAGAGTGATGACGCCCATCGTCTTTTGGGCGTCATTGGTGCCGTGGGCGAGGGAAACCAGCGAGGCGGAGCCGACCTGGCCCCAGCGGAACCCGGCGTCACGGCGCTGTTCAGGGACTCGGGCCACGATCGCGAACACGACCCATGTGCTTATCCCGGCCACCAGGCCTGCAACGACCGGCGCGGCCACGGCGGGGATGACGATGGCAGTGATCACCCCGTCCCACTTGACGCCACCGACTCCGAGCGCGGCGATTGCGGCACCGATCAGGCCGCCGAACAGTGCATGGGAAGACGAAGAGGGCAGTCCGAACAGCCATGTGATCAGGTTCCACACGATGCCGCCGACCAGCCCGGCAAAGATGATCACCAAGACCGGCACACCCATCAGGCCAGGCTCCGGGGCCCCGCTGGCGCCCTGAATAGAGATGACCTTGTTACTCACGGTCAACGCCACCTCGATGGACAAGAACGCGCCGATCAGGTTCAAGATCGCCGATAGCGTCACTGCCGCCTTCGGCTTCAGCGCGCCGGTTGCGATCGAGGTGGCCATGGCATTGGCCGTGTCGTGAAAGCCGTTGGTGAAGTCAAAGGCCAGTGCGGTCACCACGACCACGCAAAGAATGAACAAGGCCTCGGTCACCGCACCATCATCAGCGAGGGCGGCGGACAAGGCATCACCTAGAACACGTGAATCCGTCCGTCAGAGGCGACGTACCTCGCGCAGACGAATCGGCCCGAGCATGCTCTTGTACGTCGGATCGAACGGCAGGGTCGCCAGCTGATGATCGATCCCAATGACGACATTGCAGTCAATCGTGCTCTGTGGACCGTCGTGAACGCG
>DASVEX010000190.1:0-4681 GCA_036380335.1 Propionibacteriaceae bacterium | reverse complement strand
TCGGCCGGCACTATTACTGCCCAGGTACTCAAGGTGAGCCACCACGGTTTCGTCGCCGCACGCCAGCGGAAGATGAAACGAGTGCGATCTCCAGAGTCGAGCGGCACCATGCTGAAGACCCACGTCCAATCAATCGACGCTTTGCCGGTGCGCCGCCAATTCAGTGGCAGATGGGAGGTGGAGTGCAAAACTAGAAGGCGGGGCGCCTCGAGCTCCTCGACAACGAAGCCGCACTCGGTTTCCGGTGCGCCGTCAGGGATGAAGTCACCGACGTGAAGATCTTGCAGGTGATCGATGATGTGAGCGACGCTTGGCCGGTTTGCCGGGAACAGCAGTTTGTCGACCCAACGGGCGGTGTACCAGCCGCCACGGTGCCAGCCCATCTGGACAAGCCAAGGCCAGACGTCTTCTGGTGGAGCATCAATAGTGATGCCATGAGTGATCACAAACCGTGGATTGGGCACGATGCCATCGCCTGGCATCGGGGCATGCCGCTCGTGGAAGGTCGAGCCGTACGTTTGCCCTAGCCGATGCAGGGTCGCGTACCCGATCAGCAGCGCAGGCAACGCCCAGCGCATCACCTGGCTGCCGATCCTCGTGTGTCTCATGGCCGCCAGCCCGCGCGACGGGCCAATATCGCCACCACCGTCATGCCAATGGCCACAGCGCCGAAGATCAATTGCAGAATGCTGAAACCAAGAAACGGAATCTGGACCAGTAACTCGATCACCAACAATGCGCTTGCGAGCAAGACCGCCACAGGTGCCCAGGCGGAGCGCCGCCAGGCAAGCCAGGCAGCCAACCCCGACGGGACAGCAACACTGAGAAACAGCCATCCGGCTGGAAGTGTCCAGCTCGACAAACCCAAAGGCCCGAGCGCTGACACCGGCGGGGTCGCTACTCCGGCGAGGAGTTGAATGCTTCCAGCCAGCCCACCAAGGGCGACCAGGGTCTCAATCACAACAATGGCCCGGCGGAACGGGTAGCTTGTGCTGATGACCGCGGCTCGGTCAGTCCCGCTACTCACGAGAACTCACTTTCCGTCATGCGCTGTGACGTCCCGTCGAGTACGCCGTTGGCGTGCTCGGAACCAGCTAAGGATGCTGATCTTGCTGCGTCGAACGGTCGCAAGAGCCGAATCATGCCCAAGCCGGTGATCACGGCAACGGTCGCCGCCATGCACAGCCCGGCTATGCCATAGATGAAGATCAGGGCGCCAGTGGATGTTGACTGATCAACCCACCGGGACGGCAGCAGCGTCCACACAATCCCCGCCAACCAGGCAGCCATATTGATCGGAATCCACCGGACCGACGGTCGGACATGATCACGAAACACGACATACTGAGCCAGCGGCAGAGAGCTGAGCAAGATCAAAGCGCCGATCGCAGCCGCGACGACCGTTCCGGCCGTCCAGTTCAGACCGCCGAGGACGCTCGGCAACATCCCGAGTGACCATGCGACTGCTGCACCGATGCTTGTGGCTACCACCCACCGACGTCGTACCGGCAACACTCTCCATCGGTACAGGCAATCAGCTTGGGCAATGCCAAGCAGAGCACCTTCCACCGATCCCGCCAGCACCATGGCGAGAACAGTTGCGAATGGTTCCCACCAGGCAGCGGTTACCGCAACGCCTACCGCTGCCGGGACACTGAAGCCAACGGCTTCTCCGAGCGTCACCACCAGCACCCACCGGCTCAGTCGCATGACGGTTTCCAAGTCTCGTTCTGGGCCCAGGCTTGCGGCGTACGCGGGGGCACTGGCAGCACCTCAGTCTCGCAGCCCTGCGGTGGGTTGCTCGAATGGCCCTGACGAGACCGTGCGATTGTCGATGGGAACGATCACGGTCGGGCATGTCGCGTGACTCAAGCAGTAGCGGCTGACCGAACCCGAGACCAGCCGGGCAAGCCCAACATGCTCGTGAGTGCCAACAACCAGCAGCGCTGCTTCCGCCGACCGTGCGACCAGCGCACGTCCGGCATCGTCCAGAACAAACTCCAGAGTCCAGCCCAGCCCCGGCCGCACTGAATCCCACACGGCAGAGACGGCTTCCCGGTGGGCCACGTCGATATTGCTTTCCTCTACGGCCGACTCGGGCATGCCAATGATGCCGACAGAGGCGAGGCCGGTTGGTATAGGCACAGCGTTGATCGCCAACAACCTGCGTCCTGTCAAGCGGGACTGCTGGGCCGCCCACTGTAAGGCAGCTCGGCTAGACGGCGACAAGTCGAGTCCCACGAGAATGCTGCTCATCTCACTCCTCCTTCGTGTCGATACTGCCCTGCCAGCGCGGAGACCGTGATGGGGCAAAGTCCTTGAGTGACCGAGCCCAAAGTCCTTCGGCTCGGCTGCAAAGAGCGCCGCGACTGTCCTTTAGTCGATTCGCCGATGCTCCCTCGTTGTTCCCGACGACCGCACCGCGACGGCAACATCATTCCCGAGGCTGCCATACGCGTTCTCGATGCATCGGCGATCTCGGCCGGGATGGGCGTGGCCTTGATCTCCTCGTGTGCGGCCCCGCTGGGTCTCTGTAAGCGATGTGGGGTCGTCGACATTGAGCCCGCGCAGCAGCCGGGCGACCGCGCCCGCGCGCCCGATTCCGAGACGGCCGCGAGGTACGCGGCTGCGGTCACCAGGAAGCCCGGCGGTACGGGCAGTCCGGCGGTCGTCAGCTCGCTAAGGTTGGCGCCCCTTCCCTCCAATCAGCCCGACATCTGGAAGACCAATCTCTCCGAACCAGCGAACCGCTTCCATCTCGGCAACCTCTGTTGACGATGTGTCTGATGGTCACAATGTCGATCAGTACGGCGAGAGCCAGTAGGGTCAAAGGTCTCCATTAGGGATGGATTGCACCACTGATCTAGCGGTGCCCGCGCGGCTCAGCAAGAGGGCCAAGCAGCGGTGCGTTCGGGACTATCGACCCTGCCATTGCTGGTACTTCTTGATCACTCTGTGATTAGAGCTACAGCGATCCTGCCCACGGCTGGCGCTGAAACCTTAGAAACAAGCAAACATCAAAGGAGCCACGCCATGTCGACTGTTCAGGAAGAGACGAAGGCACTGTTCAGAAAGGCAGCGGAGCGGGCCAGCTGGGCACCGTCCGTCCACAACACCCAGCCGTGGCATTTTGTTGTTCGACCGGACGTTCTCGAGTTGTACGGGGACGGCGATCGACAGTTGAGAGCGCTGGACCCCACTGGCCGTCAAATGGTCATCAGCTGCGGCTGTGCATTGTTCAATGCCCGAGTTTGTCTTGCCGCCGAACGCGTCGTGCAGGTGGAGCGATTGCCGGACGCCGCGGAACCGGATTTGCTTGCTCGACTCACCGTGCTTGATGAGCCCGCCCCCTGGACGCCGCTGGTCAGGTTAGATCCCATGATCGAGAGACGGCATACGAACCGCCGGGATTTCTTTGATGAGGATGTGCCTCCGGATGTCATCCACGAGCTGACCACTGCTGCGGAGCAGGAGGAGACATCGCTGGTACAAATTGTGGAGCCCGAGCAGAAGGTGGTCGCAGCGCAGCTGAGTCGCGAGGCCGAGACTATCCAGAACACCGACCCGCGGTATCAAGCCGAGCTCCAGGCTTGGACGACTACTGACCTGAGCCGGACAGACGGCGTTCCGGTCTCCGCCATTCCGCATACCGATTCCCGTTTCGAGACTGGGGGTCTGATTCGCGACTTCGATGTTGCCGGAAAGGGATGGCTGCCGAGGCTGAGGCAGTCAAGCCTCAACCACAGCCTGATGGTGCTGGGGATGGCGAAATCTACCCGCTCGGCGTGGTTGCGAGCCGGCGAGGCGCTTCAGCGCATTTTGCTGGAAGCCACCCGTTTGGATTTTGTGGTCAGCCTTGCCAGCCAGGTTGCAGAAGTGCCGTCCACCCGGGACCGCCTTCGCAAGGAGCTTGGTCTTGAGTTTCATCCACTTCTCTTGATGCGGATCGGCCGAGCAGCTCCAACGCCCGCCTCCAAGCGACGGGATCTGACCATGATTATTTCGGAGACCGGGGACTGACCTGGCCGCCGTCCACGCCATCCCCGTCGAAGATCGGTTTTGATCACTGCTCTGTTGCGTCGCGGGCAGGGCCGGATCCTTCCAGCTGGGTCTTGAGCCCGGTCCAGACCGTTCGTTGCCGGCGCCCCAAGGCGGGCGACCAGGAGGCCAAGCAGCCGCAGTGGCCCCTTGGGCTAACCTCCCAGCCTGTTGATCAGGATTTCGCCGCTGACTCTCGCCATCTCAGCTCGACTCTTTCCGCTAGGGCGACGCAATGATCGAATCGAGCTGGTTCTGCAACCTGCGGGTCAAGTCGTCAAGGTCTGGACCATGATCGGGATCAACGATCAAAGCGATCGTGAGCACGCCTGCGTACGACAAGACCTCGAAGTAAACAGTCATGTTCCCGCCCTCGCCGACTCCGACCGGAATGGCAGCAGTGACCTCGTGCCCGCCAAGCAGGACCGGCTCGACGGGGCCGCGGACGTACGTCACGAGTGTGTGGAACAGGTGCTGGTGGTTCATGTAGTAGCGGTAGGCCCCAAGCCTCGCGAGAAACACCGCTCAACGATTGGGTGCAAGCAAGGACCGGCGCCAAGCTGATCTCGATCAAGGTCGATGAGCCAGCATGGTTGTTGCTATCGTCTCCGCCGGCGGCGCAGGGCGGCGCGCTCGGGTTGGC
>DASVEX010000189.1:0-28653 GCA_036380335.1 Propionibacteriaceae bacterium | reverse complement strand
GCCATCTCCGAGCCAATCTCGGTACCCCTACGACGGCTCATTTCCGCATCGATGCCTTCCCACATCGGTGTGTGTACCACGCCGGGACTGTAGACGTTGACCGTGATCTGGTGTTCCGCCAGCTCTTGCGCGGCGGATTGGCTCATGCCTCGGACGGCGAATTTCGAGGCAGAGTAAGCGCTCTGCCACTTTCCTCCGCGATGTGCGGCGACCGAGGCGGCGCCGATCAGTCGACCGCCACGACCCTGGCTGATCATCTGCCGCGCCGCCGACTGGTAGCAATGCAGCACACCTTTGACGTTGACGTCCATGGTGAGCTGCCACTGCTCCGCTGTGATCTCCAGTAGCGGAGCAGTCACCGCTATGCCCGCGTTCGCCACCATCACGTCCAAGCCGCCGAAGTGCCCTACATGGGCGGCGACCGCCGCGTCCACGCTCGCCGCCTCGGTCACATCAACAGTCAGGCCAAGGGCCACGTCCGGACCACCGAGGTTTGCAGTCAACGCCTGAAGCTGGTCGGCTGAGGAGGGCAGATCCGCGACAGATACGCCAAAGCCGTCGGCCACCAGACGGTCGGCGATAGCTCTGCCTATGCCGCCCGCGGCACCGGTCACCAAAGCAGTGCGGCTGGGTCCCATCGCCCAATCCTGTCCGTTGCTTGGCGGAGTGTCGACCATCCGGCAACAGCCACGAAGAAAAGGCAGAAGACGCCGCGCACCCTAGGCTGTGGGCGTGAGTGCGCGGACCGATTCAGAAGACGCCTCGGAGCGTCTCGACACGGCGCCTCGCGGACTTACCCGGCCGCAACGAGTCTGGCGGGTGATCACCGAAACCACCGCCATCTGTTTCCGTTATCGGGTAATGGGACTGGGCGCCGAGGCGGCGTTCTTTGGAGCCCTCTCGCTGCCACCGCTGATCTTTGGACTCGCCGGCGCCGTCGGTTTCGTAACGAGCACCTTGGACATCCGGACGATTGCTGGGTTTCGTGAGCAGCTGCTCGAATTGTCCGGTCGCGTCCTGGCCCCGGACGTGGTCGAGTCCGTGATTCAACCCACCATCGATGATGTGCTCTCCCGCGGCCAGGCCGCGGTGATCTCGATCGGGTTCATCATCGCCTTGTGGTCTGGTTCGCGCGCGCTCAACGTCTTTGTCGACACGATCACGATCATGTACGGCATGGCGGGCAAGCGTGGCATTGTGCGGACCCGGGCCCTTTCTTTTGCACTCTATGTGGTCTTCCTGCTCGCAGGAATCGTTTTGCTGCCGCTGATCTTGGCGGGCCCAACCTTGGTGAACCGGGTGCTACCGCCGAGTCTGGGGATCATTCGGGATCTTTATTGGCCAGTCGTGCTGCTCGGCTCAGTCTGCATGTTGGCGACGCTCTATCACGTGTCGGTTCCGGTTCGTACACGCTGGCGGGCCGATCTGCCAGGTGCCGCAGTCACGATGGCCATGTGGCTCGCCGGCAGCGTGCTGTTGCGCTTGGTGCTGACTAAATCGATCGGCAGCACCACGATCTATGGACCATTGGCGGCTCCCATTGCATTCCTGATCTGGCTTTATGTCATTTCGGTCGCCGTGCTGATCGGCGCCGCGTTCAACTCCAGCCTCGACGAGGTCTTTCCCAAGCTGTCTGGAATTGACCACAACGCGCCGGACACCGGTGAGGACACCGTTGCGGACGCTCCCACTGCCAAGAACGCGCAGAGCAGTACGCTTGCCGGCAAACGTGCCCTACACCGCGGGAAATCTCAATAAATGGACGGCGTTCTCACATTCTGGGAAACGATTTGATTCGATCACGGTCATTAGCGGAGTGTTGGGTCCGTGCGCATCGCTCCGGAGTCTCGGAAGCTTGATCTGACCGCGCGACGCTTCGTCGATCTTGGCCGGACGAAGTCGATGATGTGTCACTGCTGCGCTGCCTGAATTCACTGGCCCGCAGCATCCGGCTGGCACCGACTGCCCACCACTGCCAGATCGGATCGTGCTGCTCTTAGGAGAACGAGGACACTGTGACCACCGAGACTGCTGTCGAGACGACCGGCCTGAGCAGGGCCGCGCCGACCCCGCGGCCCAGGGCGGCCAATCCCCGTCGTAAGAAGGGCGAAGGACAATGGGCGCTCGGGTATCGCGAGCCGCTCAATCCCAACGAGCAGTCCAAGAAGGACGACCATCCGCTCAACGTCCGGGCACGGATCGAGAACGTCTACGCCAAGCGCGGCTTCGCCTCCATCGATCCCAATGACCTGCGTGGTCGCTTTCGGTGGTACGGGCTTTATACCCAGCGTCGGCCGGGGATCGACGGCGGCAAGACCGCGACACTCGAGCCGTGGGAGCTTGATGACGAGTACTTCATGCTTCGCATCCGCATCGACGGCGGCGCCCTGACGACCGAGCAACTGCGGGTCATCGGGCAGATCTCGGTCGACTTTGCCCGCGACACCGCCGATATCACCGACCGGCAAAACGTGCAGTTGCACTGGATTCGGATCGAAGACGTCCCCGAGATCTGGCGCCGCCTCGAGGCGGTGGGGCTGGAAACCACCGAAGCGTGCGGTGATTGCCCGCGGGTGATCCTCGGTTCGCCCGTTGCCGGCATCGCGGACGAGGAGATCATCGATCCGACGCCGGCGATCCGTGACATCGTCGATCGTTACATCGGTGACCCGGAGTACGCCAACCTGCCGCGTAAGTTCAAGACCGCTCTGACCGGCCATCCTGTGCACGATGTCGCGCCCGAGGTCAATGACATCGCCTTTGTCGGCGTCGTGCACCCCGAGTACGGTCCTGGCTTCGATCTGTGGGTCGGCGGCGGTCTGTCCACCAATCCGATGCTTGCCGTACGCCTCGGCGCCTGGGTGCCACGGGAAGAGGTGGCCGAGGTCTGGGCGGGCGTCGTCGCCCTGTTTCGTGACTACGGCTATCGGCGGCTGCGCACCCGGGCCCGCATCAAGTTCCTCGTTGCTGACTGGGGTGCAGAGAAGTTCCGCAACGTTCTCGAGACGGAATATCTCAAGCGGCCACTGATCGATGGTCCCGCCCCCGCGGTGCCGACCGAACCTGGTGATCATGTCGGGGTGCACCGTCAGAAAGACGGCAAGTACTTTGTCGGGCTCTCACCGGTCGCCGGACGAGTGAATGGCAGCAGCCTGTTGCGGCTGGCCGAAGTGGCCGAAGCGCACGGGTCCCATCGCATCCGGACAACCCCGATGCAGAAACTGCTCGTACTTGATCTTGATGAATCGCGGGTGGACTCGCTCCAGGCTGGCGTCGAAAAGTGCGGCCTATCGGCACGTCGCGACACCTGGCGTCGCTCCGTGATGGCGTGCACGGGCATCGAGTTCTGCAAGCTCGCAATTGTCGAGACGAAGGCGCAAGCGGCGCGAGTCGTCGATGAGCTCGAGCGTCGGCTGGGAGCCCTCGACTCCCCCATCAGCGTCCACATCAACGGCTGCCCGAATTCCTGCGCCCGCATCCAGGTCGCCGACATCGGCCTCAAGGGCCAGCTCGTGGTGGGCCCGGACGGCGATCAGGTCGAGGGCTATCAGGTGCACCTCGGCGGTGGTCTGGGGCTGGACGCCGGATTCGGCCGCAAGCTGCGCGGACACAAGGTGACAGCCGTCGAGCTGCCGGACTACGTCGAGCGGCTGGCGCGAAACTTCGTCGCGGAAAGACGCGATGGTGAGCGGTTTGCCCAGTGGGTGGCGCGCGCCGATGAGGTCGTCCTGTCATGAGCACGGAGACCCCGCACGCCAACCGGCAGACTGTGCTGTATTGCCCGTACTGCGCCGAAGAAACTCTCTTCCCGCTGGACACGGGCGGCTGGGAGTGCCGGAGTTGCTGGCGAGCGTTCTCGGTGGCGTTCCTCGGCCTGGTACCACGAGGCCGATCCGCATGAGCACCACGGTGGACTTGTCCGACGTCGCCGCTCAAGCGAATCGTGATCTCGAGGGTGCCTCGCCGTTGCAGATCTTGACCTGGGCCCATGATGAGTTCGGCGCCAAGCTTGTGGTGGCCTCCTCGATGGCTGACACGGTGATGATCCATCTCGCCGAACAGGTCGCTCCCGGTATCGACGTGATCTTCCTCGACACCGGTTACCACTTCGTCGAGACGATCGGCACTCGCGACGCCGTCAAGCTGGTGCATCACGTCAACGTGATCAATGTGACGCCGGAACAGACGGTGGCCGAGCAAGACGCAACCTGGGGCAAGGATCTCTTCGCCCGCGATCCCGATCGGTGCTGCGCACTCCGCAAGGTCGCCCCGCTCGGCAAGGCCCTTGAGCCGTACGCAGCATGGGCCACTGGTGTGCGCCGCGCGGACTCGCCGGCACGAGCCAATACGCCATTGGTGTCGTGGGACGCGACGCGGAAGTTGATCAGGATCGCCCCTCTCGCCGCGTGGAGTGATGAAGACGTAGAGCGCTATATCGAGATCAACGCGCTCATGATCAACCCGTTGCTCGAGGACGGCTACACCTCAATTGGCTGCGAGCCGTGCACGAGCAAAGCGTCCAGCAATGATCCGCGGGCGGGCCGGTGGGCCGGTTTCGCCAAGACGGAATGTGGGATCAACCTGTGACCGCGCGGACTGCGATCGCCGATGCAACGAGCCAGGATGATCAGATCCAGAGTCCGCTGCGTCGTGTGCGAAAGGGGGCAACGCTCTGGTTCACGGGTCTGCCGTCTGCCGGAAAGTCCACCATCGCCCACGCCCTCGCTGAACAGCTGCACACCGCAGGTGAGCGAGTGCAGGTGTTGGACGGCGACGAGGTGCGACCGCATCTCTCCGCTGGCCTGGGCTTCACCCGCGAGGACCGCGACGTCAACGTCACCAGGATCGGCTGGGTAGCACGGATGCTTGCCTCGCACGGCGTCATCGTGCTGGTGCCGGTGATCGCCCCGTACGCCGAAGCTCGCGACGCCGTACGCGGTGATCATGACCGCGTCGCTGTGCCGTTCGCCGAGGTGCACGTCGCCACTCCGCTGGAGATCGCTGAGGCTCGTGACGTCAAGGGTCTCTATGCTCGGGCACGCCGTGGCGAGCTGCGAGGATTGACCGGCGTCGACGACCCCTACGAGGTCCCGACCCAGGCCGAGCTGGTTGTCGATACCGGAAGTGTTGATCTTGAAACCGCAGTCCAGATGTCGAAGGCCCTACTCTCGGCAATCGTGGAGAGGGACCTCCGGTGAGCACTGATCAACTGCGGCCGCTGACCGAACTCCAAGCACTCGAGTCAGAGTCGATTCACATCATTCGCGAGGTTGCCGCGACGTTCTCCGCACCGATCATGCTCTTCTCGGGTGGCAAGGACTCAGTCGTCATGGTGCATCTGGCGGCGAAGGCGTTCTGGCCGGCTCCCATTCCCTTCCAGCTGCTGCATGTGGACACCGGACACAACTTTCCCGAAGTGCTGCAGTTTCGCGATCAGGCCGTCGACTTCTACGGCGCCTCGATCAAGATCGCCGCTGTGCAGGACTACATCGACGACGGCCGGCTCCGGGAGCGCCCGGATGGCACCCGCAACCCACTCCAAACTCTGCCGCTGCTGGATGCGATCACCGCCGGCCGGCATGACGCCGTCTTTGGCGGCGGACGGCGCGATGAAGAGCGAGCCCGCGCGAAGGAGCGGGTCTTCAGCATGCGTGATGAGTTCGGTCAGTGGGAGCCGCGCAATCAGCGCCCCGAGCTTTGGTCGCTCTACAACGGGCGTCATCTACCCGGCGAGCATGTCCGGGTCTTCCCGCTCTCCAACTGGACCGAGCTCGACGTCTGGGACTACATAGCGGCAGAGAAGATCAACTTGCCGACAATTTATTACGCTCACGAACGTGAAGTGACCCTTCGGGACGGCATGTGGATTGCGATCACTAGGGTCACGCCGGCACGTGCAGAGGACGTGGTGGAGGTGCACTCCGTGCGCTACCGCACCGTCGGGGACATGTCCTGCACTGCCGCCATACTCTCCGCCGCCAGTACCGTGCACGACGTGATCACCGAGGTCGGGCTGAGCCAGCTGACCGAGCGCGGCGCAACACGGGCCGACGACCGGCTGTCCGAAGCTGCCATGGAAGATCGAAAGCGGGAAGGCTACTTTTGATGCCGTTGCGTTCCCCTATCTCGCCTCCAGGCCCCAGCCTCACCGGTGGTCGTACGCTGCTCCGGCTTGCCACCGCTGGCTCGGTCGACGACGGCAAGTCGACCCTGGTCGGCCGGCTGCTCTTCGACACCAACTCGGTGCTTGCGGACACTCTTGATCATGTTGAGCAGGTCAGCAAGCGCAAAGGTCTAGATCGAACTGATCTTGCTCTGCTCACCGACGGTCTGCGTGCCGAGCGTGAGCAGGGCATCACGATCGATGTCGCGTACCGCTACTTCGCGACGCCGGCACGGAAATTCATCCTCGCCGATTGCCCTGGGCATGTGCAGTACACACGGAACACAGTGACCGGCTCTTCTACCGCGGATGTGATCGTGCTGCTGGTCGACGCGCGGAAGGGTGTGGTCGAACAGACTCGCCGCCATTTGGCCGTGGCCTCCCTGCTCCGCGTGCCGCATGTCGTGCTCGTCGTGAACAAGATCGACTTGGTGAACTACTCCGAGGACGCGTTCACAGCCATCGCCACCGACTTTGCCTTGCTGGCTCGTAGCCTCGGTGTCCTGGAGACGCATTGCATCCCCGTGTCAGCGACCGAGGGTGACAACGTCGTGACGCGATCACACCGCACCCCTTGGTACGACGGACCGACCGTGCTCGGCTATCTGGAGAATGTCGACGACACCCGCCTCGCGGTAGGTGCCGATTTCCGGTTCCCGGTACAACACGTGGTGCGGCCACAGTCCGCTTCGCGTGCGCCTTGGGCGGCTCGTGCCCCTGAGGTGAACGGCGACTACCGCGGCTACGCGGGCAAGATCGAGTCCGGACGGGTGCGTCCCGGCGACGAGGTCGTTGTGCTGCCCCGGGGCTCACATGCGGTGGTTGAGGCGATCGACACCCCCGACGGTCCCCTCGACCTGGCAGTCGCCGGGCAGTCGGTGGTGATTAGATTGGGCACCGATGTCGATATTTCTCGGGGCGACATAATCGCCGCAACTGATGCACCGCCCGCGCCGATTCGCGACCTAAGCGCCACAGTCTCCTGGCTCGCCGAACGCGAACTCACCGTGGGCGCCCGGGTACTCGTCCAGCACGGCACATCGATCACCAAGGCCAAGGTGTCATCCATCGACGGCGTACTCGACCTCGACTTCGAGTCCGGAACCGTGCCTTGCTGGCGGCCGACGGCCTCACTTGCGCTCAACGACATCGGCCGTATCCGACTCGCTCTGGCTTCGCCGCTGCCGATCGACTCCTACCGTGAGCACCGCGCGACTGGAGCGTTCATCATCGTTGACGATGCCGACGGCTGGACACTTGGCGCCGGCCTCGCCGGCTCAACTCCCCTGACCGCCAAGACAGCGGACCCCCCGAGGTCTGATCTGTACCACCAAGCACAACAAGGAAAGACATCATGACAGCTCCATCACTGATCCTTCTCGGCCACGGAAGCAACGATCCTCAGGTGCCGCAGGTCAGCCATCAGATCCGAGAGGGGCTGCTGGCGATCCGGCCGGAGCTCGACATCCACGTCGCCTTCCTCGATCACTGCACGCCCAGCGGCATCCAGGTGGTCAACAAGCTGGTCAGCCGCGGAGTCGAGGAGATCGTCTTCGTGCCGCTACTGCTGTCGGACGCGTTCCATGTGCAGGCCGACGTGCCGGCGCTGCTCGCCCAGGTGAAGGCAGCCTTCCCAGAGTTGCGCGTCATCGCCTCCCGGCCCATCGGGCCCGAGGCTCAGCTGTTGTCGATCATCGATCGTCGGCTTCGTGACACACTGCGCGCTCGGCACGTCGCGGAGTTGGATGGGCTGGTCTTCGCGGCTGCTGGCAGCTGCGATATCCGGAGCAATGCGCTGGTTGCACGACGGGCCAGGCAATGGGCAACGCATCACCGGCTGCCCTGCGTGACTGCGTTTGCCACCGGCTCGGGGCCCTCCACTGCCGAGGCGATCCGTACCCTCCGCGGTCAAGGTCGGCGACACGTCGCCGTCGGCAGTTGGTTCCTGGCGCCAGGCCTGCTCTACAAGCATCAGGCCGACCTTGCTTTCCAGGCCGGCGCGGTCGCGGTCTCAGCTCCGATGGGTGGCGAGCCCGAGATCGCTGAGGTGGCCCTGATCCGCTACGTGATCGCCGCGATGGATCTCGTTGATCTTCACCAGCTCGAGGCGGCCGATCACGAGCCAGCGCCGGTACGCCACCTGTCGGTGGTCAGCGCGTAGCTCTCAGCTCGCCGCGACCCGCTCTTTTTCCTTCTCGACGTCGAACTCGGCAGTCGGCCAACTGAGATCGAGTGCTCGCAGGTGCTCGACGAGCAATTGAGCGACGGCCCAATTCCGATACCACTTGCGGTCGGCCGGGATCACGTACCACGGCGCCCGCTCGGTGTTGCATCGCTCCAGGACTGCTTGGTAGGCCGCCAGGTAGGCAGGCCATTTGGCTCGCTCATCGACATCCCCCGGGTTGTACTTCCAGTGCTTGGTCGGATCGTCCAGGCGCGCCAACAGTCGGTCTTTCTGCTCGGCTGACGACAGATTGAGAAAGCACTTGATCAACACCGTGCCCTGGTCGACCAGCCCCTGCTCCCAGGCGTTGATCTCGTCGTAGCGTTTGCTCCACACGGATTCGTCAACCAGATTGTGTACCCGCACGACGAGAACATCCTCGTAGTGGGACCGGTCGAAGATCCCGATCATGCCCGGCGACGGTAGCTCGCGCTCGATACGCCACAGATAGGGGTGGGCGCGCTCCTCCTCGGTCGGGGCCTTGAAGGCTTTGATCTTCACGCCTTGAGGGTCGACCATGCCAATGGCGTGCCGAATGACACCACCCTTGCCCGAGGTGTCCATGCCCTGCAGTACGACCAAGATCTTTTGATTGGCACCCTCAGCAACTCGGCCCACGGCGAACAGGCGTTCCTGAAGATCGCCGAGCGCCGGCGCGAGAGATTCGGTGATCGTCGGGGCGTCATCCTTGTCACCCGGAAAGCCTGTCGTGGCAGCCGGATCGAGCGAGGCCATGTCGACGGGCCCGGCGGGCAGCCGGAGCAGTGTGCTCAGCGGCTCACTGGGCTGCGATCCATTGTCGTGCTTGCTCTTCTTCGCCATGCGCTGATTGTGCCTGACGTGCGAGGATTGTGCAGTGCAGCTGATCTTCGGTCCGGACGCTGGCGCTCCTCGGAGGGTCGATCAGGCCGAGCTGATCGAGCTGTACCGGCTGCCGGCTCCAGAGGGGCGGGGCTGGTTGCGAACGAACTTTGTGATGTCGCTGGACGGTTCGGTGCAAGGTCCCGATGGGCGGTCGGGCACCATCAACACCGCAAGTGATCGTCAGGTTTTTGCGTTACAGCGGGCTTTGGCTGATGCCGTTTTGGTAGGAGCCAACACGGTGCGCCAAGAGGGCTATCGCGCTATTGATGTTGAGCCTTGGCAGCTGGAGATCCGGGAGCAGGAAGGTCTTGCTCCGTATCCCGTGCTGGTGATCATCTCCGCGACTGCCGATCTTGATCCTGTGATCGCGACACCCGTCGAGGGGTCGGGCGGGAGCGTCATGATCATCACCACCTCGGACAAGTCACAAGATGATCTTGAGCCGCTGCGAACCGCAGGCATCACCGTACAGCAGGCCGAGGACGGCGCGCTCGACCTGGCCATGATCATTGACCAGTTGGCGGGCACTGGGCTGCCGCGGCTGCTCTGTGAAGGTGGGCCGAAGCTGCACAATGATCTGCTCGCGGCCGGCGTGGTCGATGAGGTAGCCCTGACGCTTGCTCCAGTTGTAGTCGGCGGCCAGGGTTTGCGGTCCACCAGCGGCGCGGCGCTCCATGCGCCAAGCGGATTCCAGCTCCATCACGCGCTGTACGCCGAAGATGGGGCGCTGCTCACCAGCTATCGGATGATCAGGTGAAATCAGGATTGTCCGAACGAGCCCTACTCGGCTGCACCCGCGATGGCTCACCGGGCATCTTGGGGTAGTCCGGCGGATACGGCATTTCCGCACCGCCATACTTCCCGGTGCCCAGTTCCCGCTCGTCCCGCGCGTACATCTCCAGCGCACCGTCGATGCTGCGCGGCGTCGTTTCATAGAAGGATCGCCACGCGTCGCCGACCCCGGCAAATCGCGCGGGCATGGAACTCACGGTGAAATCCTCCGGAGCGGCATCGCCCAATTCGTCCCAGGTTAACGGCGCGGAGACCACCGCGGTGAGCGTCGGGCGGACGGAGTAGGCGGAGGCGATGGTCCGGTCTCGAGCCATCTGGTTGAAGTCGACGAAAATGCGGGCTCCGCGCTCTTCCTTCCACCAATTCACCGTGACGTGGTCAGGCATCCGCCGGGATAGTTCGCGACCAAGCGCGATCACGGCGTGCCTGGCTTCGATGAAGCCGTAGATCGGCTCGATCGGCATGAAGACGTGGACCCCGCGGCCGCCGCTGGTCTTCGGGAATCCCACCAGACCGGCGTCGTCCAGTACGGAACGCAGCTCGTGTGCGGCGCGGGCCGCATCGGAAAAATCGGTCCCTGGCTGCGGATCAAGGTCAATACGCAGCTGGTCGACCTTCTCGGTGTCCGCCTTGGTCACCGGCCAGGGGTGGTAGCGGAGCGTGCCGAGATTCGCCATCCAGGCGATCGTTGCCAGCTCGGTCGCGCACACCTCATCGGCGGTTCGGCCCGACGGGAAGGTGATCGTCACGGTCTCGACCCAGTCGGGCATGCCCTTGGACGGCGCCCGCTTCTGATAGAACGCCTCACCGTGGTGGTCGCCTCGGGTGCTGAGCTTGACGTCGGGCCGATAGCCGCCCGGCCAGCGCTCCATGGTGACTGGCCGATCCTTGAGCGCGGCAAAAATGCCGTCTCCAACGGCAACCACATAGGACACGACGTCGAGCTTGGTCAGCCCAACCTCGGGGAAATAGATCTTGTCCGGGCTAGTCACCCTTACGGTGCGGTTACCCACTTCGAGCTCGACCGCTGGCACCGGCATTGCGTCAGCATAGGTGACTACAGTCGGGAACAGGCAGACCGCGCCGGCGGTTGTCACGGGTGCCCCCCAACAGATAGGCAGAGATGACCGACACACAGAACAACCCGGCCGCTCAGGTAGGCAAGGTGATCAAGTCCGAGGCCGAGTGGCGCGCCCAGCTGAGTCCGCAGGAATATCACGTTCTCCGCGAAGCCGGAACAGAGCGGCCCTTCACCGGTGAATACACCGACACGAAGACCGAGGGTGTCTACCGCTGCAGGGCATGTGGCGCTGAGCTCTTCCGAAGCAACCAGAAGTTCGAGTCACACTGCGGCTGGCCCTCCTTTTTCGCGCCGCTCGCCGAGGATCGGGTGCGCTATATCGAGGACAAGTCACTCTTCATGAAGCGTGTTGAGGTGCGCTGCGCGCGTTGCGACTCACACCTCGGTCACGTGTTCTCAGGTGAGGGTTACGACACCCCGACCGACCTGCGATATTGCATCAACAGCGTCAGCCTGACCCTCGAGTCTGCCCGTAGCTGATTTCACCAGAGGGCGAGAATGCTGTTCAGCTCGCGCCGCCGGCCGGTATAGAAGGGCACCTCTTCGCGAGTGTGGCGGCGCGCGGCGGCCGCCCGCAGGGCTCGCATCAGGTCCACGATGCGGTATAGCTCGTCAGCCTCGAACGCGAGCATCCATTCGTAGTCACCCAGCGCGAATGACGATACGGTGTTGGCGCGTACGTCGGGATATGGCCGGGCCAGCATGCCGTGCTCGGTGAGCATGGCGCGCCGTTCCTCCTCCGGTAGCAAATACCACTCGTAGGAGCGTACGAAGGGGTAGACGCAGAGGTATGCCTTCGCCTCCTCATCCTGCATGAACGCCGGTACATGGCCCTTGTTGAACTCAGCCGGACGATGCAGCGCGAGCTGTGACCAAACCGGTACGAGGTGAGCGCCCAGATCAGAGCGCCGTAGCGCGTGATAGGCGTTCTGGAGTGTGTCCGAGCTCTGCGCGTGCCACCAGACCATCAGGTCTGCGTCAGCCCGCAGACCGGCCACGTCGTACCAGCCGCGGATCACCAGCTCATCGTCTTTTGTGGCGCGATCGATCGCCCGCACCGTGGCATCGGCCGTCTCCAGCGGCGGATCGTCCAGCTGACCAACCCTTTGGAACACCGACCACATGGTGTAGCGAATCATCGAGTTGATCTCGCGTGCCTTCATCGCTCGCTTTCTTCGAGTTGATCTTCGTTCTTGATCATCTCACTACGGGTCAACCCGAAGTCGGCCGCAAGGGCTTCCACTGCAGCCTGAGACGAACCCAGGCAAGCCGCGATTCCCACTCCGTCCAACGCTGCACCGGCAACCGCTAACCCTGGTCTGCCCGCGACCTCTGAGCGTAGCTGAGCTACGAGACCTCGATGTCCTACCAGGTACTGCGGCAAGGCGCCACCCCAGCGGTTCACCACACCCTGGACAAGCGTTGCCGTCTGCCATCCAGGAATGCTCAAAGCCTCGCCAACGGTGCGATCGATGAGATCCTGGTCGCTGAATTGGAGACTCGTAGGATCCCCGTGTCGTCCAATGCTCACCCGGACGAGGTCGACCCCCGAGCCCCAGACGCGCCGCGCTTGGGAGGCGACCCATGGCCACTTGTTCGAGGAGTAGGTCATTGCCTTGATCGTCGGAAGTTCGCTGGGCGGCACCAATAGCCCGGATGCATCCGATCGCAGGCCCCGCACGGCCAGCGTGATGACGGCCACTGAGGCATACGGCAGCCGAGCAAACTCCTGCGCCGAGTCCACCAGACCAGAGAGCAGCCGCCCGGTTGCGGTGGCTGGTGCGGTGAGCAAGACTCCATCAATCTTGATCATCTCGGGCGTGCTCGCACCTCCGATGATCACCTGGTATCCGTCGGTAGTGTGATCAAGCGCCCGGACGGCAGCACCCGACCGCAGCACAACACCACGCTGATCAAGATCATCAACGAGTGCATCGACCATCATCGACACACCGCCCCGCAGCCCAGCGAACACCGGACCGGTTTGGCCCTCCTGGGCTATCGATTGGGCCTGCTGGAGCAACGAGCCACCGCCCTTGGCACGCTCGAACAGCGCATGGGCCACCGCATCGAAGGAGAGCCGACGCGCATGTCCGGCGTAAACCCCGCCCAGTAACGGCTCGAGCAGACGATCCGTCACTTCTGCGCCAAACCGTTCGTCGACATAACGGCCGATAGCTACGTCATGATCAAAGGCGGACGCCGGCCGTTCTGGCTCTGAGGCCGCCTTCCGCCAGCCTTCGGCCGACAACAGATCGGCGAGTTGCCCGACATCGGTCGGTACGCCGAGCAGGGAGGCGGGCATCGCGTGCAGGTGGCCGCCGAGCAGCAATTGGGGTTTGGCCTCGGTCGGATGCACGACGCGTGAGCCCAGGTCGAGGTCATTGACCAGCCGAAGACCCTCAGGGCGACGCGCCAAGATCGACTCCGCACCACCGTCCAGCCGTACGCCGTTGATCGCAACCGGGGCGAGCTTGCCACCCCATCGGTTGCCAGCCTCGAGCACAATGACCTCAACGCCACGCAAAGCGAGCAAGCGGGCCGCGCTGAGCCCGGTGATGCCGCCGCCGACCACGGCAATGCGTGTCATGCGCCCTCCAAGCGGCCGTCCGCCGCGGGACCGCCACCCGCCGCGGACGGCGTCAGCTGGTCACGTGCCTCACGGCGCAGCTGAGCACCCTCGGTGTGGACCAGCTCGACGATCATGCCGAGCACATCAGGATCGGCCTCCGGCGGTACGCCATGCCCAAGGTTGAAGATATGACCGGGTGCGACGGCACCCGATCTGATGACTTCACGTACCCGCTCGGACAGCACCGGCCACGGAGCCCACAGCAACGCGGGATCGAGATTGCCCTGCAGGGCATAGCGCGGCCCGACCCGGCGACTCGCTTCAGCCAGCGGCAGCCGCCAGTCCACGCCAACGACCTCCGCGCCGGCAGCGCCCATCAGCTCGAGAAGCTCAGCCGTACCCACACCGAAGTGGATCCGCGGCACTCCGGTATCGGCCAGCGACTCCAGTACCCGTGCCGAGTAGGGCTGCGCGTACCGCTGGTAGTCCGCTGCGCTCAGGCTGCCGGCCCAGGAGTCGAAGAGCTGCACGACGCTGACTCCCGCCGCAATCTGGGTCTGGAGGAAGACCGCGGATACATCGGCTAACCGCGTACACATCTCGTGCCACAGCGCGGGCTCGCTGATCATCAACGCCTTCGTTGCGGCGTAGTCGCGACTCGGGCCACCTTCGACGAGATAGCTGGCGAGCGTAAAGGGCGCTCCGGCAAAGCCGATCAGCGGAACATCGAGCAGCTCGTCGGTGATCAGCCGGATCGCGTCGCTGACGTACCACAAGGCGGCTGGATCCAGCGGTTGCAAGGGTTCGAGATCGGCCGCTGAGCGAACCGGATGAGCGATGACCGGACCGCGACCAGAGATAATGTCCAGCTCAACCCCGGCCGCCTGGAGCGGCACCATGATGTCGGAGTAAAGAACGGCGGCGTCAACCCCGTAGCGC
The DNA here is from genome assembly GCA_036380335.1 of Propionibacteriaceae bacterium. Classification (GTDB taxonomy): domain Bacteria; phylum Actinomycetota; class Actinomycetes; order Propionibacteriales; family Propionibacteriaceae; genus Microlunatus. Next base: position 14,018 of record DASVEX010000189.1, on the reverse strand, counting down.
CGTACGGGCTGAAGGGTGATCTCGGCCACCAGCTCGGGACGCATGCAGCTCTCGAGCATGCCGACACCCTCGCGGCGTGCCCGATACTCAGGCAGCGAACGTCCCGCTTGTCGCATGAACCACACCGGCAGGCGATCGTCCGGCTGCATCTTGCGGCATGCGGCTATCAGTAAAGGCACATCGGTAGCCAGAGCGGGCACTCGTGAATCTTTTCACGGTCAGGGAACTCGGCGCGTCGAATGAGTCGCCTATGGGCAGCCGAATACGCTCGTCGGATGGCAGCGAATAGCGACGCGGCTGGCGGAAACGGCGAGGGCGCCCCCGACGCGTTTCTGCGAGCCGTTGAGGACCTCATGTCGGCAACTTGGCGCTCGGAGTTGCACGTTGAGGAACTCCCTGCCCCGCAGCGGATAGCGCCGTACTCTGCGGCGATTACAGCTGACGTGGTCGCAGGCGGTGAGGAGCTGGGCAGCGGTCGTTTCGTCCTGCTGCACGATCCGGCCGGCAATAACTCCTGGCAGGGCACGTTCCGCTGCGTCACCTTCGCCCGTGCTGACATCGATCCCGAGATGGTCACCGACCCGTTGCTACCGAGTGTTGGCTGGTCATGGCTGATCGACGCGCTGGAAAGCAACGACGCCGATTACGATGCGCCAAGCGGCACAGTGACGTCGGTCTCCAGCGACTCCTTCGGTGGAATGGTCTCAGAGCCGTCGCGAGCAGAGATCGAGATCCGAGCCTCGTGGACTCCGCAGCTGCTTGCCGATGGAAGCGGATTGAGCCCTCATCTGGCTGGCTGGGCTGAACTACTCTGTACGCTAGCGGGTCTGCCGCCGCTGCCTGCCGGGGTGGTGATGATGCCTTCTCGGCGCAAACCGCCCAGCCGAAGTTCCCGGAGACATTGACCGACATACCGCTCACCGCACCTGATCTCGATCAGGAAGCGGAGCTGCTCACCGCGCCCGCGGAGGGTGTGCCGCCTATCGTCACCACTCCGGAAGCTTTGCGAGACACCATTGCTGCGCTCCGTGCTGGAACCGGGCCGCTCGCTGTGGATGCCGAACGTGCACACGGGTTCCGCTACAGCCAGCGCGCCTACCTCATTCAGCTGCGCCGGGAGGGGTCGGGGACTCATCTGGTGGATCCGATCGCGTTCGGTCAGCCAGCCGATCTCTCCGGGTTGGGCGATGCGGTCTCCGACACGGAGTGGGTTATCCACGCCGCCAGCCAGGACCTGCCGTGCTTGTACGAGGTGGGGCTGGTGCCGACAGCGCTGTTCGACACTGAGCTTGCTGCCCGACTGCTTGGTTATCCTCGGGTAGCCCTCGGCACCATGATCGAAGAACTCCTCGGCGTGCGGCTGCTCAAGGAGCACTCGGCATCCGACTGGTCGCGCAGACCCCTGCCGGAGGAATGGCTGATCTACGCCGCCTTGGACGTCGAGCTCTTGATCGAACTGCGTGACCAGCTCGCCGCCCGGCTGGTCGAAACCCAGAAGTGGCCATGGGCGGAGCAAGAGTTTGCAGCACTGGTAGCCGGCGCTGGGATCAGTCCTGAACCGCGCCGGGATCCCTGGCGGCGTACCTCAGGTATCCATCATGTGCACAGCCGTCGCGGCCTCGCCTACGTCGCCGAGTTGTGGCATGCCCGTGACTCGATCGCTCAGCAGCTGGACCGGGCGCCGAGCAAGATCCTGCCTGATCTTGCCATCACGGAGTTAGCTGCCGATAAGCATCCGGATCGGGCAGCGCTGCGCAGGATCCCCGCGTTTTCTCGGCGTCAGGCTAGGCGAGTCGAGGCCAGCTGGCTGGAGGCGCTTGATTGCGCAGCGCGATTGCCGGAGGACGCCCTGCCCCCGATGCACGTTCCCAGCGACGGGCCGCCACAGCCGCGGCTTTGGGCCGCGAAGAATCCTGGCGCGGCTTCCCGGTTGGCGGCTGTGCGTACCGCTCTGACGACCATCGCCGAACGGCATGAGCTGCCGGTCGAGAATCTCATGACGCCGGAACACCTACGCCGTTTGGCCTGGCGGCCGCCGACACCGGTAACCGCTGAATCGGTTGATCAGGCGCTAGCCGATCTCGGCGCGCGGCCCTGGCAGCGGGAGCTCACGGTGACGACCATCACTCCCCTGCTGGCTGCACGACTCGATAGGCCTGGGCCAACAGGTTGACGCCCCGCTCGATTGCGCTCACCGGAGTGGCCGCGTAGCCGAGGACCAAGCCCGGAGGGTGCGGCGTTTGACAGTGCCAGGAGAGCGGCTGCACCTTCACACCCCGTTCGAATGCTGCGGATGCAAGATCAACATCACTGAAACTGGCGGTGAAGGTGATCATGAGGTGCAGGCCGGCCGCGGCACCGTGCAGCTGGGCTCCGGGCAGCTCACGCCGCAGTGCGGCGATCATGGCATCGCGGCGGCGCCGGTGCCGTCGTCGCACCAGCCGCAGATGGCGATCAAGATCCCCGAACTCCATCAAGTGTGCGAGCACCAGTTGAGGCAACGCAGCGTTGCCAAGATCAGTGTCGCGTTTGGCCGTCACAACAGCCCGGTGGTAGCGGGTGGGCACCAGCATCCAGCCCACTCGCAGCGCGGGCGCCAGCAGCTTGGAGACGCTTCCCGCGTAGCAGACTCGCTCCGGCGCCACCGCCCGCAGCGAGCTCACCGGCGGGCGATCGTAGCGGTGCTCCGCGTCGTAGTCATCCTCGATGATCAAGCCACCATCCTCGGCCCACCCCAGTAGCTGTCGGCGGCGCTCGCCCGATAGCACGACGCCGGTCGGAAACTGATGGGCCGGCGTCAACAACACCGCCGATGCAGCGGAGCGGCGCAGCTCATCGACAATGAGTCCGGCATAGTCCACGAGCACCGGCGGAGTGTCGATGCCCCACGCCCGCAACTGTTCCCGGGCACCCAGCGAGCCGGGATCCTCGACCGCAATCTGAGTGATGCCGGCCTGGCCAAGTACTCGGGCCAGCAGCGCGAGCGCCTGCGCCACACCCGCCACGATGATCACCTCTTGGGGATTCACCTGGATCCCGCGGTTTCTGGCCAACCATCGGGCTACCGCGCGGCGGAAAGCCGGTGCGCCGCTCGGATCCCCGTATCCGAGATCGGCAGCTGTGAAGTCCTCCAGCACCGCACGCTCCGCGCGGAGCCACGCGCTTCGTGGGAAGGCGGTCACGTCCGGTAATCCCGGAAACAGATCGATGGCTGCTGGCGCCGATCGAAACAGCTCGAAGGTATTGCCGCCTGGCGTCGCACTGAAGAGATCAGGCGTTGCCCGGGCGGCCATGGACAACGGCAGATCTCCTGCTGCGGGTAGGGGCACCGACGCAACGACGGTTCCGGCTCGGGCGTTGCCGACTACTTGCCCGTTCTCGCTCAGCCGCTGGTACGCCTCAGTCACGACGCCTCGGGAGACCCGCAGCTCCGCAGCTAACACCCGGCTCGGCGGCAATCTGCTGCCAGCGGGCAGCCGCCCGTCGACGATCGCCGCCCGAAGCTCGGCAACCAACCAGTCCGAGAGGCCACCTACCACAGCCTGGGATGGATCGAGCTGCAAGAAGTCGGAGAAGCCCCTTTTGGCCCTCTCATCTGTGGCCCCAATGGACCTGTTCATTGGTCCATCGTTGCAGCAAGGTGGAAACCGTGCCAAGTACGACCGAGACGCGCCAGTTCGCCAAGGGATTGGTCCTCGGAGTCTTCGCAATGACGCTCGTTGGCGGAAGTGTGGCGGTCTCGGTCGTCCTGGGCGATGCACCCTTGTTCACTGCGCAGGCCATTCGCTACGCGGTAGCGACCGCGCTGTTAGCGCTAATCGCGCGCATTGCGGGGGTGCGAATCGGCCGGCCGCGCGGGACCGAATGGCTCTGGCTGTCCGGAATCGCCGCAACGGGCTTGGTCTTGTTCAATGTCGCCGTGATCCGCGGAGTCGGTCATGCGGAGCCGGCGACGATTGCGGTTGCCGTCGCATGTGTGCCGGTCGTCATCGGGCTGGTTGGGCCGTTGCTCGATCGACAGCGCCCAGCTCGTCGGGTGGTCCTCGCGGCGGTTGTCGTCACCATCGGCAGCGTGATCGTCGAAGGTACCGGGCGCACCGACGCTGCTGGTGTCGCGTGGGCAGTGGTTGCGCTGCTTTGCGAGGCGGCGTTCACCCTCCTTGCGGTTCCAGTGCTACGCCGTCAGGGTGCCTGGGGCGTCTCGTTCCACGCCGTGTGGATTGGCACGGTCATGCTGCTCGTACTCGCAGCGCTGGTCGACGGCCCACAGTCCGCACTACGGCTCCGCGTCGACGATTGGGCTGCCATTGGATATCTGGCCGTAATGGTCACGGCCGTCGCCTTCATCTGTTGGTACACCTGCGTCGCGATCATTGGTCCCGGTCGGGCCGGCCTGCTTACCGGGGTCGCGCCGCCGGCTGCGGCCTTCGCCGGCGCGGCGACCATCGGCCAACTTCCGGCATTGCCCGTCTGGCTGGGCATCGCAGTCGTCTGCGTTGGCCTGGCCGTCGGTCTCAGATCCCGACGACATGAACCATCTCCCCACGAGCCAGAAATTCTGGACACGAAGAGGTCGGAGCCCTTCCACCCGAGGACCGCCGCCGTAGTTACTGATGAGTAATATTTCGTTATGGCTCGCGAGAACCGAGATGTCGTCTTTGTCGACGGCGTACGTACCCCCTTCGGCAAGGCCGGCTCGATGTATGCCGAGACGAGAGCAGATGACCTCGTCGTCGATTGCATACGAGAGCTCCTGAGGCGCCATCCAGAACTGCCGCCGGAACGCATCGATGATGTCGCGATCGCCGCAACCACCCAGACCGGCGACCAGGGCCTGACCATTGGACGCTCGGCGGCGTTGCTCGCTGGACTGCCACGATCCGTACCAGGATTCGCGATCGACCGGATGTGCGCCGGAGCCATGACCGCGGTGACAACGACAGCATCGGGAATCGCCTTCGGCGCCTATGACATCGCCATCGCCGGAGGCGTGGAGCACATGGGCCGGCATCCCATGGGCCAAGGCATCGACCCGAATCCCAGGATCGTGACCGAAAGGCTGGTCGATCAGTCTGCCTTGATCATGGGATCCACAGCTGAGAACCTTCATGATCGTTTTCCGGAGATCACCAAAGACCGTGCTGACGCCTTCGCGGCGCTCAGCCAGCAGCGAGTACAGAGCGCCTACGACGCCGGCGTCATCCAAGAGTCGCTGGTCGCGGTCGCGACACCGAGCTCCGAGCTCGGTTGGGGGCTGGCGGTAGCCGACGAACAGCCGCGGCCAGGCACGACCGTCGAGGCGTTGGCCACCTTAAAGACCCCCTTCCGGCCGCACGGGCGAGTCACGGCAGGTAACGCTGCAGGCCTCAACGATGGGGCAACCGCGTGCTTGCTGGCGGCCGAATCCGTCGCCGCTGAGTTGGGTCTTCCCGTCGCCATGAGACTGGTTTCATTCGCGTTTGCCGGTGTGGATCCCGATGTGATGGGGGTTGGGCCGATTCCTGCAACGGAAAAGGCGTTGGTGAAGGCCGAATTGTCGATCAATGACATCGGTGCCTTCGAGATCAATGAAGCTTTCGCCGTACAGGTGCTTGCTTTCTGTGATCATTTCGGACTTGCCGCGGATGATCAGCGGATCAATCCATACGGTGGTGCGATCGCCCTCGGCCATCCGCTCGCCAGCTCGGGCGTGCGTCTGATGATCCATCTCGCGCGGGCATTCCGGGAGCACCCGGGAGTTCGCTATGGGATCACCACCATGTGCATCGGTCTCGGGATGGGCGGAACGGTGATCTGGGAGAACCCGCACTTCTCTGCTGAGCTCGAGGCGGCGGCGTGAGGACGACGGAGCTCGCCCAGCTGATCACCGAGGCCTCCGCCAGAAGCGAGGGTGAGGTCGTAACCCGGGCATTGAGCCGAGACGTCACATTGCCCCATGCAGCGGGTACAGCGGTGTTGATCACACTCGACAACGGCCGTGGTCTCACTCGACCGAATACCTTGGGCGCGCGTGGTCTCGACGAGCTGAACCGAGCACTGGATGCCGCGCTGATGCGGACCGACATCGCGGCGATCGCTATCACGGGAAAGCCGTTCATGCTGGCCGCGGGCGCTGATCTCACTGGATTCGCCAAGATCATCAATCGTGACCAGGCACTGGCCATCGCACGGATTGGGCATGCCGTTTTCGACAAGCTGCGGGCGTCTCCCATACCGACTTTCGCTTTCATCAACGGACTCGCACTGGGCGGCGGGTTTGAGCTCACCCTGCACTGCCACTACCGGACGGTTTCGGCGGCCGCCTCCGGGATCGCCCTACCCGAAACATCACTGAGCCTGTTTCCCGGTTGGGGCGGAGCCTTCATCGTGCCCAACCTGATCGGTGCCGAGCGGGCCGTTCAGCTGATCATCGAGAACCCGCTGAACCAGAACAGGATGCTGAGTGGCCCTCAGGCGTACGAGCTGGGCCTGGCGGACGCCATGTTCGACGGCGCCGACTTCCTCGCCCGCTCGCTGGACTGGGCGGGTCAGGTCGTCACCGGCTCCGTGGCGGTCTCACGACCCGAGGTCGACCGCGGTCCGGCCTGGGATGCGGCGATGGCCCAAGGTCGCAGCTTCGTTGACGGCAAGGTCTTCGGCGCCTCCCCAGGTCCATATCGGGCGCTTGAATTGATGGCGGCCGCAAAGGCCTCCGACCGGGCTGAAGCGTACGCCGCCGAGGACGAAGCACTTGCAGATCTGATCATGAGTCCGGAACTGCGAGCCAGCCTATACGCGTTCGATCTTGTTCAGAAGCGTGCCCGGAAGCCGGCCGGTGCACCCGATACCGCACTAGCGCGGCCGGTCACCAAGATCGGCATCGTCGGTGCGGGCTTGATGGCCAGCCAGCTCGCCGTGCTGTTCCTGCGTCGGCTGCAGGTACCGGTGGTGATCACCGATCTCGACCAGGAGCGGGTCGACAAGGGCCTGAGCTACGTCGGAGCCGAGATCGACAAACTGCTTGGTAAGCGGCGGATCTCCCCCGATGCGGCAAACCGATTGCGGGCGCTGATCTCGGGCACCACCGAGCTGATCGACTTCGCCGACTGCGACTTCGTGATCGAGGCGGTCTTCGAAGAGATGTCGATCAAGAAGCAGGTGTTTGCCGATCTTGAAAAGCATGTCTCCGATCGCTGCGTACTGGCTAGTAATACCTCCTCGCTGTCCGTTGCCCTGATGGCTGCTGATCTTGATCATCCCGAGCGGGTGATCGGCTTTCATTTCTTCAATCCGGTGAGCGTCATGCCGCTGATTGAAATCGTCCGAGGTCCCGCGACCGATGAGGACACCCTGGCAACGGCCTTCGACGTTGCGAAAACGCTGAAGAAGAACGCCGTGCTGGTCAAGGATGCGGCCGGCTTCGTGGTGAACCGGCTGCTGCTCCGGTTGATGGCGGAGATCTTCGCGACTGTCGATGAGGGAACGCCGGTCGAAGTAGCCGATGCCGCGCTGCGACCGCTCGGATTGCCCATGTCGCCCTATGTGCTGCTCCAGCTGGTAGGCCCGGCTGTTGCCCTACATGTGGAGGAAAACCTGCACGCAGCCTTCGGAGATCGCTTTCCGGTGTCGGCGAACCTGCAGGCACTCGTGGCTTCCGGAAGGGCGGGCATCTACGACTGGACCGCCGACGGCGAGCCCTACGTGAGCGACGAGACGGCCAAGCTGTTTGCCGTCGGCAACCGGCCAAGTGCTTCGGAACAAGTTCGGGAGCGGACACTGGACGCCGTGGCATCCGAGATCGGCCTGATGTTGGCCGAGGAGGTTGTGGCAGCGCCCATGGACATCGATCTGTGCTTGATTCTGGGCGCCGGCTGGCCGTTCTACCTGGGCGGCATTACGCCCTACCTTGACCGGGAGGGCATCTCCGAGCGGGTGCTTGGGCACCGATTCCTGCCACCCGGAGTCGCCTCGGTTCCCGGCTAACGCCGAGACGTTTGCTGGTCGAGAGGTTCGTCGGATCGCACAATCGCCTCAACCGCGTACCGGGCTATGTGCTGCTGCGTGAGCCCGGCCTCCTCCAGCAGCTCGGAGCGGTTGCCCTGGGGTATGAACTCCTGCGGAAGACCGAACTCGCGTACGGGTGTCTCCACTCCCGCGAGCCTGAGCTCCTGGGCCAGCCGTGCGCCGTACCCGCCAACGACGCCGTTGTCCTCAATCGTGATCACCAGGTCATGATCGGCGGCGAGCGGTGCCAGCGATGGATTGACCGGCAGCGCCCACACAGGATCCAGCACCGTTACGCCGATCCCCTGATCGGACAGTCGGCGCCCGACGGCGACTGCGGTCTCGGCCAGTGGGCCGATTCCGACGACGAGCACCCTCGGCTGCTCGGTCCTCAGCAGGATGTCCATGCCATCCAGCTGATCAACCGCCATAAGGTCTGCTGCAACGGAACCCCTGGGAAAGCGGATCACGCTGGGCCGGTCGTCAATGGCCAGCGATGCGGCGAGCGCCTCGCGTAACCGGCTGCCGTCGCGCGGCGCGGCAAGGTGCAATCCAGGCACCACCTGCAAGATCGACATGTCCCACATACCGTGATGACTGGCCCCGTCGGGACCAGTGATGCCAGCCCTGTCGAGCACGAAGGTGACCCCGCATTCGTGCAGCGCTACATCCATCAGCACTTGATCAAATGCGCGGCTCAGGAACGTCGAATACACCGCGACGACCGGATGCAAGCCACCCATCGCAAGACCGGCCGCCGACGTTACGGCGTGTTGCTCGGCGATGCCGACATCGAAGCAGCGATCGGGAAACGCCTTCGCAAAACGATGCAGGCCCGTGGGATAGACCATGGCCGCGGTGATCGCGACTACGCGCTCGTCGCTGCTGCCCAACCGCACCAGCTCCTCGGAGAACACGTCTGTCCAGGTTTGTCCACCGGCACCCCCCACTGCCTCCCCGGTAGTGGCATTGATCTTGCCGACCGCGTGGAAATGATCTTCCTCGTGGTTTTCGGCGGCCCTGAAGCCATTACCTTTGCGGGTCACGCAATGCACCAGAACCGGGGCGCGGAACTGCTTGGCGTGCTGCAGGGCCCGTTCGACTGCGGCAATGTCGTGACCATCGATCGGACCGACGTACTTCAGGCCCAAATCGGAGAACATGCCCTGAGGGGCAAGAACATCCTTCAGCCCGATCTTGATGCCGTGCAAGATGTCATAAGCAACATTTCCGACCAGCGGCGCGCGACTGACATTGCGCTTCACGAGATCAAGAACTTGTTCGTAGCGCGGATTGGTGCGCAGCCCGCTCAAGTATCGAGCTAGGCCGCCGACGGTTGGCGTATAGGACCGGCCGTTGTCGTTCACCACGATGACCAATGGCAGGTCATCAGAGGTTGCGATGTTGTTCAACGCCTCCCAAGCCATCCCGCCGGTCAGCGAACCGTCGCCGACAAACGCCACGACTGTGCCCCCGGTGCCCTGCAACCGAATGGCCTTCGCCAACCCGTCGGCGTAGGAGAGCGCGGGTGAGGCGTGAGAGTTCGCCACCCAGTCGTGCTCGGACTCGGTGGGGCTCGGGTATCCGGAGAGCCCATGCCGCTGCCGTAGCGTAGGAAATTGATCTTGCCGACCGGTCAAGATCTTATGCACATAGCTCTGATGCCCAGTGTCGAAGATGATCGGATCGCGCGGAGACTCAAAGACGCGATGCATCGCGAGCGTCAGCTCGATGACGCCGAGATTGGGACCGAGATGTCCACCGGTCTGGCTAACGTGTTCGATCAGGAACGAGCGGATCTCTTCGCTCAGCTCCTTGAGCTGATCATCGGTCAGGTCCCGTAGGTCTTGTGGGCTATGGATCGAGCTCAACAGTCCGTACGGGGCGGCTGACATGGGCTTGAGTTTACGTGTTCGGCTGCTGCTAGATCGCCAAATGTGGCCCAGCACACGTGCGGCGCTCAGCGCGCTCAAAGCTTGCGTACAAAGACCCGGCCGCGTATGGCCTCCGCAAGCAGCGTCACCGACCGGCGAGTGCGGGCCAGCCGAGCTCCCTGCTCGAGCCAGGCTTCGGTCGCGGCCGCCACGACGTCAGGCTCGACATACTCAGACAGGCTGGTGCGGACCTCGGCCAAGCCGCGCTGCGCCGCCTCGTGCTGGCCGTCGACGAAGTGGCTGGCGAATTCTGCCAGCACGACAGGATGATTTCGGAGCACGCGATAGGCACGAAAGTCCGGTGGGCAGCAATCCAGCAGGTAGGCAATAGCCGTCGCCTCCCAGCCGGGCGCACCCGGCGGGCGCACCTGGCTCGGCCATCCGGGAGGGACGTACGCCGACGAACTCATGACGCGTAAGCATATTCGAATCTTTGTTCGTTAGCTAGGAGGCTCAGCCGTCCGCAGCTAGGGCGGCGAGATTCACCAGGGAGTCGGCAACGATGGTGCGCTGCCCATCAAGGCGGTGCGCTTCAGTTTCAGGGATGCGCACCTGCACATCGATGTGGGTGGTGTCGCCCTCAGGGGCAAGCAGCCATACGAACTCCAGATAGGAAACGAGACAGGAGATGGTCACGCGGTGATCGGTGCTCGAAGCATCGAGTCGTTGCGCCATGGGGAAATCGGGATAGCCGGTCGGCCACATGGTGAAGGCGCCGTCGCTGCCCGGCTCGATGGTCTCCATTCCAGCCCACCAGAGCGGGAAGAAACTCGGGTCATGCAACAACTTCCAGACATCCTCTATGGGAGCCTCGGCCTGGATAGTCATCGAGAACTCCGGCATCTTCTCCTCACTTCCCTGCTCTCCTCACGTCACTGCCCCGAGGAGGCTTGCGCGCTCGCGGACGATCCGATCCAGTTCACGCGCCGGTTCCACCAGGCCGACGACCGGAGGACGACCAAGATCGACGAGATTCGCGAAGTAGCCCTCTGAGGTCGCGGTGGTGACCGAAGGCAGCATCCGTCGCCACGCCGCCTCAGCTTCCTGATAGCGCCGGGCAGCGAGATATCGATCGCCCGAGCCGACTGCGATGAGGGCCTGCACTCGCGCGATCTTGGGCACCAGCGACCAAGGTTGATCGGCCTTTCGCACGGGCTCGGTCACTGCCGCCCGTAGCTGCGCCCTGGCGCTCTCGATATCGCCGGCGCGGGCCAGCGCCTCGGCACGCGCGATCGCAGCGGCCGGACGGCTGATCTGCGCCGGACCGGCCAACGCTTCAGCCAACAGTTCAGCAGCCTCGGCAAAGCGGTCGGCCGCCAGGGCCACGAGCCCGGCATCGAATGCGCACGTGGCCGAAATAAGCGGAGAATCGAGGCGCTCGGCGAGCTGGCGCTGCTCGGCGATAACGGCCGACGCCTCGCCGAAGCGCTCGAGCCTGGCCAGGATATGCGCCTTGGCGGCGAGGGCATGCACCAGTATGACCGGGACGTCCCGAGCGTCGGCTACGCCCTCCTCCGCCCAGCCAAGCGCGCCCTTGTAGTCGCCGATGCTCGTCAGGGCGCAGGCGGCATTGACCCAAATGCCGTAGGACGGTCCCTGTCCGTGAGTGTCCGGTACCCTCCGACTCGCCTCCCAGGCGACGGCCGCAGCCTCCGCGAACCGGCCCTGTCGGATCAGACTCTGCATGCGGATTTCGGTCATGTCGAGGAATGTCTCGGGATCGACCTGCCCCGCTAGCTCCTGTTCGGCGAGCTTGAGCAAGCGTTCAGCCTCCCGGGCATCAGCTCCAACCGCGTCCCGCCAGGCGAGGCCGATGAGAACAGCCGCCCGCTCTTGGCTGGAGGTGTCCGGCAGAAGCAAGCTCTCGGCGATCAGGTAGGCGGCGAACGCCTCTTCGGGATTGCACGTGACCGTACGCATTTGCCGCCCCCGCCGGGACCAGGCGGCAGCGAGGCGATCTCGAGGCAGCAGCGCCAAGGCCTTACGCCACGCCTCCTCCATCGCCTGGTCGCGACCCAGCCAGGCGAGAACCTGGCACAGCTCGAGCCAAAGCCCGCCGTCATCGGGTGTGCAGTCAAGCGCTCGATCGAGGAGGTCCGCGGCTTCGGCTGCAGCTCCCACCGAGCGTGCGTACTCGGCGGCGGCGGCCCAGTGTCCAGCCGCCGCAGCCCGTCGGCCCGCTCCTTGAAGGTGCCGGGCTATGCCAGCGTGGTCGCCGCGATCCACTGCTTCCGCAAGCCGATCATGGAGCGGCGCTGGATCTGCGATCTCGGCGTACACGGCCTCACGCAGCAGGGTGTGGCGATAGCCGAGGCCACCTGAGGTGGCCACAGCCAGGCCGGAGCCGAGCACAGTCTCTTCGGCGGCCGATCGGCTCTGAGCGTCGGTACTCAGACGATCGAGCTCCAGTCGTGTCAGCGGCCGACCGGCAACAGCGAGCAGGCGTGCCAGCACCCGACCTTGTTCGGACAATGCGGCGACGCTGACCCGTACGGCGGTGCGCAGGTTGGGCGGCGGCGCGGTCTGACCGGCGGCGAGCGCCCGGGCAGATTCCACAGCGAAGAGCGGATTGCCGTCAGCGGCCGAGACGACGCGCCGAATGCTGTCATCAGACAGACCGTCCGACGCAAGCCGCGAAGCCACTGACGTCGCCAGCGCTGCGATGTCTGCGTCGGCGATCGGCCCGAGTCGGACTTCGACAGTGGGCACCTGACGGCTGGCCAGATCGGTGACGAGGGCATCGAGCTCCGTCCTGGCGGGATGGTCGCGGCGTGTCAGCACCAGTAAGACCGGCAGTGTCGCGATCCTTCGCGCGATGTGTGCGGTCAGTCGCAGGCTTGCGCGGTCGGCGCGATGGGCATCATCTACTGCGATGAGTAGTGGGCGGTCGGCTGATGCCCACTCCACGAGGCGAAGGATCGCCTCGAACACGCGGAGTCGCTCGAGCTCTGGCGCTGCCACTGGGGCCGGCGGATCTGGCTGGCCCAGCTGGGTGCCAAGATCATCCGAAAGCCGGTTCAATTCTCTCGGCCAGGCCAACCCCCTGGGCACTGGCCGCACAGTGGCAACGAGCGCTCGAGTCATCTCGAGCCAGACAGCAAACGGAGTCTCGCCGCCCACATCAATGCCGGCACCGATGGCGGTACGCGCACCGCTTGTTGTTGCTCGACGGGCCAGCTCGGCCACCAGACTCGTCTTGCCGATGCCGGCCTCACCGGTCAGCACGACCACCTGACCGCGACCTCTGGCTGCCGCGCGCCAGACGTCGAGCAGATTGCGCAACTCCAAGGACCGGCCAAACAACGGTGTCCGGACAGGTTGCAGGGCCGGCGCCTGCAACGCTGCCTGTGCCGCCCGGGTGGCCGGGGAGGGATCGACCCCTAGTTCTGAGCGCAGCCGTTCGGCGAAACGACGGCCTTCGAGAACCGCCCCGGCGACGTCACCATTCGTCGTCATGAGCCGCAGCAGCTCACGGTGGGCACTCTCATCGAGCGGCGCCAGGCGGCACCGCTCAGCAGCCCGTCGTGCCGCCTCCAGATTGTCCCCGGCGGCCTCGGCGTCTCGCGCCAGTCCGGCGAGCCTATTCAATTGGCGCCGCCGGTACTGTTCCCGCTCAGCGTCGAGCCAATCATCATCCAACTCGGGGAGCAATTCGCCTTCAGGCAGTGGCTCACCGACCGGCGGATCGGCGATCGCATCCACCCAGACTTCCGACGGCATAAGACCAATGAAGTTGCGTTGACCGTCAAGGTGAACTCCTGCCGCCCCCCATGCCTGACGAACCGCCCAAATTGCGGTCCGGAGATTGGCTCTTGCCTCTGAAGTCTCTGGCCATAGCCGGGTGGCGACATCAGCGCGCGGATGCGGGCCAGGATGGAGGGCCAACCAGCCGATGAGCGCTCGTGCGCGCCCACTACTGGGCATGGACACGGGTTCGCCATCCAACTCGCCGGCAAGTCGGCCGCAGAGCCACAACCGCAGCACCTTCTGAGCGTAAACCCGCTCGGAAGGTGCTTTGACGCTGCTTTGACGGTTCCCGAACGGTGCATCCGAAGTCTTGGAACCAGGCGCCACAAGGCGCCCTCCCAGCACTAGCGCTAT
>DASVEX010000188.1:0-2400 GCA_036380335.1 Propionibacteriaceae bacterium | reverse complement strand
CAGCATCCTTAGCTGGTTCCGAGCACGCCAACGGCGTACTCGACGGGACGTCACAGCGCATGACGGAAAGTGAGTTCTCGTGAGTAGCGGGACTGACCGAGCCGCGGTCATCAGCACCCGTTATCCGTTCCGCCGGCCCATTGTTGTAATTGAAACCCTGGTCGGCCTTGGTGGGCTGGCGGGAAGCATTCAACTCCTCGCCGGAGTAGCGACCCCACCGGTGTCAGCGCTCGGGCCTTTGGGTTTCTCGAGCTGGACACTCCCAGCCGGATGGCTGTTTCTCATTGTGGCTGTCCCGTCGGGGTTGGCTGCATGGCTTGCCTGGCGGCGCTCCGCCTGGGCACCGGCGGCGGTCTTGCTCGCAAGCGCATTGTTGGTGATCGAGTTGCTGGTCCAGATTCCGTTTCTTGGTTTCAGCATTCTGCAATTGATCTTCGGCGCTGTGGCCATTGGCATGGCGGTGGTGGCGATATTGGCCCGTCGCGCGGGCTGGCGGCCATGAAACACATGAGGATCGGCAGCCAAGTGATGCGCTGGGCGTTGCCTGCGCTGCTGATCGGGTACGCGACCCTGCATCGGCTGGGGCAAACGTACGGCTCGACCTTCTACGAGCGGCATGCCCCGATGCCAGGCGATGGCATCGTGCCCAATCCACGGTTTGTGATCACTCATGGCACCACTATTGATGCTCCACCGGAAGACGTCTGGCCGTGGCTTGTCCAGATGGGCTGGCACCGCGGCGGCTGGTACACCGCCGGTTGGGTCGACAAACTGCTGTTCCCGGCAAACCGGGCAAGCGTCGCTCACATCATCGATCACCTGCAAGATCTTCACGTCGGTGACTTCATCCCTGACGGCCCACCGGAAACCGAGTGCGGTTTCGTTGTCGAGGAGCTTGAGGCGCCCCGCCTTCTCGTTTTGCATTCCACCTCCCATCTGCCACTGGAATGGCGCCGCACCGGCAAAGCGTCGGTTGATTGGACGTGGGTCTTCAGCGTGGTGCCGCTCGACGCTGGAGATCGGACTCGTTTCATCTTCCGCTGGCGCGCGGCGACGAAACCGTGGTGGCTCACCTTGAGTACCTGGGCAGTAATAGTGCCGGCCGATTTCGTCATGTCGAGAGACATGCTGCGGGGCGTGAAGCGTCGAGCAGAACAACTGCGCCGAACAGGAGTGCCAGCGTGAGGCCTGGGTGCCGATGATCACGCTCAAACGCGGCGCCGTTCTGGCGGCACCCGCGGCCGTGCCGGCTGCTATGGCCCTCGTCTTCCGATGGCTTTCTCACCGGCTTTCGCCACAGGCGGCGTACAACACGGGCTTCATCATTTACTGGCTGGCAGGGTGCATCGGCTTCCCTATGGTGGTCCTCGGCCCTCGCCGAGCTGCGCGACTGCTGACACAGGGTCGTCGACCCTCGGGTGTGGAAATGTTGTTGTTGATCTTGCCCGCGGCTGGCGCGGTGAGCAGCGAGCTGCTACCGAATCGCAACAAGATCGACGGGATGCTTGCCGCGGTGATGGCGACAACAGGGGTGATCAACGCCACGGGGGAGGAGCTGTTATGGCGCGGCGTCTTTCTCCAGGAGTTCCCTCACGATCTGTTGTGGGGGCGGCTGTGGCCGCTTGTCGGGTTCTCTCTCTGGCATCTCGTACCACAGATGATCTTGCCTTCTCGACTCGGCCGTTGGCGGTTCATGCTGGGTGCAGGTTTGGTCGGCTCGGTATCGGCGTTCAGCGCTTGGAGAAGCGGAGGCCTCCGTAACTGCGTGGTTTCTCACATGGCGACAGATTCATGCGGAGTAACTGCAGCTCGGTTTCGCCTAGGTCGCACATGATCGAGAACGTGCTCAACATCGCGGCACCTGCAGAGAAGGTGTTCGACTTCGTCGTGGACGTACGAAATGAGCCGCGATGGAATCCTCAGATGCTACATGCGGAGATGCTCACCCCAGAGCCGATCGGAGCGGGTACCACGTTCCGCGTCAGGTTCGGTCGCGGAGTGGGGGATGGGCTGATCAAGGACGCCAAGATCAACCGTCCCCGCTCCTGGGCGGCAATCAGCCGGTCGCGGGCGCTTGACGCTGAAAGTGCAGGCGAGATCAACGACATCACCGGTGGATGCCGGCTGATCATGCGTACCGAACTGCGCCCACACGGGATCTTGCGCCTGCTCACTCCGGCGTTGAGGTGGTGGATGCGTCGTACGTTGGACCAAGACCTTCGAAGGATGAAGGCCGTCCTCGAAGGTGGGGTTTCGACGGCCACTGAGAGCGAGGAGCCGACCGAGACCGCCTCCATTGTGCGGGTGCCGGTGCCAGACCTGTGCGCCCTTTGGGCGGAATCGGCAACGGCGCCGATGAACATCGCGCTCATCGGTGTTGTCGAGGGAGCACCGTTGATG
>DASVEX010000187.1:0-4751 GCA_036380335.1 Propionibacteriaceae bacterium | reverse complement strand
CCGCCACGGTCGAGCGCGCGCAATGCGACCGGCACCAACTCGCCGGCCGGGGCAAACAGGATTGCACCATCGAGCGGCTCGGGCGACGCATCCTGCGCGTCACCTACGGAATCGGCGCCAAGCTCGGCGGCGAGCTTTCGGTTGCCCTCGCCACGAGTCAGCACATGAACCCGCAAGCCCTGCGCTAGGGCGACCTGTGCCGTGAGGTGAGCGCTGCCGCCGAAGCCGTAGATGCCGAGTGAGCCGCCAGGCGGCACCGCCGCGCAAACCAAAGCGCGATAGCCGATGATGCCGGCACAGAGCAACGGGGCAAGATGCTCGTCGTCGATGCCGGCTGGGAGGGCGTACGCGAACGCCTCGTCAACCAGGCAGAAGTCGGCGTACCCGCCGTCAGTGTCCCAGCCGGTGAAGGTGGGCGCTGTGCAGAGGTTCTCCGCTCCACGCCGACAGAACCGGCAGCTGCCGTCGGTACCGCCGAGCCAGGCGACACCGACCCGATCGCCAAGTGCGAAACGTCGGGCGTCCTCGCCGAGCGCGTCGACGACGCCAACCACCTCATGACCAGGGGTAACGTCGCCTCGCTTCGGGAGTAAGTCGCCCTCGGCAAGATGCAGATCGGTCCGGCAGACCCCGCAGCAGGTGATCTTCACACGAACCTGCCTGCCGTGCGGGACCGGCACCTCTCGTTCCAGCAGCTCCAACGGTCCACTGTCAACCGGTCCCGGCTGGTGCACCACCCAGGTGTTCATCACGCCATTCTTGCGAGTAGGTAGCGGCCAATGAAAACTGGAGCAAAAATAGATGTTTAAGGCAACACTGAGGTGGGTACTAGCTGTTCCACAGATTCGCGCGGCAGGATTGACACATGACGTTCGTCCAGCTCCTGATCACCGGCATCGTCATCGCCGGCGTCGTGATGATCGGGCTGCTGGCTATCATTCCTGCCCTGCTGGAATACCCCGAAGGCCGCGACAAAGACGAGTCCCAGCTGCCGCCGCCGACTCCTCTCAAGCCTGACAATCGCGACAGCAAGGGCTCAACGGGTCTGGCGGCCTGAGCTGCTGAGATTAGCGCGGAGATCGTCTAGCGCTTGGGCAGCTGAAGCCGGGCATCCTGCACGAGCTTGATCAAGTCGCCGCGATCGATCTCGAGAACCTTTCCACGCTGGGTGTTACGGGCGATCACGGTGATCACCTCAGTGCCCGCGGGCGAGTACTGCACCTCCATGCCCTGACGGACTGAGGTCGTCTCGGTCAGCAAGAACGAGTTGCCGTCCATGAAGCGCATTCTTTGGCATGGTTGGCGGGTGGTGAAGCCGCAGCTTACGGCGTACTTGCGGCTGGTCGCGATCTGCAGATAGATCTCGGTGGCTCCTTTGTCGAGCCGGAACATTTCGAAGGCAAGAGCACCACCTTGGCCATCCCAGAAGCCCGGCATGTCGTAGCGACTGTCGTAGGAGTAGCCGAATCCGCTGAAATACCTCCCCCGCGGATCCAGGTACGACGCTGCGACCGCAGCCATCTCCGAACGCCAGCCGAACAACACCTTGGCCCGACACGTCACTTCAGAGGTATTGCAGGCCTGCTGGGACGGCGTTGCGACCGGCACTGATGGTGACAGCGGTGGAATGGGTGTCCGGGTCGGGGCCAGCAGCACGCCCGCTACGACAATCAGGACGGCCGCGACCAGAGCGGCCGACCCTCGCTGGATCCAGCGACGGCGAATGAGCCGGCGACCGTGGGCCAGATCATCGGCGCTGCCGTGCGACTCGCGCATGGCGTACGGGATGGCGTCGGTGAGTTCTTGGGCAAGCGCGGCATCACTGCTCCGCGCCGGACGTCCTGCAGTGAGCGCGGCACGGGCCCGGAGAAGAAGCGGTGAGACGTGCTCGACCGGCCAGTCCAGGACATCGGCTATGGCTGCGCTGGAGAGTCCGGCGTAGCGCTGGAGCACGATGGCCGCACGCTCGGCGAATCGCAGGGTGAGCAAGTCGGCGATGATCGGCTCGCCCGCGGCTACCGGCGCAGGCCCGTCGATCAGCTCGATGCGCTCGCGGACCTCCCACGGCAAATCCACCGGCGCTCGAGCGGCGTTTACGACGGCCCGGAGTGCCCCAAGTCGGAGATCGAGCGCCCTCGGCCAACGCCCATAGAGCTGCGCAAAGACCAGTTGCACGACTCGCTCGGCCTGGGCCGGATCACCCGTGAGGAGGTAAGCCGAGGCCAAAATGAGCGGGCGTTCCCGCTCGACCACGGCGGCGTACTCCTCATCCTGGCTCGCCGACATGCCTCATCCCTTTTTGATGTGCGGTGCTCGTGCAATCAAAGAGGACACTCGCACCGCAGTCTTCTGAGCGGTGCTCGTATCAAAGGGGACACTCGCACCGTCTTTTTGAGCGGCGCTGGTGCAATCAAACAAGAAGACACTCGCACCGCATTCCGTAATGGTAATTCGCAGCCGAGCCGCTGAATCGGTGCACGATTGCCGAGATGATCTTGACAGCGGGAGAAGAATCGGTCTGTGACAACCTTTCGTCGCTATGTTGCAATCGGCGACTCCAGCACCGAAGGCCTCGAAGACCCCGACGGGCACGGTGGCTACCGGGGCTGGGCTGATCGGTTGGCCCAACACATTGCCGATGCTCAGGACGAGCCGTTGGAGTACGCAAATCTGGCCATTCGGGGTTACCGGATGAAAGAGATATGGACCAGCCAGTTTGCCGATGCACTGGCCATGGAACCCGACCTGCTTTCGGTGTTCGGGGGCATGAACGACGTCATTGCGCCAGGTTGTGACTTCGACTCGATTCGCGCCAACTACGTCATCATCTTCGGCCAGGCGCGCCGCCAAGGCGCAAGGGTGATCAGCTTCACTGTGCCCGATCTTTCGGCGATCAATCCGCTCGGCGTGACCTTTCGGAATCGAGTCACCAAGCTGAACGACATCATCCGCACTGAGGCCGAGCGGCGCGGTGTCGTGGTGATGGATTTCGAGCAATATCCGATTACGCAGGATCCCCGCCTGTGGTTCGCGGATCGGCTGCACGGCAACGAGCTCGGCCATCAGAGGGTGGCCGCCGCGTTGGCGTGGCGCCTCGGCATCGACGGCTTCGACGCTGGCTGGGCCACACCCCTAGAGGGCGAGCCCATGAGGCCGCGCGGTCGTGAGCTGCTGACGGGTGACATCGAGTGGGCAAGGCACTACTTGGCGCCGTGGCTGGGCAAGGGCATCCGACGGCTGCGAACCGGGTACGGGATTGAGCGCAAGCGTCCCATTCCAGCGGTGCTGCCGAAGTCGAGGGTCTCTGAGGCGGATTCGCGCGAGCCTTAGGAGAAGAGGGCCTCGCCGACGTACCCGCCTTGAGCGATACCCGGCGGGATCGCAAATAGCGCCGAGCCGGTGTGCTGGATGTACTCGCTCAGCCCATCGCTCAGTCCGAGTTTCATCTGAATCGGAATGAAGTGCGTACGCGGGTCCCGGACGTAGGCGAGAAAGAACAGTCCGGCGTCCAGTCGGCCCAGACCGTCGCTCCCGTCAACGAAGTTGTAGCCGCGGCGCAGCAGCTTGGCGCCGCCGTTATGGTCTGGATGCACCATCCGTACGTGCGAATCGGTGGCGACCAGAGGCTCACTGTCGCTGCCCTTGATGTCGAAATCCGGCTGGCTGAACTCGCTGCCGCCAGACATCGGTGCCCCCTCGGCCTTTGTCCGGCCGATGACCCGCTCCTGCTCACTCAGCGGCTGCCGGTCCCAGATCTCGATCGTCATGTTGATCCGGCGGACCGCGAGATAGGAGCCGCCGGCCAGCCATTGCCCTTTCCCGTCCGCACCAGCCGGCACCCACACATGCTCGTCGATGGCGGCGGGCTCCTCGGCTTTGAGGTTCATCGTGCCGTCTTTGAATCCCATCAGATTCCGCGCCGTGTCCTGACCCGTCGAGGTGGAGGACGTCCGGCCAAAACCCAGCTGCGACCAGCGGATGGCAGCGCGACCGAAAGCGATCCTGGCGAGATTGCGTACGGCGTGCACGGCGACCTGCGGGTCATCCGCACATGCCTGGATGCACAGATCACCATCGGATTTCAGCGGGTCGAGCTTGTCGGCGGGGAAGTGCGGAAGGCGCTGCAGGGCAGCCGGCCGCAGGTCGCCGAGTCCGAAGCGATCCTCGCCCGCCTTGCGGAACAGTGTCGGACCAAAACCAAAGGTGATGGTCAGCCCCGCAGGCGGGAGGCCGATGGCCTCGCCGGTGTCGTCTGGTGGCGCCCCATACGGCCCGGCCGTCGGCCCGAGCTCCCCAGCACCGAGACCCTGCGTCATGCGTGCGGCGGCGATGGTCCAGTCCTTGAGGAGCTGCACCAACTCCGTACGGGAGTCGGTGATCACGTCAAAGACGGCGAAATGCAATCGATCTTGCACTGGAGTGAGAATGCCCGCCTGGTGCTCCCCATAGAAGGGATAAGTACGCGTTCCCGCCGCCTGCGGTTGGGTCGGAGCTGCCTCCTGGCTCCCGAGTGCGAAGCCACCTGCGGCTCCGGCAGCCAGCCCGGCCAGACCAGCTCCCGCGGCGCCGAGCAGGCCGCGCCGCGAGACGGGCGGCCCCTGGCGCGTCTCGGGCGGTGCCGTGCGCGCTTCGGCTTCAGCCGGCTGATCGCGAAGGTCGGGGGTTGATGTCATGTCTTCCCTGATTCAGACGACTGCCGCGGCCAGCTTCGACAATGGCTCAGACAGCGCATTGACTGCGTCAGAGAGCTC
>DASVEX010000186.1:0-4491 GCA_036380335.1 Propionibacteriaceae bacterium | reverse complement strand
GAACCTGCGGACCTGGCTCTTTGGTTTGCCGTCGTCCTCCTCGCACGCTCTGTTCGGTGGCCTGATCGGTGCCACGATTGCAGCCCTCGGACTCAGCGGTGTCAAGCCGCCCTCGGACTCAGCGGTGTCAAATGGGACGGGGTCATCAGCTCGATCGTGTTGCCGGCGGTCTTCGCGCCTGTGGTAGCTGGCCTGGTCGCCGGACTGGGCACCTGGCTGGTGTTCAAGATCGTGACGAGCATGCCGGAACAGCGGCGGGATGAGGGGTTCCGGTGGGGCCAGGTTGGATCCGCCTCCTTGGTGTCGCTGGCTCACGGCACCAATGATGCACAGAAGACGATGGGCGTGATCACCCTCGCGTTGGTCGCGTACGGCAGTTGGACCAACCTGCATGCCATCCCGCTGTGGGTAAAGATCGCCTGCGCCATAGCTATCGCGGCCGACACCTGGGTAGGTGGTTGGCGGGTCATCCGGACCCTCGGCAAAGGGCTGGTGGAGATCAAGTCGCCGCAGGGGATGGCTGCCGAGACCTCCTCGGCGGTGATCATTCTTTCTTCGAGTCACCTCGGCATGCCCTTGTCCACTACGCAGGTAGCCAGTGGCTCCATCCTGGGATCCGGGGTTGGCCGTCGAGTCCCATCACCATTACCGATGAGTTGCCGCGCAACGAGGACGTGGCGCGGGTCCGCGCCCAGTTGGCATCTGGCGGCTGGCCTTTAGCTGATCCACACTCCGCATCGGAGTTTCCGGACGGCCTGTAACCGTCTTATCCCTCAGTCATCAGAGCGGCCCAAGAGCTCTTCGATGCGCGCCAGCCTGGCCACTAGAGGCGCCTCGGCGCCGTACTCGGTCGGAAGGTAGTAACGAGCGCCTGCCAGCTCATCCGGAAGATACTGCTGAGCAGCGACAGCATGCGGCTCGTCGTGCGCGTACGCGTAGTCCTGGCCATGTCCGAGTCGCCCAGCACCGGGATAGTGGGCATCGCGGAGATGGCGTGGCACGAGGCCGATCCTGCCGGCATTCACATCGGCGAGCGCGGCATCGACGGCCTTGATGACTGCGTTGGACTTTGGAGCCAGAGCTAGCGCGATCACTGCCTGGGCAAGATTGATCCGCCCCTCAGGCATGCCGATGAACTCGACCGCATGGGCTGCCGCGACCGCAGTGGGCAGCGCCGTGGGGTCGGCCAGACCGATGTCCTCCGAGGCCAAGATCACCAGTCGCCGGGCTATGAAGCGCGGATCCTCTCCGGCCGCGATCATTCGAGCGAGATAGTGCAGGGCAGCCTGCACGTCCGAGCCTCGAATCGACTTGATGAAGGCGCTGATGACGTCATAGTGCTGATCACCGGCCCGGTCGTATCGGACTGCCGCCCGGTCCACCGCGCGCTCCACCATGTCGGTGGTGATCATGGTCTGATTCACAGCGGCCGCGCCTGCAGCCGACTCCTCGAGGAAGGTCAGAGCGCGACGAGCGTCCGCTCCGGCGAACCGCACGATCATGGCTCGAGCGTCAGGCTCGAGCCGGTATGCATCGGCCAGCCCGCGATCCTCGCTCAGCGCCCGATCTAGCAGGGTCGAGACGTCGTCATCGCGCAGCGGCTTGAGGGTGAGCAGCAAGGATCGCGACAGCAGCGGTGAGATGACCGAAAAGCTGGGATTCTCCGTAGTCGCGGCGATCAGTGTGACCAGCCGATTCTCCACCGCAGGCAGCAGCACGTCCTGCTGCGTCTTGGAGAAGCGATGCACCTCGTCGATGAATAACACCGTCTGCCGCGCCGTACGCAGGTCCCGGCGTGCCTGGTCGAGCACCGCCCGAACATCCTTCACTCCGGCGGTGACGGCAGAAAGCTCAACAAACCTCGAATCGCTTTGGCGACTGACCACTGCTGCGATCGTCGTCTTGCCGACGCCGGGCGGTCCCCAGAGAAAGACCGACATTGGTTCACCGGCAGCGAGCCGCCGAAGCGGAGAACCCGGCGCCATCAGATGGTCCTGCCCGAGTATCTCGTCCAGGGTGCGCGGCCGCATTCGTACGGCGAGCGGCAGGCCGGCGCGGTCGGCGTCGCCCAGGCTGCCACTCGGCGTCGCTATCGGACCGCCAACGGCGCCGCCAAAGAGATCCTCGCTCATCGCCACAGATCCTACGGACATCGGCGCAAGACAGAAGAGGCATGATGCGCATCATGAGTGAGAACGCGGTGACAGCCCTGTACGCGAAGTTGATTGCCGGATGGAACGCTAAAGATGGTGAGGCGATGGCGGAACCGTTCGCCGAAGACGGCACAATCATTGGATTCGATGGGAGCATCAGCTCCGGCAAGGAGACGATCGGCGCCGAAATGTCGACTATCTTCGGCGACCACGAGACCGCGCGCTATGTCGTGAAAGTGCAATCCGTTCGGCCGCTAGGGCCACAGGCGATGATCTTGAGGGCCATTGCCGGACTGGTCCCGCCTGGCCAGACGGCGATTAACTCCGAGACGAATTCTCACCAGACCCTGATCGCTGAAGAGCAGCAGGGGCAATGGAGGATCGTGCTGTTCCAAAACACTGCCGCTCAATTTCATGGCCGTCCCCAGCTGGTCGAGGAGATGACTCGAGAGCTGCAAGCCGTCGCTGACGCATCAACATAGCCAGCCTGCATCCGGCTTCACCCCGACCCAAACCGGTCGAATGCCACACCGAATCGCCGATTTGCCCGTTGCTGGTGACCAGTTGCCGCACACGTGGCTACGAAAGACGCTTTCTAGCCCGTCACCGGGTGGTTGGAGTGGAAAAGGTTCTCGGGGTCGTAGCGCTGCTTGACCTCGCGTAGCCGGTCGAGGATCTCTGGCGGAAATATTTGGGTGATGTCAAAGCTGTGCTCGACGAAGTTGAAGTAGCTGCCGGCGTCATAGGGCTCGAGAGCCGACTTGTAGGCGCTGAGCCAGGCGCGGGTTGGCGCCATTGCCTCCGGCGCCGGGACGAAGCCGACCGCGAAGGTGACGAAGGAGCCCGGCAGACAGGCGAGCGCTCCGGCACCGTGTGGTACCCGGGAGAGGGCGCCGCCGCCGTGGCGCAGTTCGACCGAGACCAGTTGCGAACCCGAGCCCGGCCCAACCGCCTCGACGAGCGAGTCAATTGCCGACGCCGGTAGTTCGTGAGTCAGCAGCGACTCGCTGGTATAGGGCACTGGGGTAGGCGGGTCCATGTGCAGCTCAGCGATACCGGCCGGCGGCTGGGCCTGGATCGTATCCATGCCGCCGCTGCCCAGTTTGCGCAGCGGCGCTACTAGCTCCTCGCCGCCTGAAGGGTCGCCACAGTAGATCACCTCGAGCACGGCGAATGATTTGCCGCGGAAGGGCTCGGGCACCTCGGGAATCGGCGGGAAGTTCATCAGCCGACCAACCGACGTCATCTCCTCGGGCATTCCGCTGGTCCACTCATTCCATCCCTGCAGCACCTCGCTCGCCTGTTCGGCGGGGAACAATAGGGCGCCCGCGAAGATCTCGGGCAACGGCAGCAGACCGAACTCGAGCGCAGTGACGACACCGAAGCTGCCGCCGCCTCCGCGCAGCGCCCAAAACAGATCAGGCTCATGGTCGGCATCAACGCGGATCTGCTCGCCAGCGGCGGTGACCAGCTCGATCGCCGTCACCCGGTTGCAGGCGAGTCCGTGTTTGCGATGGTAGAAGCCGACCCCACCGCCGAGCGTGTAGCCCGCGATGCCGACATTTGGAGCTGAACCGTGCAGGGTCGCAAGACCCAGCTCGGACGCCCTGGGCAGGAGCTCGCCCCAGAGCACGCCAGCACCAACCCGCGCGCTGCCTGCTTCAGCATCAATCTGCACGCCACCAAGCCCGTCCGTGCGTAACAGCACGGTGTTGGCGAGCGAGCCGAGCGGCTCCGCGTTGTGGCCGGTGCGCTGCGCGGCAACCCGCTTTCCGTCTGCGGCTGCAGATCGAACAACAGCGCTGACGTCATCGGCGCTACGAGGCAGCGCTATGCCGGCCGGCTGCTGGTCGACCAGA
This sequence comes from Propionibacteriaceae bacterium, assembly GCA_036380335.1. Classification (GTDB taxonomy): domain Bacteria; phylum Actinomycetota; class Actinomycetes; order Propionibacteriales; family Propionibacteriaceae; genus Microlunatus. The sequence goes on along the minus strand of DASVEX010000186.1, from coordinate 479 downwards.
ATGTTGAAGGCTCCACGCTCCAGGTTCCAGTTAGCATCCTGAGCGGTCACAAGTGTTGCGGTCATGCCGGCTCCCTAGGCGATCGAAAGAAAATGTGACCGGATTATATTTTGTCTCGGCCTAATCTGACCTTCACAAAAGTGCTTCCGCAGGGGAAGTCAGATCAGATATCCGGTTCGACGTCGATGCCAGCCTCTTTACGCTGCTCGGGGGTAATCGGCGCCGGAGCGTCGGTCAGCGGATCGACTCCGCCACCTGACTTTGGAAAAGCGATCACCTCCCGGATCGAGTCAGTTCCTGACAGAAGGGCGCAGATCCGATCCCAGCCGAAGGCGATTCCGCCGTGTGGCGGCGGACCGTAGTTGAAGGCGTCAAGGAGGAAGCCGAACTTTTCCTGCGCCTCCTCCTTCGGCAGCCCCATGACGGCAAACACCCGTTCTTGAATGTCCCGTCGGTGGATACGAATCGAGCCACCGCAG
>DASVEX010000185.1:0-18064 GCA_036380335.1 Propionibacteriaceae bacterium | reverse complement strand
GGCCAGGTCGGGCCGATCGGCAGGCGACCCCGATCTGCATGGGAAGTCAGCTAGGAGAGGACAAGGCGCGTAGAGACCTCGGTGTCGGCGGGCGAGGTGCGACTCGCTTCTCGCGGCTAGCTCGTGACGTGTCACAGCCCGTGTCACAGATGGAGTGCCACAACACGACACAACACGACACGTCAAGGCATGAAACACTCTCAGAGCAACCCCCGGACAAGGGTCGGGCCCGTCTGGTGATCAGGATGTTCCGTGCCAAGTCACCGTGCAGGGGACCGTATCCGGGGATCGTCGCCGCTGTGTTGCGGTGTGGGTCGATCAACGCCTCGAGCGGCATCATAATTTGCAGCTCCACGTTCACATCAGCGGCGGTAGCTTGTCCGGTGATCCGTTCCACCAGGGTGTCGGCCATGATCTGGTCCCTGGTCCGTTCGTCTCCAGACGCAACAGGCGTGTCGGCGTGTCGGCGGAGCGCGGTGTAGCAGGCCACTCCTTGTTCGACGGGGAGGTAGCCGGTGAGGATCGCCATGATGTCGGGTGCTGGCCGGACACCGACTCGGCGATGTTTCCGTTCGGTGCGGCCGCGTGCCAGGTAGCCCCGCCGATCGCCTCATGGGCGTGCTTGCGAGCACACGCTGCCGCCGCCTTGAACCCCATCGTGGTGATGCCGGCTCCAGTGAGCTGGGCGTCGACCCGGCGGCGGGTCTCCGGATCGAGGTGTCGGGTTTCGACACGACGACCTCGGCGACCCGTTTACTCAGCTCCCCGGAAACAAAGGTGGTGGTAGGTGTCGGGCAGCTCGAACCACCAGGCCCGGGCGGTCTTGAGCCGGCGGGCCGCGAGAGTTGGCGATATGTGGCAGGCGAGACCGATTTGTTCGGCGATGCCGCGACCAATCGCAGCCGGATGCACATCGCTGGCGATTTGTTGACTACCTGGAGGTTCGATTGGCCCACCGGACGCTACCGGCTGCAGCCGGGCGTGGGGCGAGGTCAGTGCCGAACTCGGACCACCAGCTTGCCAGTTGCCACGTTGCTTTCCATGTCCTTGTGGGCTTGTCGAACCTCATCGAGTCCGTCGTAGACGTGGTGCACAGTGATCGGCAGACTGCCATCGGCGACTGCGTCGAGCACCCGCTGCAAGGCCTCACGCGGAAGATCCGAAGCCCTTCCTTCATACGCGGTGAGGCGCACGCCCGCCGGGATGTAGTCGATCGGGTAGAACTCCTTGACCGTCCACTGATTGGAAAGCAGACCCGTGAAGCAGACGGTGCCATGGACTCGTACGCAGCGAAGCGTGTCAGGCAGGCTAGGGGTGCCCACGAGTTCGAGTGCTGCGTCGACACCATCCGGGAAGTGCTTGCGCACCTCATCGGCAATCTCGCCAGTGTCGATGATCGGCAGATCGATCCCCCTCTGTTTCAGCATGTCAAGGCGGTCCGGTCGCCGCGTAGTCGCCAAGACGGTGGCACCTAACTGCTTGGCGAGCGCGGCCGCGGCAAGTCCGACCGAGGAGGTGCCACCACGAATGAGGAGAGTCTCGCCGGGCTGCAGGTCTAAGCCGATCGTCAGCGAACCGTTCGCTGTCTGAATCATCTCCGGCAGAGCGCCGACGACCTCCCACGGCAGCTCAGTGCTCATGGGTATGACTTGGGTTAGCGGAACCGACGTGTATTCGGCGTAGCTGCCGTCGTAAGCTCGGCCCATATCGCCCATCATCGCCACGACTTGCTGGCCTGATGTCAGGCCACTGCCGGCAGGGGCCGCGTCGACTACGCCCGCACACTCGATACCGAGGATCCTGGGAAAGGTCACCGCAGCTCCGGACAGGCCGAGCCGCGTCATCAGCTCTGAACGGTTGAGCCCGAACGCCTCGACGCGGATGCGCACCCAGCCTTCCCGTTCAGGTGGCAACGGCCACTCTTGAACGACGAGGTTGTCGGCAGTTCCGGGTTCGGACAATACGACGGCGCGCACCAGGAGATGCTATTCGGCCGTATGCACCGAGGGAGCCTTCCCCAGCAGCTGAACCTGAAGAGCCTCAGTCAGCCAGGCCTGGAAGCGATCGACGGACCACCCACGTTGCCGGACCAGTTTGTCGTACAGCGACGGATCGTTGTAGAACCACATCAGGTCTGCCGCAACGTCAATATCGAGGTCAGGCCGCAGCGCCCCGGCGTCAGCGAACATCTGTGCAGCTTCTTGCATAGCGCCTCGGCGCTGCTGAACCATCGCGACATAGAGTTTCGCCGCCTCCGGATCGCTGGTCGCTGCCCCCTCAAAGGCGCGCCAGGCCGACGAAAGCCGACGGTCGATCCCCACCACGAGAGACGCGTACATTGCGAGCCGTTTGGCATAGTCGGGCTCCGCGAGCATCGCCCTGATCTCCGGCCGATCTATCAGGGGTACCGGCTCGTCGTCGCCCACGATCGCGAAGTCATACGCCAACTTCATCAGCTGAGCCTTGCCGCCGACGGAGTCGAAGACCGTCTTACGACTCACCCCGGCGGCGCTCGCGACGGCATCGATGGTGGTACCGGCGTACCCGTGTTCAGCAAAAAGCTCCGCAGCCGCATCAACGATCCGCTTCTTCGTCTGCCGGGCTTGATCAGCCCGCAGTGTCGAGGAGTACGTGCGGGTCTTGTCCGCCATGACCACCATCTAAGCGCCTACAGCTGGGAATGTTGATTAAGTCATTGACTTAGTGATTTTACTCTAAGTATAGTGAATTACGAGCCGAGAAGCCAGAGGAGGGAGGTGCGGCGTGAGCACGAATCTTTCGGTGCTAGCTGGATCGGTATCCACAGCGATCTTCATCGCCAGCACCCTTCCTATGCTGGTCAAGGCAGGACGCACCAAGGACCTCGCCTCGTACAGCCTGGGCAACATCCTGCTCGCCAATATCGGCAACGTGACCTACGCCGTGTATGTCTTGAGTCTGCCGTTGGGACCGGTCTGGGCATTGCATGGCTTCCACCTCTGTGCCACCGGCCTGATGTTGTTCTGGTATGTCAGACATTCTGGCTGGCATCGACGACCCACGAAGGCCGGCATGGACCGGCCAGAGGGAATCTATGGCTCAATCGCTGTGCCGCGCAGCTCTTCGGCAAGGGTCGGAAAGTCGAGGGTCAGTGTGTTCCAGAGCACCCGATCATCAATCCATCCATAGTCATGGACGACGAGGTTGCGCATCCCGCGCATCGCTCGCCATGGCACAGCCGGATGCTGATCTTGTGAGGCTTTGCTCAGCCGTGATACAGCCTCCCCGACACGTTGAGCGAGAGCTTCCGCGGCCAGTCGCAGCATCTCGTCTGACTCGAACGCGTCGTGCCCCCGCGCCACCAGACGTGCGGCTTGTTCGCAGAAGTCCAGGATGTCTTGGACAGCACGCTGATCGCGATCATTCGTGCCTAGACCACTTCTCGTGCCGGACTCGCTCACACCGGAACTGCTTCGGCCCTGATGGCAACATCTCGATCCCGGAGAGCCCGGTCAGACACCACATCGATCGGAACACCGAGCAAATCCTGAAGTTCATCGACAAGTGCGGCCTGATCGACCAACGTTGCAGCATCGTCGAAAGCCACCAGCAAGTCGAGGTCACTATTCGGTCGATCTGTATTTCGCGCGACCGAGCCGAAAACGCGAACATTGTGCGCATGATGCCTGGCGGCAATCTCACGGATCTTCGCCCGATTTGCATTGAGAATGACAGACGGCCGAGGGCGAGCCGCATCGAGGAGCCGTTGCAGCATCAGCGGCGAGGGGTTGCGCAGGCCACGCTCGTATGCCGCGATGTTTGGTTGGCGTACACCCGACAGCTCTGCCAGTTGTTGCTGCGTAAGCCCGGCGTGCAGCCGTGCGGCGCGTAGCTTGGCTGCGGCATCCATGCCGCTAACATATCAGTTGATATATCGAGCCTCCTGCGGAACTGGCAACGGAGGCAGTCGTCCACTCCTCGCGGCCGGAAGTCACGTTAGGCTGGATTGCCGGCGAGCCTCGATGGGGACGGCCTCGCCACGCACTGCACAGAAAGGTCTCATGAGCATCGACCTGGGTCTGCCAACCCTTCCTCCGCCCACCCTGACACCGCGTCGCAAGAGTCGGCAGATCAATGTCGGCAAGGTTCCCGTCGGCGGTGATGCGCCGATCAGCGTCCAGTCAATGACCACGACGCTCACCGCAGACATCAACGCCACGCTGCAGCAGATCGCTGAGCTGACGGCGACGGGTTGCGACATCGTCCGCGTGGCCGTGCCCAGTCAGGATGACGCCGAAGCATTGCCGATCATCGCCAAGAAGTCTCAGATCCCGGTGATCGCCGACATTCACTTCCAGCCCAGGTACGTCTTCGCTGCGATCGACGCCGGCTGTGCCGCCGTACGAGTCAATCCCGGCAACATCCGCGCTTTCGATGATCAAGTGAAGGAGATCGCGCAGGCCGCTGCTGCGGCCGGGTGCTCGATCCGGATCGGAGTCAATGCTGGGTCGCTCGACAAGCGGCTCCTTGCCAAGTACGGCAAAGCCACTCCTGAGGCGCTGGTCGAGTCCGCTCTCTGGGAAGCCAGCCTCTTCGAGGAGCACGGATTTCGGGACTTCAAGATCTCCGTCAAGCACCATGACCCAGTAGTGATGGTGCGCGCCTACGAGCTGCTGGCCGAGGCTTGCGACTACCCGCTGCATCTCGGCGTGACCGAAGCGGGTCCCGCCTTCCAAGGCACGATCAAATCTGCGGTCGCTTTCGGCGCGCTGCTCTCCAAGGGAATTGGTGACACCATCCGGGTGTCCTTGTCCGCACCTCCTGTCGAAGAGGTCAAAGTCGGCATCAAGATCTTAGAGTCGCTGAACCTGCGGCCGCGGCACCTGGAAATTGTTTCCTGTCCGTCCTGCGGCCGCGCCCAGGTCGATGTTTACAAGCTGGCCGATGAGGTAACTGCTGGCTTGGAGGGGCTGGAGGTCCCGCTTCGCGTTGCCGTGATGGGCTGTGTCGTCAACGGGCCCGGGGAGGCGCGTGAAGCTGATCTTGGAGTTGCCTCCGGCAATGGCAAGGGTCAGATCTTCGTACGCGGTGAGGTGATCAAGACGGTCAAGGAGGCCGACATCGTCGAGACTCTCATCGAAGAGGCGCTGCGGCTTGCGGAGGAGATGGGTGAATCGATGCCCGCCGGAGACGGCGTGCCTGTGGTCAGCGTGCACTGAGCATGCGCAAGGTCGCCAGCACGATTGCGTCGCGATGGGCTCGCGAGGGCGCAGTGCGGGTGCTGAATCGAAGCGACCTATCTGCCGCCATCCGGCTGCTGTCGGCCAATCCGATTGAAAACGTCTTTGTCGCTTCTCGGGTACGAGCGGCGGGACTCGAGCAGGCAAGCCTTGGCTGTCCCGTCTGGGGATACGAGCGCGGTGGCCTGCTCCGTGCCCTGTGCCACGCGGGGTCCAATCTGGTACCTGTCAACGCCGACGAGCTGGCACTCGAGGCATGGACGGAGTTCGCTGGTCCAAACCGGATGTGTGCATCGATCATCGGCCCGTCGCACACCGCGCTGGAGCTATGGAGCAAGCTGTCCGAGCGTTGGGGTGGCGCATGGAGCGATGTCCGCGACGTACGGCCGCATCAACCAGTGATGTCGATCAGCTCGCCGCCGGCCATTCCCGTCGACCGGCGGGTGCGGCGGGTGACTCTTGATCAGTGGGACGCCTACACCGATGCGGCGGTGAAGATGTACACCGAGGAGATCGGCGTCTCACCCGTTCAGGGCAATCCGGCGGGCTACCGCTTCTACGTCCGCCAACTGATCGCCTCGGGTCGTGCCTTCGGCATCTTCGATGGCAATCGCGTGCTCTTCAAGGCCGATCTTGGCTCGGTGTCGGGCTCGGTGTGTCAGGTCCAGGGCGTCTGGTTGGAGCCTGAACTGCGAGGGCAGGGGCTCGCTGCGCCAGCCATGGCGGCCGTCGTCCAGTTGGCGCGTACGGTCGTTCCGACGGTGTCGCTCTACGTCAACGACTACAACCAGCCTGCGCGGGCGACGTACGCGAGAGTGGGGTTCACCGAGGTCGGCGAATTCGCTACCGTCCACTTTTGATGGGTATACCTGCCCGGCTGGCAGCAGCCTGGATCGGTCTGTTGATGATCTTGTCCGGCTGCGCGAATGCCCAGCCGGTCCGCGAGCGTACGCCGACGGCTCCTACCCCCATCCCGGCCGCAACATCGAGCACGCCAGCGGCCGGCCCCTCAGCTGCTCAGCCCACCAAGCAGCCGGCAGCCAAACCCCAACGGACCAGCGTGACAGTGGTGATGAATGGAGATCTGCTGTGGCATAACACCTTGTGGTACTCCGCCAAGGAGGATGCGCAGCGTCGCGGACGTGGTGGCTATGACTTCGCGCCGCTCTTGGCAGGCATGAAGCCGGTCGTCGCATCGGCCGACTTGGCGATCTGTCACGAGGAGGTGCCGCTGGCTCCAGCAGGTGGGCCGTACCGAAACTATCCGCTCTTCTCAGCTCCGCCGCAGGTCGTGAACGCCATCAAGGCGACCGGCTACGACGTCTGCACAACTGCGTCAAACCACGCTGTCGATCAAGGCTTCGCCGGCGTACGACGGACTCTCGATGATCTTGATCGGGTCAAGATCACTCATGCCGGAACGGCACGTACCAAGACGGAATCGCAGCGACCAACGATCTTCACGACGCGGCAAGGTATCAAGATCGGGACCGTCGCTGCGACGTTCAGTTTGAATGGATTGCCCATGCCACAGGGCAAGCCATGGGCCGTACACAGGCTCAGCACGAAGGAGCTCCTGAGTCAAGCACGTCGCGCGCGGGAAGCAGGAGCAGACATCGTCCTCGTTGCCGTCCACATCGGAACCGAATACTCGACGAAGGAAAACGCGCAGCAAGTGGCCCTCGCCCGTGCACTTACGGCGTCCCCCGATGTTGATCTTGTCTACATGCACCACCCCCATGTCGTGCAGCCGTGGACCATCGTGAACAAGAAGTGGGTGCTCTACGGCGTCGGCAACACCGTGGCGCAGCAAGAGGCCAACCGCACCTATGAAGGAGCGACCGGGCGATTCACCTTCACCCGCGTGGGGAATGGCCGATTCACGGTCAGCAAAGCGGAATACATTCCCACCCTCGTCACCTTCTACCGGCCTGGCCGACCGGTCCGGCTGTATCACGTATCGGCGAAGTTGAAGACTGCCAAAGGATCATTTCGCAGCCGGCTGCTTGACGCCCAACGGCGTACCACCGCAACCGTGACGCGCAAGCACCCGCCAGGATTAAAGCGGGGATAGCCGTCGCACTGTTTGCAATACAGTGCTCGTGCATCGCGCGCGCTGTCGTGCTGAGGAGGAGGGAGCGGACGCGCTTTTCGTCTGCGAGTGACGACGAAGTCGGCAGCCTTCAAGCGCGGTGCAGGAGCCGAGACAATACAGTGCTCGGGTGATCACCCGAATGTCGGAGCTTTTTGTCCGCACGCTGCGCGAGGATCCGGCCGATGCAGAGGTGCCCAGCCATCGCTGGCTGGTGCGTGCTGGATATATCCGCCGGGCGGCACCCGGCATCTACACCTGGCTGCCGCTGGGCTACCGCGTGCTACGCAAAGTGGAGCAAATCGTCCGCGAAGAGATGGATGCGATCGGGGCTCAGGAGGTGCATTTTCCCGCGCTACTCCCAAAGGAGCCCTATGACGCATCTGGGCGCTGGAGCGAATACGGCGACAGCATATTCCGCCTCAAGGACCGCAAGGGTGCGGACTATCTGCTCGGTCCGACACATGAGGAGATGTTCACGCTTTTGGTGAAGGACCTGTACTCCTCTTACAAGGACCTTCCGTTGTCGCTCTACCAAATCCAAACGAAGTACCGCGACGAAGCACGCCCGAGAGCCGGGCTGCTGCGCGGCCGCGAGTTCGTGATGAAGGACTCCTACTCCTTCGACGTTGACGATGAGGGTCTCGCCAAGTCATACGCCGCCCACCGCGATGCATATATCAAGATCTTCAACCGACTCGGTTTCGAATACGTCATCGTGCACGCCATGTCTGGAGCCATGGGCGGCTCCGCGAGCGAGGAATTTCTCGCTATCGGTGAGAACGGCGAGGACGCCTTCGTACGCTCACCCGGCGGTTATGCCGCCAACGTGGAAGCTGTGCGGACCACACCGCCGGAGCCGCTGGCATACGAGGACGCTCCTGCTGCGCACGTCGAGGACACACCTCATACCCCGACGATTGAGACTCTCGTCAACTTGGCCAACGCCCACTTCGCGCGCAGCGATCGAGCCTGGCAAGCCAGCGACACATTGAAGAACGTCGTCGTGATGATCAGCGAAGTCGACAGCACCCGTCATCCGCTGATCATTGGCATGCCGGGTGATCGGGAGGTGGACATGAAACGCCTCGCCGCGCAGCTCGAGCCGGCGGTGCCGGAGCCGTTCAGTGAGGAGGATTTTGCCGCGCACCACCATCTCGTGAAGGGCTACATCGGGCCCGTACGATTCGCCGACTCTGGCGCGCGGCCGCACGCCGTGCTGGGTGAAGAATCCGAGACCAAGATCAGATACTTGGTCGATCCGCGGATCGTGGCAGGCACCCGGTGGGTAACTGGCGCGAACGAGCCGGGCCGGCACGTCTTCGATCTGGTTTGCGGGCGCGACTTCACCCCTGACGGCATTATCGAGGCGGCGGAGATTCGTGAGGGTGACCCTGCGCCGGACGGGTCTGGACCGCTCACGCTGGCTCGCGGCATCGAGATGGGACACATCTTCCAGCTTGGTCGCAAATATTCCGACGCTCTCGGACTCAAGGTGCTTGATCAAAACGGCAAGCTCGTCACCGTGACCATGGGGTCCTACGGAGTAGGCATCTCCCGGGCCGTGGCAGCGGTGGTCGAAGGAACCTGCGACGAAAAGGGACTTCGCTGGCCGCGGGAGTTGGCACCGTTTGATGTGCATGTCCTGGCAGCCGGCAAGGACGACGTCGTGACCACAACTGCGGCCGATCTCTCCGTGCAACTCGACGAGGCGGGCGCCTCGGTGCTGCTGGATGATCGCATCGTCAGCCCCGGCGTCAAGTTTGCCGACTCCGAGATCCTGGGCATGCCCACCATCGTCGTGATCGGTCGGGGCCTCAGCCGGGGCGTTGTTGAAGTGCGCGACCGGCAGAGCGGGGAGCAAGTCGAGGTGGCCGTCGAGGATGCGATTCCCGAAATCCTCGCGGCCGTGCATGACAGCTGAAGCTCTTGGTGCGCTCAACCTCTCCGTGCTGACCCTGGCGGCGCTGATCGTCGCCGCCTTTGTTGCGGGTTGGGTTGATGCGGTGGTGGGCGGTGGCGGCCTGATTCAGCTGCCGGCATTGCTGATCGGCCTGCCGAGCGACACCGCACCGGCGGTCATCTTGGGTACGAACAAAATCTCCTCGTTCTGCGGGACTGCTACGAGTTCGCTGACCTACGCCCTGCGTGTTCCGCTCGACTGGTTGACCGTGCTGCCCCTGGTCATCGCCTCGGCCATTGGATCTGCCGTTGGTGCCTTACTGGCGAAATTGCTGCCCAAGGAGGCCTTCACCCCGATCGTGCTGGCGGCGCTGATTGGCGTGGGACTCTACATCTGGCGTCGGCCGCAGCTCGGCATGGTTTCGATACGAAAGCACGCAGGGCACCGGCACTATGGCTGGACGGCTGTGATCGGCCTCGGCGTCGGCGCATACGACGGGTTTCTCGGACCTGGTACCGGTTCTTTCTTCGTGATCTTGCTTGTCGCCGTGCTCGGCTACGGATTTCTGGAGGCAAGCGCGACAGCGAAGATCGCCAACTTGGTGACCAACTTGTCCGCAATCGTGGTCTTCGCCGTGAACGGCTCGGTGTTGTGGGGTCTCGGGCTGACCATGGGCGCAGCTAATCTGATCGGCGGTTACCTCGGAGCCCGGACCGCCATCAGTCGTGGCAACTCCTTCGTCCGCAAGGTCTTCTTGATCGTGCTGAGCGGCTTGATCATCAAGCTGGCCTACGACGTCGTGGTCCAGCTGCTGCGATGATCAACTGCTCCAGCCCGGCCAGGCGCCGAGCGGGGCTCCCCACGAACGGGCGATCTTGACCTCCGAGCCTAATGCGTTGAGAGCTTGGGTACGGTCGGCGTGGCTTGCCGCGGCGGCCAGCCACAGGCCGCAGAACGGTTGCAGCGCAGTGTGCATTCGCATGATCAACTTGCCGGCCGTGGCCGCGTTGCGCGGAACGACCGACGGCACGTACGCCGCCTCCGCCGCCGGAACCTCAGCAGAGCGTTTCCGCAACCAGGCGATCAGTCGATCTCGGAAAACGCGGGTGGCGAGCAGCTCACGCTCGGCCCGAGGACGCGCCTTGCTCAGCAGCTTGAATTTCCCGATCGCCAGCTGATATCCGTACACCATCGCGTGCAGTTGGCGCACCATTTCCTGGACCGCAGCCACCTCGGACAGCATCTCGACCGGCTTTGGAGCGGCGACCGGGCGGACGCCGGGGGGATTGGCGAGGGCGATCGCAGCGGCGAAGCTGCCGGAGGCTACTGACAACGAACCCCACAGCAGGGCGTCCTGGCCCGTGCTTTTCAGGGCGACGCTGCGGTAATGCCCGGCGGCGGCCCCCTCCCGTCGGGCAAGCAACGCCAACGAACTACTCAGCGATTGCCCGCCCAGCTTGACCGGCGCTTGACTGGGAAGTGGATTGGCGATGGCACGGGCATGTGCCGTATGAGTCTTGCCGACAAAGGTGAGAAGAGTGCGGCGATCCTTGGCGAGTTGCTGACGTCGTGGGCCGCCCAGGATGGCAGCGGCTAGCGCGGCCAGCGCCTGCTCAGGCGCCGCAGCACCAACTGATTGATGCGACTCGACAGCAGTTGGGCTGGGACTGGCCGTCGTACTGGCCGGGGGATTCGACGGAGGTGGTGTGCTGATCGGCGTATCGACCGCCGGTCCGCTGGAGCTGCATCCTGCCAGCCACGGCACTGCCAGTGTGGGCGCAGCAAGTCCGAAGCCGATGATCATCCGGCGGGTCAGTTGGATTGGCTGGAAAACCGGTACGTCCACCTCGGACTCAGCCACCCGCCGACGGTACCTCACCCGAGCGGTATGCTGCCGCACACGCGCTAAGAGAATGTTTCCTCCCTCAGGGCGCCACAACCGAAGGACCTAATCGGATCGAAGGACAGCGCGATGAAAGAGAGCCAGATTGCTGGTGTGCTGACCCCGATCCTTGCCCAGTTCGGCCTTGAACTGGAAGCGGTGGAAATCGTCCCGGCGGGCAAGCGCCGGTTGCTGCGTGTCGTGGTGGATGGTGATGGCCCGGACGGTACCGGACCGCTGCTCGATGAGATAGCCCAGGCAAGTAAGGCGGCCTCGGCAGCGCTGGACAGCACCGACGTGACGGGCAATGCGGCGTACACGTTCGAAGTGACATCGCGCGGAGTGAGCCGTCCCCTCGAGCGACCTCGGCACTGGCGCAGGAACGCCGGCCGGCTGGTCACCGTACGACTGGGTGAAGGGGACACAATTACCGGCCGGATCGTTTCCAGCACGGAAGAACGCGTTCGGCTGGAGGTCGATGGAGCAGCCCAGGATGTTCGTTTCGCTGACGTCGACCGCGCGCTGATTCAGGTGGAGCTCAACCCGCCCAAAGCGACGCGCAGCCAAGATGAGGAGGGGTGAGATGGATATCGACATCTCCGTGCTGCGACTGATGGAGCGGGAAAAGGATCTGCCTTTCGAAGTCTTGGCCAGCGCGATCGAGGACGCCCTGCTCACCGCGTATGAGAAGACCGAGGGCGCGGTGCATGGCGCACGTGTCGACCTCAACCGCAAGACCGGTCATGTCACCGTCATGGCGCCGGAATACGACGCGGACGGTCAGCAGATCGGCGAGTACGACAACACGCCGCTGGGGTTTGGACGGGTGGCGGCTTCGACCGCCCGCCAGGTGATCATGCAGCGGCTGCGGGACGCCGAGGACGAGCAAAAATACGGTCACTTCTCCGGTGTCGAAGGTGACATTGTCTCCGGAGTTGTGCAGCAGGGCAGCGACAGCCGGACGGTGCTGGTCGACCTCGGCAAGATCGAGGCGATCATGCCGCTGAGCGAGCAGGTGCCGGGTGAGCGCTACACGCACGGGACTCGAATCCGGGTCTATGTGGTGTCGGTTCGTAAGGAACTTCGCGGCCCGCAGATCGTCGTCTCGCGTACCCACCCGGGATTGGTCGAGAAGATGTTCAAGCTCGAAGTGCCCGAGATCGCCGATGGGACTGTCGAGATCAAAGCTGTGGCCCGGGAGGCCGGTCACCGCAGCAAGATCGCGGTCGTGAGCAACAATCCCGACGTCAGTGCCAAAGGTGCCTGCATCGGGCCCATGGGACAGCGGGTGCGGGCCGTCATGCATGAGCTGAACGAGGAGAAGATCGATATCGTCGACTATTCCCCTGATCCGGCCACGTTCGTTGCCCAGGCCTTATCGCCGGCAAAGGTGACCTCGGTGACCGTGGTTGATGAGAGCCTGCGAGCCGCGCGTGTCGTGGTACCGGACTATCAGCTGTCTCTCGCCATCGGTCGCGAGGGCCAGAATGCGCGACTAGCAGCACGGCTGACGGGCTGGCGTATCGACATCCGCTCCGATACCGCGCCTGAGTGATTCCTTCCTTCTAACAGAATCCCGCGTTAGCCGTCTTGAGACGGCAAACGAGTGTCTCAGGACGCATGCGAGGACTCGTTAGCCATCGTGAGACGGCTCGCGTCGCTTTGCACTTGGCCGAAGAGGCTGCCACGAACTGTGTGGATAGCTGAGGCTGCGGGTTCTAGAGCACTCAGGATCGTGCGCATGTTCGTACCGGCACACACTCAAGGTGCATTCGATCCGCGTCAGCCGTTCAGCCGAGCCGAGGCTCGCGAGGCCGGCCTGACTCCAGAAATGCTGCTCAGCAAGAGATTTCACAAGGTCTTCTGGGACACCTACGTTTCGCGAGACGTGCGCATCACTCCCTTGCTGAGGGCGAAGGCAATCATCAGGCTGGTGCCGCCCGGTTCGTACGTCAGCCATCACACGGCGGCCGAGATGTGGGGCGCCTTTCCGCCAGCAGATGCTGTCACTCACGTCACCTTGCCGTCAGCCAATGGACGTCTCGTTCGCCAAGGAGTGCGATCGCACTATCGGAAAGATCTAGCGCAGACCACGTTGCGCAAGGGCCTGGCCATCTCGACCCCTGAGCAGACTTTCTTGGATCTCGCAGCAGCCGGCGTGGGACTTGTCGACCTCGTCGTGGTAGCCGACGGCATGATCAAGGCCGGCTATACCTCACCTGAGCGACTCATTGAGGAGGCCGCGCAATGGAAGGGCGGGGGCTGCCGCCTGGCGCGCAGAGCTGCATCTCTGGCACGGGAAGGTGTGGACTCTCCGCAGGAGACCCGGCTTCGCCTGCTCCTCGTGCTGGCTGGCCTTCCGGAGCCACGTGTCAATGTGATCATTCGTGGGCGGGATGGCGGCTGGCGCAGGCGCTACGACCTGGCGTACGAGCATCTTCGGTTGATCATTGAGTACGACAGCCGCCAGCATGCCGAGGACACTCAGCAATGGCTCACCGACATCTTCCGACGCCAGCCGTCTTGAGACGGCTAACAAGTGTTCCCAGCGGTCTCTAAACGCTCGCCAGCCATCTTGAGATTGTAAAAAACGTCGCTTGAGAAGGGATCGAAGGCCTCGGAATGCCCAATGAGCCGTGCGGCGTTAGCCTGATGCGATGCCCGTTCCGGTGCGAACCTGCATTGGGTGCAGGAGCCGAGAAGAGAAGATGCGACTTATTCGCATCGTGCCCCGCGACGGAGGGGTCGCAGTCGACGTACGCCAGCGCGAGCCGGGCCGAGGCGCCTATCTCCATCCGCGGCCCGAGTGCCTTGAGCAGGCGCTCAAGCGACGTAGCCTGGGGAGGGCTCTACGGTCGGAGATCGATGGACAGCAAGCTGCTGTCACAATCCGGCAGTTCCTTGGCGTGCTCACTTAGACACATTTGTGCGGCTGGGCATAGAGTCTCCAGTGCATCCGTTCCGGGTTGGAATGGATGAGACGAGCAAGCACTCGCCTACGCGAGAGCCGAACCAGAAAGTGGGCACCCGCTCATGACCGCTCGATGAGAACCGCTCAGTGAGCATGATCAACAACTAACTGGTCCGGAATCTAGACCCGGACCGCCAACAAGGAGAGCAGTGGCAAAGGTCCGTGTCTACGAGCTTGCAAAAGAGCTCGGAGTCGAAAGCAAGATCGTCCTCAGCATGCTGAAGGACATGGGTGAGTTCGTACGATCCGCCTCATCCACCGTGGAGGCGCCGGTCGAAAGGCGGCTCAAGGAGAAGCTCGCTAGCGAGCCACCCCCCGTCAAGAAGGCGCCGGCAAAGAAAGCGGCGGCCAAGAAGACGGACGGGGATCAGGCAACATCCGCCCCGGCTCCGGCCGACGTGCCTGTGGAGGTGCCGGCGGCGACCGCACCCACCGCGCCCGCGCCCCCCGCACCAACGGAGCCTGCCACGCCGGCAGCGCCAGCGGCATCTGCCCCGGCGGCGCCACAAGTTGCGCCGACCCCACCCCAGCCAACGGGGCCCCAGTCAACGGGACCCCAGCCAACGGGACCCCAGCCAACGGCAGTTCCGCGTCCCGGCGTGCCCCGAGCTCCCGGACAGGCTGCGCCAGCCGCTCGGAGCGGCGAGCAACCGACTACCGCCCCGCGGCCACGTCCCGGTTCCACCGGCGGACTTCCTGGCGCTCCGGGCGGACGGCGACCTGGCACCCCGCGACCCGGAAACAACCCCTTCGCGCCCTCACAAGGAATGGGTCGGTCGCGTCCGCCCCGTCCAGTTCCAGACGGCACCGGACCTGCTGGTCCGCGCCCGCCCGCAGGTCGCGCTCCGCAGCCGGGCGGTCGCCCGGGCGTCCCGGGCATGCCGCGACCTAACCCCGCGATGATGCCCAAGCAGAGCTCGGGTCAGCTGGGCGGCGGACCCGCCGGCCCAGGTGCACGTGGTCGCGGCGCCCCGCCTGGCGGTCGTCGCGCCGGCGCCGGAGCACCTGGTCGTGGCGGGCCTGGCGGCGGGCCGGGTGGTCCACCACCGAGTGGCCGCGGCGGCCGTGGCGGTCGCGGTGGCACCCAGGGTGCCTTCGGTCGGGCAGGTGGCCCGACCCGACGGGGTCGCAAGTCGAAGAAGCAACGGCGTCAAGAGTTTGACCAGATGGAGGCGCCCTCGATTGGTGGTGTACGCGTCAAGCAAGGCGACGGCCAGAAGGTCCGGCTCGCCAGAGGCGCATCGCTGACCGACCTGGCCGAGAAGATCGGCGCTGACGCGGCGTCCCTGGTCCAGGTGCTGTTCCATCTCGGCGAGATGGTGACTGCCACCCAGTCGGTGAGCGACGATACGTTGCAGGTGCTCGGCACTGAGCTCAACTACGACATTGAGACGGTCTCGCCCGAGGACGAGGACCGCGAGCTGCTGGAGAGCTTCGCCATCGAGTTCGGTGAGAACAGCGGCGGCGAGGAGGATCTCGAAGCTCGACCGCCAGTCGTCACGGTGATGGGTCACGTGGATCACGGCAAGACCAAGCTGCTGGATGCTATTCGCAAGACCAACGTGGTGGCCCGCGAGGCGGGTGGCATTACCCAGGCGATTGGCGCGTACCAGGTGTCCACCGAGGTGGACGATGAAGAACGCAAGATCACCTTCATCGATACGCCCGGTCACGAGGCGTTCACCGCGATGCGCGCCCGTGGGGCGAAGTCGACCGATATCGCCGTCCTGGTGGTTGCGGCCGATGACGGTGTGATGCCACAAACCATTGAGGCGCTGAACCACGCCTTGGCGGCGGAAGTGCCGGTGGTCGTGGCAGTGAACAAGGTCGACAAAGTCGGTGCCGATCCCACGAAGGTTCGTGGCCAGCTGACCGAGTACGGCCTGGTGCCTGAGGAGTATGGCGGCGACACCATGTTCGTCGACGTCTCCGCGGTCACCGGCCAGGGCCTGGACTCGCTGCTGGAAGCGATCATCCTGACGGCAGACGCTGCCCTCGACCTGCGAGCCAATCCCGAAATGGATGCTCAGGGCGTGGCCATTGAGGCACACCTGGACAAGGGTCGGGGACCGGTAGCCACCGTTCTGGTGCAACGCGGGACGCTCAACGTCGGCGACTCGATTGTCGCGGGTCCGGCGCACGGTCGGGTACGCGCCTTGCTTGATGATCATGGCGACAACGTCACTGAGGCACCGCCATCGTTCCCCGTGCAGGTGCTCGGCCTGACGGCCGTTCCGGGTGCTGGAGACAGCTTCCTGGTGGTCGACGACGACCGGATGGCACGTCAGATCGCCGAACGCCGGGCAGCGCGGCTGCGCATGGCGGCTCAGGCAGCAAGCACCCGGCGCAAGACCCTCGACCAGCTGTTCGAGCAGCTCGAGAAGGGCGAGACGCAAGAACTGCGGCTCATCCTCAAGGGCGACGGCGCCGGCTCGGTGGAGGCTCTGGAGGATGCGCTGTCCAAGATCGACGTCGGCGACGAGGTCAGTCTGCGGGTGATCGATCGTGGTGTTGGCGCGATCACCGAGACCAACGTCTCGCTGGCTGCTGCCTCCGACGCCGTCATCGTCGGCTTCAACGTCAGGCCGCAGGGCAAGGCTTCGGAGCTCGCCGATCGCGAGGGCGTAGACATCCGCTACTACTCGGTGATCTATGCCGCGATCGACGAGATCGAGGCAGCACTGAAGGGCATGCTGAAGCCGATCTACGAGGAGGTCACTCTTGGCCAGGCGGAGATCAGGGAGATCTTCCGCTCGTCCAAGGCTGGCATCATCGCCGGCTGTATGGTCCTCAGCGGTTCCATCCGGCGTAATGCCAAGGCGCGACTGCTACGCGAAGGTGTGGTCATCACCGAGAGCACCATCGCCTCGCTCCGGCGCGAGAAAGATGATGTCACCGAAGTGCGCGAAGGGTTTGAGTGCGGCATGACGCTCGCCAACTACTCCGACATCAGGATCAGCGACATCATCGAGACGTACGAGATGCGGGAGAAGCCGCGCTCGTAAGGAGGAGGACATGGCCTCGCCACGTGTGGTCAGGCTGGCCGACCAGATCAAGGTGATCGTGGCGGAGATGCTGGAGCGGCGGATCAAGGATCCACGCCTCGGCTTCGTCACGATCACCGATGTCCGGCTCACCGGTGACACCAGGGATGCCACGGTGTTCTATACCGTGCTCGGCTCTGATGAAGAGCAAGCCAGTTCGACGGCCGCATTGCGTTCTGCGACTGGTGTGATCCGTGCTCAGGTTGGCAAGCAGCTGGGCTTGCGGTTCACTCCGACACTGACGTTTGTGGCCGACGCCGTACCCGAAAATGCCAGGCAGATCGACGATCTGCTGGCCCAGGCGCGCTCGACCGACGCTCGCGTTGCCGAGCAGGCCGCAGGCGCGGCGTACGCGGGAGAGGCCGACCCATACAAGCGCAATGAGGTTGAGGAACGCGCAGAGCTCGACGATGACGAGCCAGCCTGACGTGACGCCAGCGGCGTTGGGTGTTGCGGTGATCGACAAGCCGACGGGCTGGACCTCTCATCAGGTCGTTGCAAAGGTCCGGCGCATCGCGGGTACGCGCAAGGTTGGGCACGCCGGCACCCTGGACCCGATGGCCACCGGTGTGTTGCTGATCGGCATCGGCCGGGCAACCCGTTTGCTCGGACACTTGGCGCTGACTGACAAGGCGTACCAGGCGACGATTCGGCTCGGCTTAGCGACGGTGACCGACGACGCTGAGGGCGAGGTGACCGAACAGGCCGGAGCGACGGGAGTGACCGCCGATCAGATCGCAACCGCTCTGGCAAGCCTGCGTGCGAGCAGGATGCAGGTGCCCTCGTCGGTTTCGGCGATCAAGATCAATGGCGTTCGTTCTTACGCCAAGGTGCGGTCTGGTCAGGACGTGGTTCTCGCTCCTCGGCCGGTAACCGTGGATCGACTGGAGGTGCTCGCACGCCGCGACGTCCAGCTGGAGGCCATCGTAGTTATCGATCTTGATGTCGTGGTC
>DASVEX010000184.1:0-3366 GCA_036380335.1 Propionibacteriaceae bacterium | reverse complement strand
GATGAAGGTATAGATCGCGACGACTGACAGACCTGGTCCCATCAGTGGCATCACGATTCGCAACAGTCCGCGCATCGGACTCGCCCCATCGGTCCAGGCCGCCTCCTCGAGCTCGATCGGGACGCCGTCCATGAAGTTCTTTGTCAGCCAGATCGAGATCGGTAGGGCCGTCGTCGCCATGAACACCATCGTGGCGGGGATTGAGTCGTCAATCGCCAGCTGGACGAACAGCCCGTACACCGGCACCATGATCGCGGTGATCGGCAGCCCGGTGGAGAACAAGATGGTGACCAGGAACGGCCGCTTGAGTCGGGAGCGGTAGCGCGACAAGGGGTAGGCGGCCAGGGTCGCGCACACCATCGTGATCAAGGTCCCGCCGACGCACAGGATGGCGCCGTTGAGCAGCGGGATGTACGTCGTCTCCGGCGTCATCACTGCCTTGAAGTTGTCGAGCGTGAACGGGTGCGGCCACATGATGCTGATGCCCTGGTTCGGATCGCCGTTGACGGCCGCCAAGATCACCCACAGCAGCGGGATCACGAAGGCTGCGGCCATTACGAGCAAGATCAGGCTGGCCAACAGCCGGCCCGACAGCCGTGGTCGTCCGCGGGGTCTGATGCGAGTGAATGCCGGGGCGGCGGTGCTCGCCTGGGCGGTGACCGCGGCTGTCACCGGACCGGCTCCGACTTGCTGAGGGCGCGGAGATAGATGACTGAGAAGATCCCGCCAATCACCAGCAGCAGCAGGGCGATCGCCGTCCCGTAGCCGAGATCGGCCGAGACGAAGGCCTGGTTGTAGGCGAACAAGGGCAGCGTCATGCTCTTCTCACTCGGGCCGCCCTTGGTCATGGTATAGATCAGCCCGAAGACGGACAGGGTCTGCAAGGTGATCAACATGAGGTTCGTCGCGATGGTCCGCCGGACCAGGGGGATGGTGATGGAGGTAAGTAGCCGGAACCGGCCGGCACCATCGACCAGCGCAGCCTCCTCAAGATCGCGCGGCACCTCCGAGAGCGCCGCGGAGTAGACCAGCATGGAGAACGCCGTGCCGCGCCAGATGTTGGCGATCGAGACGGCGATAATCGGCGTGGTGAAGAGCCAGTTCTGCGGTGGCAGGTGCAAGAAGCCGGTGACAGTGTTCCAGGAGCCGTCCGGCCCCAGCACCGCCTGCCATAGATAGGCCGCGACGACCTCAGGCAGCACCCAGGCGCCGATCACAAACGCAGACGTCAGCGCTCGCGCGACGGCGTAACCCGACCGCATCAACAACGCCAGCACCATACCCAGCACGTTTTGACCGATGATCGCCGAAACCAACGTGAACACGACGGTGAGCCAGACCGAGTTGTAGAACGCTGGATCTGAGAACGCCCGGGTGAAGTTGGCGAAGCCGACGAACTGGGTCCCTACCTGACCCGTGAGGGCCATGTTGGTGAAGGCTGCATAAATGCAGTACAAGATCGGCCCGGCCAGGAACACGACGAGCAGCACCACGGACGGCGCGATGGGTAGACCGCGCAGCAGCGTCCGCCGAGTCCGTCCGACGGGAGGCGCCGTGGGGCGGACCTCGGCCCAGGTCGCAGTCATCAAATCGTGGTGGTCTTGTCTTGACCGACGATCTGTGTGACGCCGTCGGTGTAGAACTTCGCGGCCGCTTCCGGTGTCGCGGTCTTGGTGATCACCTTCTCCGTTGCCTGCTGGAGCAGGAGCGAGATCTTGGCGTACGCGGGGTAGGCCGGCCGATAAATCGTGCTCTCCACCAGGTTGGAGAAGAACTCGTTCGTCGGGTTGGCTTTCAGGTAACTAGGATCTTTGGCTACATCGGTCCGGACCGGAATCTGAACGTTCTTGATGTCGTACTCCAGCTCACCCTCCTTGGAGGTAAGCATCCTGATGAACTCCCAGGCGGCGTTGGCGTTCTGGGCGTTCTTCGGAATCGCCCAAGTCCAGCCGCCGGACATCGTGACCTTGCCGCTGCCCTCACCGTTCTGGGTTGGCATGTACGCGTTCCCGAGAGTGGCATGCCACTCCGGCCACGGCGCTGCACCGGTGGGCAGCCAGTTGAGCGATAACCAGCTGCCGTCGAGGTCGATAGCCAGCTTCTGCTGCGGCAGCAGCTCCTGGGCGACCGTGTTGGTCCAGGTCGGCGCGAGCGCCTGCTGCGGCGTCGGTCCGAGGCCCTGGCTCCAGACCTGCTGGTAGGCGGTCAGTGCATCGGTGAACGCCTTGGAGTCGACCACCCACTTCTGACTTGGCTTGTCGAAAAGGGTTCCGGTCGGGATGCCGTAGAGGAGCATCTCGAAGCCCTGCATCGAGGCTGCCTCCCCGACGCCGGTACCGGCGTAGACGTTCAGCGGGATGACACCGGGCACCTTCTGCTTGATCGTCTGGGCTGCGGTGATGATGTCGTTCCAGCTCTTCGGCTGCCAATCCGTCGGCAGGCCCGCCTTCTCGAACATCTTCTTGTTGAACCACAGGGCGCGAACGTCAGTGCCGTCGGGGATCCCGTACGTCTTGCCGTCCAGTGCCTGCGCCGCCGTCTTCGCGGTGTCCTTGAACTGGCTCCAGTCAGGCCAGCTGCTGATCCGGTCGTCCAGCGCGGTCAGGTAGCCGGCTGCGATGTCGGAGTTGATCAGGAACGTGTCCTCATAGCACATGTCCGGCGCAGTACGAGGCGAGCGCATCGACAGCTGCAGCTTGGTGTAGTAGTCGTTCTCGGATGCGGTGATCGGCTGCAGCTTCACCGTCGCTTGCGGATGGGCGGCAGTGAACTTCTTCGCCCACCCGTTGAGGAAGTTCGCCTGGACCTTCGAATTGCCGAATTGCTGGAAGGTCACCTTGACCTCGCCGGTAACCTCGCCGCTGCTCGCCGATGCGCCAGCCGAGGCGCCAGGAGTGGTGCTGCTTCCGCTCTTGCCGCACGCGGCCAAGCCGACGGCGGCTCCTAATCCTGCGGCGGTAAGGATGAATTCACGTCTGCGCATTTCTCTCCTCATCTCTCGCCCAGCCTCAAGCTCGCTGCCAAGGACTGCTGCCCGACGGAGACCGGACTGACTGTGAATCGTCGGGGGAGAGCAACGCCCGATTGCGCTGGTAACGATTACGTCACTTCGATAGAGTAATTCTTTTCGAGCGTACGATACGCTCCCGCCGTCGGTCAACCACCTCCCGACGCCACACCTGTCAGCGGATCGAAAGGAGCCCGACATGGGGCGCGGCTCCAACCTCAGCCGGCTGGGCGACTTCAACCAGACCGTGGTGTTCGACGCCATCCGCCGGACCCAGGGTGGGATAAGCCGGGTCGAGCTGGTCGCAGAGACCGGTCTCACCGCACAAACCGTGAGCAACATCGTCCGGCGCCTGCTGG
>DASVEX010000183.1:0-11960 GCA_036380335.1 Propionibacteriaceae bacterium | reverse complement strand
GTGATCCGGCTCTGTGCTGGAGGCCGGATCGATCCCCTCCCCCTGGTCACGCATCTGATACCCGCGAGGCAAGCAGCCGAGGCGTACGAACTGCTGGACAAGCCACCAGCCGATCTGCTGCAGGTGACCTTGGACTTCCGGCCCCCCAAACGATCATGAACGGGCGATCATGAACCAGACCGTACGGTTGGCCGTCCAGGAGCAATATCTGCGCGGCGAGACCGTGATCGACAAGTGGCAGCATGCTCAGGTGCTCGGCTTCGATGCCATCGAGCTGCGCGGCGCCGGCGATGGACGGTTCGCCGCGCGGCTGCCGGAGCTACTCGCGGCAGCGGCGGCAGGGGTACCGATGCCCACGGTCTGCGTCGAAATGCTGCACTTTGTCGGCGACTTCGACGCTGCGAAGCGTCGCGACGCCATCGAGCAGATGAAGGCTCAGCTCAGTGTGATGGCCGAGATCGGCGGCCGGCTGGCCATGACACCGGCGTCGTACGGAATGTTCTCGACACGACTGCCACCGTTCGTGTCCCCGCGTTCGGTTGCCGACGACCACGGGGTGCTCATCGAGGGTTTCGGCGAACTTGCCGCGCACGCGGAGCAGGTTGGCGTAGTGATCGCTTTGGAACCGCTGAACCGGTACGAGAACCACATGATCAACACGCTGGCCCAGGCGGCCGCACTATGCGCCGAGATCGGCTCGCCGTGGTTCGGGATCGCTGCCGACACCTACCACATGAACATCGAGGAGGCTGATCCGATCAAGGCGCTGTTCGAGTCGGCGGACTGGATTCGACACATCCAGCTCAGTGATAGCAATCGACTGGAACCTACAGCGGGACATATCGACTGGTCCATGATGCTGGCTGCCATCGCGTCAATCGACTACACGGACGAGCTCGCGTACGAGTGCCGCCTGTCCGGCGAGGTCGACGACGTGCTGCCGGTCTCAGTGCGGCGGATCCGGCAGCTGGCATGGAGCTGACGAGATCAGATCGCCAAGCGCTGGAACACGCCGCGATCCGCGTGTTGGCCAGCAACTGGCATGGCCACGCAACGGTGCCGTCGAGCGGCCTCTATCCACATCAGTGGAGCTGGGATAGTGCTTTCATCGCATTCGGCCTGCAGCATTGGGCGCCGCAGCGAGCAGCCGCGGAACTCCTCAGTCTGTTCGGTGGTCAGTGGCGTGACGGCCGGGTGCCGCACATCGTGTTCAATCCGGCCGTACCGGAGGAGGCGTACTTTCCGGGGCCTGGCTTCTGGCAGTCGAGCCACATGCCGGGATCACCACCGGTCGCCACCTCGGGGATCATTCAGCCGCCCGTGCATGCTTCTGCTGCGTTGGCGGTACTGGACCACCTGCCCGACCCAGTCGGATTCGCCGCGCGTATCTATCCAGTGCTGAAGGCACAGACCGACTACGTCGCGCGGCGGCGCATCGATCCCCAGACCGGGCTGGCATTCATCCTGCATCCCTGGGAATCGGGCCTCGACAACTGCCCGTCCTGGGACGCACCGCTGGCGGCCGTGCCAGCCGACCTGTCGCTGTTCGAGCGGTACACGCGGCGCGATCTTGATCATGCTGGTGAACACGAACGTCCCACCGACGGCGACTACGCCCGATACATCCGGCTTGCCCTGGCCTACCGGGACCACGGCTATGACGACGCCTGGGCTCATGACGAGGCCGAGTTCGCGGTTGTAGATCCGGTTTTCAACACCTTGTGGGCCGCCTCGGAACGGGCGATGGCAAAGATCGCGTTGCAACTCAGGCTGGACCCAGCTCCGCACCTGGAGCACGCGGCTGCGATCACCACCGCTCTGCAAGGTCAGCTCTGGGCCGCAGGATCCGAGCTGGCGGAGGCGTACGACATGCGCAGCGCAACGCTGCAGCCGGAGATCACCGTTGGTGGCGCACTACCGCTGCTGCTGCCGGATCTTGATCAAGAGATCGTGAAGCGGATCGTGACAACCCTGACCGGGCCAGAGTTCGGCATCGACTCGACCGCAACGTTCGGCGTACCCAGTTATGACCGGACATCGGCCAAGTACGACGCCAGCCGCTATTGGCGCGGCCCAACGTGGATGAACACCACCTGGCTCGTCGCAACCGGCCTCCGCCGACACGGCTTCGACGAGCTGGCGGACAAGCTGGAGGACGACCTGCTGATGCTGGCCCACCGATCGGGACTGTGGGAGTACTTCAACCCGGTCGCCGGCACCGGCCACGGCACGTACGGATTCAGCTGGTCCGCCGCCATCGTGCTGCACATCCTGCGCAGTCGTCGAACACGCGGCTTTGAACGATAGCCAGCCGCTGGCTCTCAGCCGTACCGCTGCAAAGCTGGCGCGGCGGGCATCGGGAGTCGCGGCGGACCTTGACGGCGGTACGTTTTCTTTCATGAGCAAGGATCGGCTCGCCCGCCTCTGCTTCGCCATCACGTTCGCCATCGCCAGCTTCTCTTTCGGCCTGCAGTTTGTTCAGGACTGGCTCGGCGTCTGGGACGAGCCGGGTCTCGCTCCGCCTTCCCACGCGGTACGAGCGTGGCAGTACTTCAGCTACTTCACGACGCAAGCCAATCTGCTCGTCATCGCCACCTCGCTGAGTCTGGCGCGCCGGCCCGATCGAGACGGGTCTGGTTGGCGGATCGCTCGACTGGACGCGCTGACCGGCATCACGATCACTGGCCTGGTGCACTGGTTCCTGTTGCATCCGCTCGATCACTTTCGCGGTTGGCTGTGGGCATCGGACACGCTTGTGCACATCGTCGTTCCGACACTCGTGGTGCTTGGCTGGCTGGTATTCGGGCCGCGGCGCCGCATCAGCATCAGGGTTGTGCTGTTGGGGCTGATCTGGCCCGTCGTGTGGCTCACCTACACCCTTGTGGTTGGTGCGATGACCGGGTGGTATCCCTATTTCTTCCTCGACGTCAGAGAGAGTGGCGCCGGGACTG
This sequence comes from Propionibacteriaceae bacterium, assembly GCA_036380335.1. Lineage (GTDB taxonomy): Bacteria > Actinomycetota > Actinomycetes > Propionibacteriales > Propionibacteriaceae > Microlunatus. The sequence continues at coordinate 9,009 of DASVEX010000183.1, read as the reverse complement.
TAGCCGTGTACTGCGTGGCGATCTTGATCTTGCTACTTGCGGTTTCATGCCTGTTCTGGCTCGGTGATCGCTGGCTCCCCGGCCGGCGACCCGACGAGGCAGTGAGCAAGAGAGGGCGGATCCAGGCTCGGCGGTCGTAGTTTCGCGGTATGGGCCCCGCGTCGGACAGCCGAGGCAGATTTCATGATCAGTGCGGCGACGGCGGCTGGGTCGTCTGCTATCGGTACATGCCCGCAGCCAAGCAGGGTCTCGAGCTGGGTGCTGGGCGGAAGCTGGTCGAGGTGACGGGACTGGTGCCTCAACAGCAGCAGGTCGCGTGAGCCGAAGGCAACCGCCATAGGTGCGTCGATGGGAGTCGTGGCCAGGAACCGCCTGGTAGCAGTGGCCTTCAAGATCGAATCGAAGCCGGGGCTGGTGCCCATCGAGCGTATGGCGGCACGCGCCGCGTCGGGTGCTAGGGCAAACGGTCGGCCGTGGCTCTGACCAAGAATGAGGGCTCGGCCCAAGCGATGGTCGACCAGATGCGAGAGCGGTACGGCGGCATGCCGAGCGAGCCATCGGGAAACCCAAAGGCTTGCTCGGCAGTAGCGAGGCGTGTCCGCACGCCAGAGTCCGGCCGGGGAGAGCAGGGTCACGGAAGCGGCAGGTCGCATGCTGACGAGCTCGAGCGCCACCCAACCGCCGAGTGAGTTCCCCACCAGGTGCGGGTTCGCGATGCCGAGCTCATCGAGCAGGCGGGCCACAGCTGCAGCCAGAGCGGCCGCGGTTGGCTCGATGTCCGCCGGCAACGGCTCGGAGTCCCCGAATCCGGGCAGGTCGACCGCGATGACCTTGAAATGTTCCGAAAGTGCGGGAACGACTGGATCCCAGGTCCGCCGCGACAGCCCGAGGGCGTGCAGGAGTACGAGGGGTTCGCCGGCGCCGGCACGGTCGTAGGCGAGATGCGACATGGTGATCCTTCTAGAGGGTGCAGGGCTGGGCACTACTCGCGCCAGTCCACCCGCCGCAGTTTCTCGGGGTTGACGACGAAGTCGATCTCTGTGATCAGTCCGCTGGCGATCGTGAACGCCATGACACCAACCACGCCGCTGTCGTCTTCGAAGACCAGCCCGGGCGAGCCGTTGACGGGGCCAAGGCGGGAGGCCGCAGGGCGTCTGGCCGCGACACCGAGCAGCAGCCGTGCCACATGATCCGCGCCCAACACGGGACGGCGCGCCACGCCTGGCACCACGCCTCCGCCGTCGGAACGCAAGACGACATCGGGGTCCAGGACTCGGACCAATTCGTCGATGCTCCCGTGGGAGCAGGCCGCCAGGAATGCCTCGACGGCTTCGGCGTGCTGGGCACGGTCGGGCGTGAAGCGCGGCGCATGCTCGCGTACGTGAGCCCGTGCTCTGCTGACAAGTTGCCGGCACGCAGCCTCGCTGCGACCGAGTGTCTGCGCCACCTCGCCATACGGCAGGCCGAGGATGTCATGCAAGATCAACGCAGTGCGCTCGGGCGGGGTCAGCGACTCCAGCAGGACGAGCACTGCCATGCTGACCGACTCGTCCAGGGTGACTCGGTCCTCAGGACCTAGCGGAGCTTGGCTCAGGCTTTTGAAAACGCCTACGACGGGTTCGGGCAGCCATTGACCGACATAACTCTCCCGACGTGCGCGAGCCGAACGCATCTCATCGAGGCAGATGCGAGCGATCGTCCTGGTAAGCCACGCGCGTAGATCATGAATGTCGGAATCCGCTGCCCGGAGGTAGCGCAGGTAGGTCTCCTGAACTGCATCTTCGGCGTCCTGCAGCGTACCGAGCATGCGGTAGGCGACCCCGATCAGATGGTCGCGGTGCCGTTCGAACTCGACTGCTGAGCTGGCGCCGGTCATAGTCTTCATGATCGACCTCGTACGTCTTTCAGGTCTGTGGTCATAGCGAATGCCGTGACTACATAGAAGACGACGCAGCGCATCAGGCTGTGACACGTAGATTTCGACCCATGAAGGCTGTTGTGTTGACCCGAAGCGGTGGACCGGAGGTTTTCGAGGTTCTGGAGCGGCCGGACCCTGCCGTTGGAGCCGGTGAGGTTCGGATCGCGGTGCATGCGGCCGGTCTCAACTTCGCCGACACCATGGCGCGGGTGGGTCTGTACCCCGCCGCGCCGAAGCCACCGTGTGTCTTGGGCTATGAGGTCGCTGGTGAGGTGGAGACGATCGGGGAGGGCGTTTCCGGGCTAACCGTCGGGCAGCGCGTCATGGCAGGGACCAAGTTCGGGGGTCAGGCGGAGCTCGCAGTTGCACAGGCGCGAGATGTGATGCCTATGCCGGATCACCTCAGCTTTGAAGAAGGCGCGGCATTTTGCGTGAACTACGGCACGGCGTACGCCGCCTTGATGATCATGGGCGGGCTGCGGGAGGGGAACCGAGTGTTGATCCATGCCGCGGCCGGCGGGGTCGGGATCGCGGCAACCCAGGTCGCCCGCATCGCAGGCGCTGAGATCTTTGGCACCGCCTCGGCGGCGAAGCATGAGGCGATCAAGGCTCAGGGTGTTGATCATCCGATCGACTACCGCACCCAAGACTTCAAAGCTGAGATCAAACGTATGACCAACGGCGAGGGTGTTGACGTGATCTTGGATCCGATGGGTCCGACCTCGTTCCGGAAGGACTACCGGATCCTCAGACCGGGCGGTCGGCTGATCATGTGCGGGCTGTCGGAGGCTATGAATGAGAACGGCCGCGACATGAGAGCCACCCTGCGGAGCCTGGTACGCATGCCGACCTCGACCATGCCGTGGTGGAACGCTGGCCGCCTGCTCAATCAGAATCGAGGCGTGTTTGGACTCAACCTGCTGAGCTGGTGGCGCCGGGAAGGCGGCATGGATCGGATCACTGCACCGCTCCTGAGCGATCTCAACAGCAAACAGCTGATGCCGGTCGTCGCGAGGTCGTACCCCTTTGAGCAAGCGGGCGATGCGCACCGCTACCTGGCCGAACGCCGCAACATCGGCAAGGTGGTGCTGACACCGCAGTAACTCCGTCGTGCAGTCGGCCACTGTGCTCAAGGCGTCATGACCGGACATCCGAGGTTCGGTGCCCGGCCGATGCGTCGGTCTAGAGTGACCAACGGCGTCTGAGTAAATTCGGCGACCGCAACGTAGCTGGCGTCATAGCTCGACAGGTTCATCCGCAGCTCCCAGACTCTCGGGCCGAGGAGCTCGTAGGGCCAATGTTCGATCGGCAGTGCAAGAAGGTCCGCGTGAGCTTGCGCAGCCTGGTCGGCGCTGACAAGACCGGCCAACTCGTGGCGGCGGATGATGTTGCTGCACTCGAACGGCAGCAGGCTCGGAGCCGCGAGTTGGCTACCGGAGACCGCTTCGGCGACCCACTGCCCGTCTGGGCCGGCGTCGAGCAACAAAGCGACAACAGCGGACGCGTCGCACACGAGGCGGGCGCTCAACGCTGGTCGGCATCTCGCGCAGCCAAGATCGAGTCGGCGTTGACTCGAACCCCGGTCGCATCAACGCGTGATCGTGCACGGGCTATGACATCGTCAAGGGTTGGCTCGCTGGCACTCTCGACCAACATTCCTCGGAGGTACTCCTGCAGAGACTTGCCGGCTCGCGCGGCCCTTGCAGCCAGCTCATCGCGTACAGCATTCGGCACGTCGCGGATCGTAATGGCCACACTCATGCCTCTATTCTAGCTGCATTGCAGACAGAATGCAGGCAAGTGTCAGCGCCCCGTAGCGGCCAGCCGCCGACGCTCCGCGGTCACGGCGCTGGTCAGAGTGTCGATGTCGTACGCCTCGTAGTGCCGCTGACCGTTGATGAAGAAGGTCGGCGTACCCGACACGCCACTGAGATCTGCCGATTCGACGTCCTGGGCGACGCGTGTGCCGTACGCGCCGGAAGCGAGGTCGTCGCGGAACCGGTCGACGTCCATGCCGAGAGCGGCAGCATGTTCGATGAGGTCGTCGAATGACAGCGTGTCCTGGTGCCGCAGTAAACGATCATGCATCGGCCAGAACGCGCCCTGGGCGGCGGCAGCCTCAGTGGCCTGGGCGGCGAGCTGGGCATGCGGGTGTACGTCGACGAGCGGCAGGTGTCGCCACACGTACCGGATCTCGGTGTCGGCGAGCAGCTCGCGAACAGTGGTCTCGGCCTGTCCGCAGTAGGGGCACTCGAAGTCGCCGAACTCGATGACGGTGATCGCCGACCTGCGCGGCCCGCGGATGTGGTCGCGGTCTGGATCGACTGCGGGGATGAGGTCCTGGATCAGCGTGGTGTCGCCGAGCAGCAGCCGCGCCCGCCGTTGTGCCGGGAACAGCGCGGTGAGTCGCAGCACGATCCAGGTGAGGACGGCGGAAAGGGCGGCAGCCGACAGCGCTCCTAGCTTCGCCTTGTCGAGGTCGTCACCGCTGAATGCCCGTGACGCGATCAGCAGCGCGACCGTGAAGCCGATGCCGGCGATGGTGCCGCTGGCGAGCACCGCGGCGTTACCGATGGGTGGACGGATCCGACCGCGGCTGAGCCGGGTGACCGCCCAGGACCCGCCGACCACAGCCACGGGTTTGCCGACGACGTAGCCGAGGATGATGCCCAGCGTGATCGCGGAGCCGTACGCCTCGGCGAGGAAGTCGGGGTCGAGGACGAGGCCCGCGTTGGCCAGCGCGAAGATCGGCACGATGACGTAGCTGGTCCACGGGTGATAAAAGGCCTGCAGCCGCGCGTTGGGCGATAGCGCGGCCACCAGACCGACCTGCGCCGACCGGGCGAGCTCGGGCGTCGGTTCCTCGCGGAACCTGCGGACCAACCCCGTCGCCTCTTGCAGGTCGTTCCGGGTCGGGGTGTACGCCGGTGCCGCCAGCCCGATCACCAGGCCGGCTACGACGGGGTCGATGCCGCTACTGGACAACGCAGCCCACAGCACCACGCCGAGACCGACATACACGAGCCGTCGCTGTAGCCGCAGCCGTACCGCGACGAGCAGCAGGACGAAAGCGATCAGAGCGGGCACCAATGAAGCGAACGAGATGTCCTCGCTGTACACCAGTGCGATCACCGCGAGGGCGACCAGGTCGTCGACGACGAAGACGGTGAGCACGAACACTCGCATACGGTCCGGAATGTCCCGACCCAGTAGGGCCAGCAGGCCCAGCGCCAACGCCGTATCGGTGGACATGGCAACGCCCCAGCCGTGCGCGCTCGAGCGGCCGGCGTTGATCGCCAAGTAGATGGCGACCGGTACGGCCATCCCGGCCAGGCCGGCCACGAGGGGGAGCACGAAGCGCCGTCGCTCCCGCAAGTCCCCGAGGTCGAATTCGCGGCGCGCCTCGAGCCCAACGACGAGGAAGAAGAACGTCATCAGCCCTCGGTTGACCCACTCGCGCAGGTCCTGCGAGATCCCGGCCCCGCCGAGCTGGATGGAGAAGGTGGTGCTCCAAAACGACTCGTACGACTCGTCGTGCACGTTCGCCCACAGCAAAGCAACGGCGATCCCCGCGACGAGCAGCACAGCGCTGCCAGACTCGGTGACCAGAAACGCGCGTAGTGGCGCGGACCGGTCGCGTGCCCACACGGTCCGGCTTCGCCAGCGCGGCTCGGACGGCTTCTGTTGACTAGTGGACACGGGTCAGGTCAAGCCGAAAGGAAGCTCAGCCGTACCTGCCGGTCAGGGTTGTCAGTGTTGGTGTCCACCAGCACGACGCTTTGCCAGGTGCCCAGTGCGGGCCGACCCCCAACGACTGGCAGCGTCAGCGACGGCGATATGAAAGCCGGCAGCACGTGGTCGCGGCCGTGACCGCGACTGCCGTGCCGGTGCTGGTAGATGTCCTCACGGGGCAATAACCGATCAATAGCGTCCTCGAGATCGGGCTCGGAGCCGCTCCCGGTCTCGATCACGGCAACGCCGGCGGTTGCATGCGGAACAAAGACGTGGCACAGCCCGTCGCCGCGTTCGCGACAGAACTGACTGATCATTTGAGTGATATCGGTGACAAGACGAGCTCCGGTACGCAACTGCACGACGTCGGTGTCCATCTCTCCATCATTGCGGTATGCCTAGAGTGAAGTGGTGCGCGTCGCGGTCGTTGGCGCTGGCGTCGTGGGTCTTGCCACTGCCCAGCAGTTGCTTACGCGTGGCGTCGAGGTCGATTGCTACGAGGCTGAGGCACCCATGGCCGGCCGTTCGCTCGGCGACACTCGCATCTTCCGACTGCTGCATGCCGATCCCGAACTGGCCGCCCTCGCGGTGCGGGCGACGGAAGGGTGGCAGGAGTGGTCGGCGATGGCTGGCAAGACCCTGGTCGGCCCCGAGGGAGTGCTGGTCAGCGGCCAGCCCGCCTACGCCTGGCATCAAGCGACCGAGGCGGCAGGTGCATCGGTTCAGTTCAGCGAAGAGCTGCCGGCGTCCTGTGAGGTGCCGGCTCATCGACCAACCGGACCGTTCGCGTACGACGCGGCAGGCGGTGTGATCGATGTCCGAAGCACGGGCGAGTTCCTCGTAAGGGAGCTTGGACATCGTCTGATCGCAGAGTCGGTGGTCGCGATCGAAATAGTCGGCGAGCGTGCCCGGATATTGACGGCTCAGCGTGACAGCTCGTATTACGACGCCGTCGTGGTCGCGGCTGGTGCCGGTACACCGAAGCTTGCTGCCGATGCCGGCTTGCTCCTACCCGACCGGCTGGAACGCCACGTACGGTTTGCGTTCCGGCTCGAAGCAGCAATCACGCCGCCGTGCTGGATCGAACGCAGTGAGGCCTGGCGGTCGGGGTTCACCTCCTACAGTCAGCTCACGAGCCCGACCACCTGGGCCATCGGCGCGGGCCTGCCCGCCAGCGATGTTGCCTGGGAGTTGGGGGCGGACGAAGTCGAACGCCGCTCCCGAACGGCGGTCGTCGCGTACGTCGAGGAGGCGCTGAATGGCGTCGCCCCTACACCGATCGACAAAATCGCCTGCGACGTCACGCTTCCAGGTGGCGACGGGTTCGACGCGGACAGGATCGGCCCCATCGTGTTTGTGTGGGGTGACAACCTGTTCAAGTTCGCACCATGGCTTGGTCGGCAGCTCGCCGAAGCCGCCGTGAACGGTGAGGTACCGCCGGAGCTGCACCAGCCGCCCCTGGGCTGAGCCCAATTGAATGGAAACGAGCGACTAGGTGACCGCGGCAGGCGCCTCGCGCTGCTGCATCAGGCCGATCCAGTGGTCGTCGGGGTCGTGGGTGAACGTCATCCAGAGCTCGCCGCTGGCGTCGCGGTGCACGACGTGGGGCTCGCCGATGAACGACAGGCCGTGCTGGTCCCGCAGCCGCTCGTACTCAACATCGATATCGGCCACGGTGAAGTAGAGCACCGCCTTGCTGCGAAACTCGGGGCTCTCCGGCACGCCAAGATATAGCCGCACGCCGCCACTGGCGAAGAATGCCATCGGCATATTAGGCACTTGGAACAGCAGTGGAATGCCGAGCACATCCCGATAGAACGCAACTGAGGTGTCGATGTCGGTCACGCTGATGTGGATTTGTCCGACTGGCCCGAGTGCCATGACGTGTCCTATCCTGATAGTTAACCTGAGTTAAAGGATAACTATGGTTAAGGATCGCGGTCAATGGCTGCTGCCGCAGTTGCCAGCTGGGCTGCCGAAAGACGGCCGGCACCAGACGGCGAACATGGTGCATTCGGCCGCCGTACGGCTGCTGCGTACGGCGCGCGCGGCGGACGCCGACCTCGACCTCGACGGCCCCCGGGCCTCGCTGCTGTCGGTGTTGGTCTTCGCCGGCCCGCAGCCCATGACCCGGCTTGCTGAGCTGGAGCAAGTATCGGCGCCGGCGATCACCAAGATGGTCAGCGCTCTGGAGTCAGCCGGACTGGCGCAGCGGGAACGCTCGGAAACCGACCGGCGAGTGGTCCTTGTGTCGGCCACTCCGACCGGGAAAAGGCTGCTGGAACGGGGCCGGGCAGCCAGGGTACGAGCGATCGCCGCTTTGCTTGCCGACGCCACCGAAGCGGAACTGCAGACGCTGCGCGCCGCTTCGGAGGTTATTGCGGCCGGGCTCACGACGTAGGGATCTAAGGAGTTTGGGGGAAACCTAAGGCGATTGCCGTGACGTTTGAGGCGCTTGGGCGATGTGCGATGCGCAGCCCGCGCCGCAACCTAGCAACTACCACCACATCTCGAGGAGGTAGTAGCCATGATCAACTTCCGTCCAGCTCGGATCGCGACGACGACCGCGATCCTGATCATGCTGGCCAGCTCGGCGGCGGTCCCGGCGATGGCGCGCCCTATCGACCCGGATCCGCCGATAGCGACTCGCAAGATCACCTTTCAAGACTCATCGTTGCGCTGTCCGCTGCTTCGGATCGACCGTCAGCTCGTCCGGTGTGACAACCTGACCGGAGCTGGGGTGCCCGCGCGCGACGGAGGCGGCCGACCAGCGGGTCGATAATGACCCCATGCCCAGGCGTCTGCGGCAGGCTGAGCTGGTCGGACGACTGTCGGAGACCAGCGTCCTCGACGAGGCACTCCGCATGGCAGCGGAGGCCAGCCCGGTTGCCGTGGTCATTGTCGGCGACGCTGGAATCGGGAAGAGCCGGCTGGCCGCCGAGGTCTGTGGTCGGGCCACTGCTGACGGCTGGCAGCTGCTGAGCGCGGGATGCCTCGACCTCGCGGAAGGCTCTGTGCCCTACCTTCCGCTTGTGGATGCCTTGCGGTCTCTTGCCGCAACAGACCTCCCACCCGCCCTCGAACGCTGGCGCCACGGCGAGACCGAGCCAGCCGCGCCCGAGCTGTCACCAGACATGGCCCGGGGTCGGGTCTATGCGGCGTACCTCGACCTGCTGTGGACCCGAAGCGACGAGGCCCCGGTCGCTCTCGTTGTGGAGGACGTGCACTGGGCCGACCGCGCCACCCGAGACCTGCTCAGCTATCTGATCCGCGGACTAGGTACGCCGCAGTTTCAGGCCCGCGTATTCGTGCTCCTGACCTACCGGTCGGACGAGCTCACCCGGACCTCACCCGTACGT
>DASVEX010000182.1:0-15855 GCA_036380335.1 Propionibacteriaceae bacterium | reverse complement strand
TACTCCGGGCACGACACACGTTCGGGAGTCATCTTGGGGGTCCTTGTGAGCCTGCGCCGATTTTCTCGCTGTCGTGCCGCCACCGGTGGCAGCCTGGCGATCGCGGCATCTCTCATCGTCGTGATCATGATGGCCGGACAGGCATCTGCCGAGACGCCCTCACCTGCGCCGGAACCAACGACGCCGGCTCCCAACGATGCGGCGACCGCAAGCACCTCAGCCACGCCGTCCGCCGACAGCACGGCCCATATTGCTGCGGCAGCTGCCGGCTCGCTCAGCCTGTCCGTCAAATCCACGGGCGGTCCGGTCGCCGGCCACTTCTTCCAAGACATCGGTTCCTACGCCTTCACGGGCGCGGCCGCCGACCTGGACGACGGTACAGCGATTGAGATCTACCGACACACCGCGAGCTCAGGCTGGACGCTGCAGGCAAGCACCCAGCTGACTGCTGAGAGCTACTCCGCCACCCTGCCAGTACGCGAGCGAGGCACTTTCACATTCGTCTCCACCACGGGCGGCGCGCCGGGCAGCGGCGATGAGATTGCGAGCAACGAGGTCGTGATCACCGTTGAGGACTCGAAGATCACCCTCGATCAGCCGGTGGCCAAGATCGACTCGCTGAAGAACCCGACAATCAGCGGCACGATCGTGCCGGCACGGAGTGGCGTCGAGATACAGATCGACGTCAAGCGTTCTGCCACGTACCAAACGGCGGAAACCACAGCGACCGATTCGTCAGGCCGATTCTCAACCTCGCTGAGTTACGGCAAGGGCTCGCTCGCGACATACCGGATCCGTGGCAGCTACAAGGCCCCGAACCGCGACCGCTGGGAGGTGAGCAGCAGCAAGACCTTCAGCCGGATAGCGGTGATCAATGCAGTCATCACCCAGACAACCTCCGAAGAGGTGGCGAAGACCTACCACGAGGGCTGCCCCGTCGGCCCGTCCCAACTCCGCACGGTCACGATGAACTTCTACGGTCTGGACAAACAGATGCACAGGGGCCTCCTGATCGTCCGGTCCGACCTCACCACCGAGGTGATCCGCAGCTTCGAGACCAGCCTTCAACATCGCTTCCGCATCGCGAAGATGAAGAATCCGGACGTCTACGACGGCAACGATCCTGTTCAGATGGAGGCGAACAACACGAGCGCCTTCAACTGCCGCAAGGTGGTGGGCAACCCCTACAAGCAGTCCCCCCACTCGTACGGGACATCGATCGACGTCAATCCGGTGCAAAACCCTTACCGCGACGTGAAGGGGAAGTGGTGGCCCGACAACGGCAAGCCGTACATCGACCGCACACCGCTGCAGTCAGGCATGCTGAACAAGAACTCAGACTTGACCCAAAAGCTGCGCGCGTACGACTTTTTCTGGGGTGGTCTCTGGTCACCAGGAAAGGACTACCAACACTTCGAATATCGCGGATGACCTACGCCACGATCCGCGCCCGGTTGCTCGGATCCTCTCTGGCGGGTTTAAGCGGCCTTGTCCTCGCCGCCTGCTCGCCGTCGTTGCCGGCGCCTTCGCCCGCCAGCACGTCGGCGCCACAAATCTCAGCGACGTCGGTGGCCGTATCGTCACCCAGGGCCCCTGCGACGGGCGAGCCGACGACCACCAATACGCTGCCTCCCCCGCCACCTCCGAGTGGGCCGGCGCCGACCACGGCCGGAAGCCTGACGGCCAAGTCGCTGCCCACTCCGGCAGGGTGGCAGACGGCGGTGCTCGAGGGGAGCGACGAGGAAGGCTTTGAGGGCAACGGCACCTGGGTGCACGCACGTGATCCCCGCTACGCAGCACAAGACGTAATCACGCTCGGTTGTACCACCGTCACTCGCGACGACTACACCGACCCTGACGCAGCCCTCGAAGGCAACTATCACAATCGATCAGGCGACCGCGGGATCGGCCTGGTACTGGAATTTGACGACGAACTGGCCGCGGCTCATTACTTCGAGCTCTACCGTCGACAGGTCCAGTCCTGTACTGCAAGAAATGAACCCGTACGAACCAGGATCCTTTCGGGCCTCAGTGGGTTGGTCGACCGCCGCACCTATCCCGACAGCACGTGGACCGAGATCGCCGAACGGAATGGCCGGCGGATCACAATGATCATTCTCAGTGATCCCGGCCATGCCATCAGTAAGGACTCGGCGCAACGAATTTTGGACCAGATCAAGGGCTGAGAAGGCCGGCAGCATTCTGATGAAGCCGTGCCTCGGCTCCTGATGTACCACCGATTCTTCCGGCAATGAGTCGTGGGCGATAGCGTGCACTCAGGCATGCGTGTCCGCCGACGACCACCGATTGACCGCGACCTTCGACGCAGGTCGCGTACCGAGGAAGGTTGACCATGACCCAGACCGCAAGCACCGAGTTCCCTGCTCTGGACAGCGACCCCATCGAGAAGCTCGCCATCGACACCATCCGTACTTTGTGCATCGATGCCGTCCAGGCGGCCAATTCCGGCCACCCAGGCACGCCAATGGCACTTGCACCAGTGATGTACTCGGTCTGGCAAAGGCTGCGCTTCGACCCCGACCATCCGATCTGGAGCGATCGCGATCGGTTTGTACTGTCTGCTGGTCATGCCTCGACCTTGTTGTATTCGACGCTCCATCTGGCAGGCGTCAAGTCGGTCAATCCCCAGTACGAGGTCCTCGGCGAGCTAGCCGTTCCGCTGGAGGACTTGAAGAAGTTCCGCCAGCTCGATTCCAAGTGCCCCGGACATCCGGAATACCGCTGGACTGCCGGCATTGAATGCACCACCGGTCCACTAGGCACAGGAATCGCGACCAGCGTTGGCATGGCGATGGCCGGCCTTTGGCAGGCGGCCACGTTCAACCGACCCGGCTACGACTTGTTCAACTACAACGTCTACGCGATTGCTGGTGACGGCTGCATGATGGAAGGCATCGCCTCCGAGGCAGCCTCACTCGCGGGGCATCAGAAGCTTTCCAATCTCTGCTGGCTCTATGACAGCAACAAGATCACCATCGAGGGCAGCACCGATCTCGCCTTCACCGAGGATGTCGCGACGCGGTTCGAGGGTTACGGCTGGGCCGTTCAGCATGTCGACGACGCCAATGATCTTGACGCGCTAGCTCAGGCGCTCGATGCGTTCGAGGCTGAGCAAGATCGGCCGACCTTGATCGTCGTCAAGAGCATCATCGGCTACGGCGCGCCCACCAAGCAGGGCAGCCACTCCGCACATGGTGAGCCCTTGGGCGTGGAGGAGGTCCGGGGCGCGAAGCGGAACTACGGCTGGCCGGAAGACGAGAGCTTCCTCGTTCCGGAGAAGGTGCGCAGCCACTTCGCCGATCTCGGCAAGCGTGGTGCCGAGGTACGGGCGGAGTGGGACGAGCTCTTTGCCAAGTACGGCAAGGAGTTTCCCGAGCTCGCCGACCAACTCGACAAGATGCAGACACGCCAGCTACCGGAAGACTGGGATGCCGACCTGCCCGAGTATCCGGCGGATACCAAGGGTGTTGCCAGCCGGGACAGCAACCAGAAGGTGCTCAATATCGTCGCGCAGCGCGTGCCCTGGCTGATCGGCGGCTCCTCCGATCTGGCGCCGTCTAACAAGTCTCGGCTCACTTTTGAAGGTGCCGGTGACTTCCAGGCGGACAACCGGGCCGGTCGTAACCTGCACTTCGGCGTACGCGAACATGCCGCCGGTGCTGTTGCGAACGGGTTGGCGCTCAGCAAGATCAAGGTCTACCAGGCCGGATTCTTGATCTTCTCCGATTTCCAACGTGGTGCGCTGCGGCTCTCCGCGCTCATGGAGCTTCCGGTGATCCACATGTTCACCCACGACTCGATCGGGGTTGGCGAGGACGGACCGACGCATCAGCCGGTCGAGCAACTGGCTTCGCTGCGGGCGATGCCGGGCATGATCGACATGCGCCCGGCCGACGCCAACGAGCTCGTGGAAGCCTACCGGGTGATCATGCCGCTGCGGCACGACCCGGTGGCGATGATCTTGTCCCGGCAGGCGCTGCCTACCCTGGACCGCAGCAAGTACGCCTCGGCGAGCGGTGTGGCCAAGGGCGCATACGTGCTCGCCGGCGATCCGGACGAGATACCGGAGGTGATCTTGATAGCCAGTGGCAGTGAGGTCTCGCTCGCAGTCTCCGCGTACGAGCAGCTGGTGGATGAGGGGATCAAGGCACGGGTGGTCAGCATGCCGTCGTGGGAGCTGTTCGATCGCCAAAGCGAGGAGTATCGCGACAGCGTGCTGCCCCCCGATGTGAATGCGCGCGTAGTGATCGAGCAAGCCTCCTCGTTCGGGTGGCATCGCTGGGCCGGCCACAACGGCACGATCATCGCCATGAGCACCTTCGGTGCTTCGGCTCCGCTCAAGGCGCTGCAATCCAAGTTCGGCTTTACGCCCGAGGCGGTGGTAGCGGCGGCAAAGCATCAGATGGGCGGCTGATCATCTCGCGCGACCTCAAAGACCAGCGCACCTCCTGCGTAGTCGGCGGCTGTCAGGCGGGCGAGCACTTCCTGGCCGAGGCGTAGCCGATCCCCCATCAGTTGGGCTTCGATGGCCGGTTCGGTGATCATCAGTCTGCCGCGGTTCTTATCGCGGTCGACATCGATCACGGTGCCCATGAATGTCTGGCCCACCCGATCAGCCAGCAAATAGACCTCGAGCAGATCGATGATCGCTTTCTCGTACTTCTTGGCTCGCCGTTCAGCTGCCATCATCTGTTCGGGCAGGGCGTCAAGATCACGCAAGACCCACTCCGGAACTGGCTGGTCGGAGCACAGAGCGACGCAGATCTCACCGGAGTAGCGATCAACGAGCCGACGCAAGGGCGCCGTGGTATGGGCGTATTCGCTGGCAAGTGCAGCGTGGTCGGCGTTTTCGGGAATGCCGCCGCTGAAGCTTCGATAGCCGGCGCCCCTGAACAACCTGGTGGCGGCATTGAGCATTGCCGCCTGATCGGGCCGACTCGGGCTGAGGGTACGCACGAAGTCGGGATAATCCATCTCCGGCGGCCAGACGATCCGCAGTGCCTTGGCGATCTGACGGAGCCGGCTCAATGAGTAGGCATCTGCTGGCGGCAAGGTCCGCAGAATGCCGACCTGGCCGTACAACATGATGTGTGCCGCCGCCATGCCAGCGAGCAGCGAAATCTGCGCGTTCCACCCTTCGATTGGCTCGGGGGCACGAAAACCGAGAGTCCAGCCATCTCCTTTGGGCCGGATCTCCTGCTGCGGGATCTTCAGGCTCACTCCGCCGCGATCATGTTCCCGGATCTCACGCCACTGACCGACCAGCTTCAGCAGCATGAGACTCTCGCGGGGTCTACCGCTGTCGATCTCTGCCTGGGCTTCTCGATAGCTCAGTTGGGCCCGACTGCGCACCTTGGCCCGCGCCACCTCGGCCGACATCGTCTGACCGCGATGGTTCAGCGTGATCGTCCACAGCAGCGCGGGTCGGATCTCATTCGGCAGCAGGCTGGCCGCGCCCTCACTGAGCACCTGCGGATGCAGCGGAGTGCGACAGTCCGGCGCGTAGAGCGTAGTCCCACGCCGATGAGCCTCACGATCGATCGGATCGCCTGATCGAACGAAGGCTGCGACATCAGCGATCGCGTAGGAGACGACGAAGTCACCATTTGGTCCGCGAGCGATGTGCAACGCTTGATCAAGATCACGAGAACCCGCCGGATCGATGGTGATCAACTCCAGATCGGTGCGATCAAGATCAGGAAGCTGCGGTTCGGCGGCGGCCCTCTCGGCGGCAACCTGGACCTCGACGGGAAAGGCGTTTGGCACCTCCGCAGCTTCCCGGATAGCCGCTAGACCCTTGGCCAACTCTTCAGGTACAGCCGGCGGCAGTCCGAGCTGGCGGGCAGGCATGACCGCAGCTTAATAGCACCGCCCCGCAGACTCCGGCCTTTCAGCTGGGCCGGTCGACCGGGTACTGCCGCGGCACAGGATCCCCATCCAACGCGCGGTTCACCAGGGTGTCGGCTGCCTTATTGTCTTCCCGCGGCACCCACGTCCAGGTCACCGAAGCCGGCCGCAGCCGCGCTGCCTGCAGCGCCAGCGGCTTCATGTCGGGATGCTTGATCTTCCAACGGCCCGCCATCTGCTCGATCACCAACTTGGAGTCCATCCGCACCTCGAGTGCGGCGCCCGAATCTAGTTCGCGCGCCATTTCAAGTCCGGCAATCAGGCCGCGGTACTCGGCAACATTGTTGGTCGCCCGCCCGATGGGCAGACCTTCGGCCGCCAGGACTTTCGAGGTCTGTGCGTCGCGGACCAGAGCTCCGTACGCCGCTGGTCCGGGGTTGCCGCGGGATCCGCCGTCCGCCTCGACGATCAGCAGACGACCCGACGTCAGTGCAGGAGCTCCTGCAGGCTCATCGAAGAAGCCCGGCCCGGCTTGGGTATTGGTCGGTCGTCGTGCTGCCATCACAATCCCGACTGGGGGGTGCGGACCAGGATGCGGCCGCACTCCTCACAGCGCACCACCTCGTCCTCCGGTGCGGCGGAAAACGCCCGCAGGTCAGCTGCGTTGATTTCCAGCTGGCAGCCGGTGCAGCGGCGCTGCCGCAGCTCGGCGGCGCCAATTCCGCCATGGCTGGCGCCGATCCTGTCGTAGAGGGTGAGCAGATCCGGCGGTATCAGCGGCGCAAGACCGGCTCGCTCTGCACGTAAGCCACCGATCTCGTCATCGAGAGCTGCGAGCTGCCGATCGCGTTCGGCAACGGTCTCCACGAGGTCGTTGTCGACCTGCGCTATTCGACCGCGCAGCGTCTCCCGGTCAGTGAAGGCGGCTTCCAATTGCTCCATCACATCGAGCTCGGCGTCTTCGAGATCGCTGATCCGCTTCTTGAGATGGCTGACCTCATCGACCATCGAGGACAGCGCCTTCGGGTCGGCCACCGTGCCATTGGCTATCCGCACCTGATTTCGGTTGAGCCGCTCGCGCACCGGCTCGAGGTCGGTTTCGGCCTTGGCCTGGTCTAGTTCGAGATCGGAGATCGTCGTCTCGGCGGCGATCAAATCCGAGGCCAGCGCCGAACGCCGGGTTTGCAGTTTGGCAATCACACCATGCTCGGGCAGCGTCCGGCGCCGATGGCCGAGCCGGGCGAGTGTCGTGTCGACGGTCTGCAAATCCAGCAGGCGCAACTGCGCACCTTTGTCGGCCCTAATCGCCCTCATCCTCCTCGAAAAAACCGAGCGTTGCTACGCCCGCGGGCACCACCTTAGGTGATCGCCCATTCCCCGATCAGGGCCGGTTGACCAGCACCACCGCCTCGCTCGGAGCCACATCCCGGATCTCCAGGTACGCGGCACCCGACGCCGCACGGCGTACCGGTAGCTGGCTGCCGACCGGGTGATTGGCACCCGCTACCCCGGCTGCCTCCGCACTGTTCATGATCACGGTGAACGCCGAACCTAGTGGGTTGAGCTGCGCGTCAACCAGCACATCTGCCCCCCGAGAAGCCGACACATTCGGGTTGACGACGCAGAGCGCCTCCTCGTCGACGAGGAGGCGGGACCAGCCGAACAACTCGCCGGAGCGCGCTGGGCCGAAGTTCTCGCCGAAGATCGACACCGGCCGCAGATACTGACGACCCGAGCGCAGTACCGGAAAGTCGCCGCGGGCGGCCGTGAGAGCAGCGATGCGACGGTACAGGGGGTGGTCAGCGTCGAAGCAGTGAGCGCCCGCGGTGCCGAACGGTCCGAAACCTGGCAGTTGATGATCAAGGCCGCTGCCGGCGCCCAGGCCTGGAACTCCCGCCCGACCGGGTGCCCGCGGGAAGCGGGGGCCAAACATCGCCTCGCGCAAGTAGCGATCATGGCCGCCCCAACCGGGTAGCCAGCGCTGCTCCGCCTCTTCTGGACCGGCAAAGCCCTGTTCGGTTCCGTAGTAGAGGCACGGGATCCCGAGGGTCAGCAACTGGACGGCTGTAGCAGCGTTCGCCTCATGATCATTTGTGGCACCAGCCGCGAACCGCAGCTTCTCGCCGTAGACATGATCATGATCATCGAGCACCGACATCAGCTTGTCGCCGAGGTTGCGGTGGGAGCCCAACGGTGCCGAGCCGACGTCGAAGTTGCTGAAGTAGCGGGCCGGGTCGGAACGCCCTCGAGAGAGATCGCGAAGCGCCAGCCGACCGGCACTGATGTCCAGCGCTGCATTCAGGTTCCGGCCGACCGCATTGAGATAGCGGTTGGCGAAATCATCGTCGGGGACTTCGGCCACCAAGAAGAAATCCCGCTTGCCGAGGTTGGTGGCGAACTCCTTGATCGCCCCACAAAAGTTCCGCGCCTGCTCGTAGCTCACATGCTTGACGGTGTCGATCCGGAAACCATCGCAGTCGGTGAGTGCGATCCAGTACATGTACGCCCGGGCGAGCAGACTCAAGGTTCCTGGGGCGTCGAGCGCAAAGTCGCGCAAGTCTTCGAAGTCGGTACGGCGGAACTCCGCATCATCAACGTCGGGGAACTTGCTTGCGTCGAGGCTTCCCGCGCCAGCCCGGGTGTAACGGTCTGGATCGGAGAATTCGCCCGGCCATGCGCCGTCCTCCCGGCCGACGATCGCTGGTATGGGCTGGCCCTCGTCGCCACGCCAGTCTCCAAACGCGTACTGGCCGCTGGTGTAAGCCGGCTTGAGCTCCCCGCCTGGGTAGAGCCAGTTCGCGCCGGAGTGGTTGAAGATCACATCGAGCAACACCCGAAGCCCTCGCCGGTGTGCCTGGGTAACGAGCTCTACCAGGTCGTCGCGGGTGCCGAATCGTGGATCGACATCGAGGAAGTCCTGAACCCCGTACCCGTGGTAGGTGTTCAGATGTCCGCGCTGCCGAAAGACTGGACTCAGCCACACTGTCGTTACGCCCAGGCCCTGGAGGTAGTCGAGCTTGCTGGTCACCCCGGACAAGGTTCCGCCCTGATAGCGATTGCTTCCGGACGACGCCCAGCTGTCCCAGCGCCAGGGCTCTCCGTTGGCCTGATCGGGACGGGCGTCCGCCAGCTGCGCCCGATCGAGTAGCGGTCTGGTGCTCTCGGCGCCGTCGCTGAACCGGTCGACGAGCAGGAAGTAGACGACTTCGTCCTGCCAGGAGTCAGGTGAGGGGTGGTAAGGCTGTCTGCGCGGGAGATCCACGCTCGCGAGCTCATTCGGCCGCGGCGCTGCCAGTGTGTCTTCAACGAAGCCCATTGGATTCCTTTCGCCGACTTCATAGGTTCGCAAACAGCGGAGTCGGTCGGCCAGCCGTCAGTTACCTGCTGAGATCACCGAGCTAGTCTGATTCCCCCCGGCTACGGCAGGGCATTCCACCGATCGAGGGCGGGCTCGCCACGATCCTCGCCCAACACCGAGACGGTGCTCGTGTCCAGCGGAAAGTGCACGCCGAGGTGCAGGTCGAGCCCTAGCCAACGCATCGTCAGTGCTCGCAGCGCGTGGCCGTGCCCGAAGCAGATGGCCCGCTCGACCCCTGACCCACGTACCCGTGCGATCACCCGATCGAGCCGGGCGCCAACCTGGGCAGCCGATTCTCCCCCGGGCACATCGCCGCTCCAGATCGTCCACCCTGGGTCCGTCTGCCAGATCTCCACGCTGGTCCTGCCCTCATAGTTTCCGTAGAACCACTCGGCGAGGTCGGGATCAACCCGGGGCTCGTACTCGCCGACAAACCCAGCAAGCTCGGCAGTCCTGCGAGCCCTGCCGCGCGGACTGCTGAGAATCAGCTGGAAATCTTGCGGCGCCAAACGGCCATGAAGCGCCCGCGCCTGCTGCTCGCCATGATCGGTAAGCGGCAAGTCGGTAATTGAGGTGTGCTGGCCGGACAGACTCCATTCAGTCTCGCCATGCCGGACCAGAAACAGACTCGTTGGCATGCGGCTCACGGTATCGCTCAGCGTCCTCCAGAGCATAGGAACACGAGCACAGCAGACGCTGGAAGAATGGCGCACATGAGCGATCGTCGGCCCGATTTGCCGAACCGCCAGATTCCGTTTTCCGAGGCCTTCAAGGCCTTCATCGTCCAAGGCTGGGCATCCGAGGAGAAAGACCTTCCGAATCAGCTTCCGGCGGCCGTTCCCGCCCGTTCTCGTCGTCAGCGGGTCAGTCCGCGGTTCCCTGGTGAGCGGCTGGTCATTCCCGCGGGCGGTCTCAAGGTACGCGCCAATGACACCGACTACCGCTTCCGTCCGCACTCGGCCTTCGCGCACCTCACCGGTCTCGGCACCGACCGAGAGCCCGACGCCGTACTGGTGCTGGAGCCGACCGACGCAGGCCATGACGCCACGCTCTACTTCAACCCGCGGGCACCTCGAGATTCTGAAGGGTTCTACGCCGACAGCCGTTTTGGCGAGCTGTGGGTGGGGCGCCGCGCATCGCTTGAGGAGATGGGTGCGCTTTGCGGCATCCCGTGCGCCTCGATCTCCGACCTGGGAGATCACCTGCGGAAGAATGCCGACACTGTGCCGCTCCGGGTGCTCTCAACCGACCTGGATACCGAAATCCGACAACTGATCTCGGAAATCCGCGGTACCACGGACGATGATCAACAGCGAGCGGCAACGGCGGAATCAGATCGCGAACTCGCCATGGTGCTCAGTGAGCTTCGGTTGATCAAGGACGAGTACGAAATCCATGAAATGCGGGAAGCCTGCCGGCAAACGGCAGCGGCATTCGAGGCAGTCGCAGCAAGCATCCCAGACGCCGTTCGGCGAGGACGAGGCGAACGCTGGATCGAAGGCATCATCGGCTTGCATGCTCGGCATCTCGGCAACGCCGTCGGCTATGACACCATCGCAGCTGCTGGTGATCACGCCTGTACGTTGCACTGGATCCGCAATGATGGTGATCTTCGTGAGGGCGAGCTGCTGCTGCTGGACGCGGGCATCGAGCTCGATTCTCTCTATACAGCCGACATCACGCGCACGGTGCCGATCAACGGCACCTTCAGCGACGAGCAGCGGATGGTCTATGACGCTGTCTACGAAGCGCAGCAGGCGGGCATTGCCGCCGCGCGGCCAGGTGCACGCTTCGCTGAGGTCCACCGGGCGGCGATTGCAGTGATCGCTCAGCATCTTGGCGACTGGGGGCTGCTGCCGGTCAGCGTCGCGGAGACGCTCGGCGAGCACGGCGGGCAGTATCGGCGCTGGATGGTGCACGGCACCTCACATCACCTTGGCATCGATGTCCATGATTGCGCGCAGGCCCGGGTAGAAAACTACCGCGAAGGGGTCTTGCAACCAGGCATGATCATCACCGTCGAGCCCGGGCTGTATTTCAAGCCGGACGACGAGCTGATTCCGCCAGCGCTGCGCGGCATCGGGGTACGGATAGAAGACGACATCTTGATTACTTCGACAGGCAATGAGAATCTGACCGCGGCGCTTCCCCGACGTAGCGCCGATGTCGAGGCCTGGCTGTCAAGCATCTGGACGACGCCGGAGTCTGTCATCGAATAGCACTGAGGAGGTTGGCAATGACGACAGCATCACATCGTCGCGACCTGCAACCCATCTCCTCGCTGAACCGGCGCTCAGAGATCGACGGGATAGCGCCGTCATCATCGACACCCAGCTCGATCATTGCGTGGGCCTGGTACGTCGACGGCGTACGCAAGCCGGCCGAAAACCTCAGTGTGGCGGCACATCTCGCCAACGCTGGAGAAGGCTTTGTCTGGCTGGGTCTCAAAGACCCCCAGGATGGGGATCTGATGGCGCTGGCATCGGAGTTTGATCTGCATCCGTTAGCTGTCGAAGATGCGGTGCACGGCCATACGCGCTCCAAGTTGGAGATGTTCGGCGATGACCTCTTCATGGTCATTTCCACCGTCTCCTACGTGGAGCACGAGGAACTGACTGATACGTCGGAGGTCGTGGCAACTGGTCAGGTGATGGTCTTCCTTGGTGATCATTTTGTGATCACCGTACGGCGCGGGGAGCATGCCCAGTTGAGTGCGCTGCGCCGCACCATGGAAGCCGATCCGGCGCGGTTGGCACGCGGGCCCTCCGAGGTGTTGTACGCGATCGCCGACAAGATCATCGACGACTACCTCGAGGTCGTTGCGGAGTTTGAGAAAGATGTCGACGAGATCGAGAGCCGGGTCTTCGCACGCGGCGGCCAGCGGGAAGTCGAGCGGGTGTATCAGCTCAAGCGGGAGTTGATCGAATTCAAGCGCTGCGTCATGCCGCTCGGTGCGCCGCTGCTGCGGCTCGCCACGCGTGAGCTCCCGGTCATTCCACCCGAGGCCAAGGCGTACTTTCGTGAGCTGGCTGATCACCACACCGAGGCTCGCGAAGCCGTGGCGTCATTCGACGAGGTGCTCTCCTCGATCTTGCAGGCCGGCCTGGCCCGAGCGTCGGTGGCCGACAACGAGGACATGCGCAAGATCTCGGCGTGGGTGGCGATCGTTGCAGTGCCGACGATGGTGGCCGGCATCTACGGGATGAACTTTGACAACATGCCCGAGTTGCGTTGGCATTACGGCTACTTCGCGCTGCTCGGGGTGATCTTGTTGATCATGGTCACGCTCTACTTCGGCTTCAAACGCAACCATTGGTTGTAGGGTTCGCGCCGCGCCGCCGCGCCCTACTGTGGCGCAGCGGAACGAGCGGCTTACTACTCGAACGCGGCTGCGCGGGCGCCGGGCATACCTTGCAACATTTCGCGGGCCTGAGCAGCGACCTTGTGCTCGCAGAGCACCTCATACTTTGTGGCGATCGTCTGGGTCACCGACGTGAAGTCCCGCCGCCCGCGACTCATCGCGTACGCCGCGGCACTGAATCCAATGCCCAGGGCGACACCAATCGCCAGTGAGACCAGCAACAACAGCAAGACGCTCGCGGGTCGAGTGAAGATCAACATCACTAACCCGACGAGAAGCCCGGTTGAGATACCGGACTGCAAGCCCTGAGTAATCACCGTGCCCCAATTGCGTCGCCCGAGGACCCGCTCGACTGACTTGAGGTCGGTGCCCACGATCGCCAGGTTCTGCACTTCAAACTTGGAGTCCGCCAGGAAGTCGACCGCTTTCTGGGCGTCCTCGTAGCTGCTGTAGATCCCGACAGACTGGGGGAACTGCAGCTCGAAGAGCGAGCCGAACTGCCGCGGCGGAATGGCCATGGTGTCCTCCTGAAGGTTCGCCCTCCCAATTTACTCGTTGATCTCTCGGGCCTGGCTTGAGGAGCGCACGTGCACATCCGGTCCTGTCACGATGCACAGGTTGCAACTTGTGTATCGCAGGAGGAACGCACGTGCACGTGCGTTCCTGTCACGACGTGCAGGCTGCAAAGTGCGTATCGCTGTAACGCGAGCAGCTTGCAGTGCGTTGTCAGATCTCGTGCCTGCTGAATACGCAGAATTCGTTACCCTCCGGGTCAGCCAGCACATCCCAGCCGATTTCATCGTCGCGGCCTCGGAGCAGCGTGGCACCGGCTGCGAGGAATGTTGCGGTCTCACCCCAGACATCCCAGTGCATCCGATTCTTGACCGTCTTGGGCTCAGAAACCGATGGAAAGACCATCGGCCAGGGCATGCCGCTGACCCCCTCGATCCAGGAGAAGCCCTGATCTTGATCATGACCAACATCTGAGCCATAGCGTTCGGCCCACCAAGACGCAATAGTGACTGGATCGGCAGCGTCGACGACCACCTCGTAGATTCGGTAATCAGGCAGCGCATCGGGCTCGCGTACGAAGGCGCACAGCTCGCCACCCACGGGGTCTGCCAGCACCGTCCACGGCTGGGCCTCGTCGACGATGACCGCGCCAAGCTTGGTGAGGTCAGAGACTGCCGCGACGTGCACGTCGAGGTGTACGCGCTGTTTCACGCTCCGCGGCTCGGGCACCTTGTTCACCCAGAACGTTTGCTCGGGAACCTCGCCCACCAGCCGGAAATCGCTACCCGTCGGCTCAGCGCGAAGCCCGAGCGCCGCAGCCCAAAACCTTGCTTGGACCTCGGGATCGGTGGCATCGATGCAGAGATCTTTGAAGCTGATCATCTCGTCTGCTGCCATGTTTCGACACTAGCCGACCTGATCTTGCGATGTGACTAGCCGACAGACTGTGATAATCGAAACGTGGCAGCGAGTGCACCCTCGGTTTTCATCTCACGCATCCGGGGCCTGCCAGTCCTCGACAGCGCTGGGGATCAGGTAGGGAAGGAGCGCGACGTCGTCGTGCAACGACGGGCTGCCGGGCGACCACCACGAGTCAAGGGCCTGGTCGTCGAGCTGTTCGCACGTCACCGAATCTTCATTCCGATGGCCCGGGTACGCAGCATCGACGGTTTTCAGGTTGTCATCAGCGGCGTCGTCAACACCCGTCGCTTCGAGCGCCGCGAGTCGGAGATGCTGGTGATCGGCGACCTCTTCGACCTGACTGTGGAGCGTACCGACCACCCAGGGTCATCAGTCATCTTCGACGTAGCAATGCGGCTCGTACGCTCCTATGACTGGGAGTTGTCGCAGGTGGCGCTGCGGGAGGCGGGAAGCCGCCGGCGATTTGGTCGGCGCGGCCACGTCACCATCGTTGACTGGTCGGCGATCAAGATCTTGGCGTTCGACCGCGGCCAGGGCACCGACCAGCTGCTGGCCGCGATGGAGGACATGAAGGCTGCCGACATCGCCCGGGAACTTCACGAGATGTCCCGCGAGCGTCGGGCCGAAGTTGCCTCTGCGCTTGATGATCACAAACTGGCAGACGCTTTGGAGGAGTTGCCCGAAGACGAGCAGGTGCAGTTGATCTCTGAGCTCGATACCGAGCGCGCCGCAGACATCTTGGAGGAGATGGATCCTGACGACGCCGCCGACTTGATCGCCGAGCTGGCCCCAGAGATGGCCGAGGTGCTGTTGGCACGCATGGAGCCGGAGGACGCCAAAGACGTACGGCGACTGCTTCGCTATGCCGAGTCCACGGCCGGCGGCATGATGACGCCCGAGCCGGTGATCTTGCCGCCCGATGCAACTGTCGCCGACGCCCTCGCTCGGATCAGAGATGCGGAGCTGACACCCGCCCTGGCCTGCATGGTCTACGTCTGCCGGTCACCACTGGACACTCCAACCGGACGTTTCGTCGGCGCGGTGCATTTCCAGCGGCTGCTTCGCGAGCCCCCCTCGACACTCGTCTCCGCCTTGATCGACACCGATCTGCAGACCCTCACCGACCAGGCGAACGTGCATGAAGTCAGCCGCTACTTCGCGACGTACAACCTGGTGAACGCTCCTGTGGTCGATGCTGATCATCGTTTGATCGGCGCGATCACGGTCGATGACGTCCTTGATCACATGTTGCCCGATGACTGGCGTGGCACCGAGCTGGATGCGGTGTCGGCGAAGCCGGACGCTGGAGTGATCAACCATGGCTAGAGCCGCGCGGGACGCGGAGCGACTGAACACACCGGGTCGCCGCCGGCGGTCAACCATCCCTTCCATCAGAGTCGATCGGGAGGCGTTCGGCAAGTTCGCTGAGGGCTTTGCCCGGTTCATGGGGACAGCACGGTTCCTGTTCGGGATGACAGTCGTCATCGTGTTCTGGATCCTCTGGAATCTGCCGTACGGTCCACCGCGCCCTCACTTCGATTCGTACCCCTTCATTTTCTTGACCTTGATCTTGTCCTTGCAGGCCTCCTACGCCGCACCGCTGATCTTGCTCGCCCAGAATCGGCAGGAAGCCCGCGACCGGGTCATCGCAGAACGGGACCGCGCGCAGGCGGCACAGAGCCGCGCGGACATGGACTTTCTGGCACGAGAGATTGCGAGTGTGCGGATGTCGGTCGGTGAGTTGGCCACCCGTGACTACTTGCGCTCCGAGCTCAGGAATGAGCTACGTGCCATTCTCGCCGAGCTGGACAGCGAAGACGTCGCGTAGTTTTTG
>DASVEX010000181.1:0-3786 GCA_036380335.1 Propionibacteriaceae bacterium | reverse complement strand
TGCGAAATGATCAAGGCGCTGCGTCCCCGCAGTACCTCGTGCAGCGAGGAGAACAACTCGTACTCTGCCCGGGCATCCAGAGCTGCGGTCGGTTCATCGATGATCAACAACGGTGCGCTGCGATAGAACGCGCGAGCGATCGCCACCTTCTGCCACTGCCCGCCGGACAGCTCGTGGCCGCCGCTGAAGCGACGGGACAGCGGAGTCTGATAGCCGGCCGGGAGTGCAGCGAGGAACGAGTCGGCGTCCGCGATCTTGGCCGCCTCGCGGATCGCTGCATGATCAATGTCCTCGTCCGGTCTGGCTATCGCGATGTTCTCCTCTGCGGAGAGCGCGTACCGGACAAAGTCCTGGAAGATGATCGCAACGCGCTCGCGGAACAGCTCAGGTCGGAAGCTGCGTACGTCGATGCCATCCCACCGGACGGCTCCGCTTCCGGGCTCGTACAGCCCAGCGATCACCTTCGCCAGCGTGGTCTTGCCTGAACCGTTCTCACCAACCAGCGCCACGACCTCGCCGCGGTTGATCTCGATGTCGGCGGACTGCAGAGCGAGCTGGCTACGGCCGGGATAGGAAAAGCTCACCGAATCGGCCCGGAGGCGATGAAACTCCGTCGGCGGTGCGATCTCGCGTGTGCCGCCCTCCGCAGCCGGAGCCAAGGTGAGGAAACCGTCCAGATCATCGATGAACGAACCCGATTCGAAGATCGCTTGGACGCCGGTGAATCCGGAGTGCACCTGACCAGCCAGAATGCGGATCGCGACGAGCGCGGCAGCGGCCTCCGCGATGCTCAGCCGACCGATGAAGATCAACCACACCAGTACCAAAAGGGTCAGCGCAAGCAGCACGGCTGAGCCGAAGCTACCGATCGCACCCAGTCTGGATCGGTGCCAGAGATGTTGTGCAAGATCACGAAGGTACTCGGTGTACAAGAGGTTCAACCGCGTGCCGAAGTTCCGCGCCAGCCCGAACGCTCGAACTTCCTTGGCCTCGTCTCGGCCTGTTTGCACCCAGGTCAGGTAGTTCCGCAGTCGCATCGATTGCGACTGCCGAGATAGAAAATCAAACTCCAGCTGACTCTGCCGTCGACTGGTGATCAACACTGGTACGCCGCCAATGATCAGCAACGGCAGCAATGCGGGGTGCAGCAGCACGATCGCGACCACCAGCCCGGCGCTCGCCGCCGCAGCCCCGATGGTTGCAACCAACCCGTAGGTGATCTGGTACGGCCGCGTCAGGGCACTCGCCTGAACGCGCTGCAAGCGATCGTAAAACCGAGCTGATTCAAACTTGCGAAGATCGACACGGGTAGCCACCCGCAGGACGCGCTGCCACATGATCGCAGCGACAAGCTCCGCGGTGTAACGGCCAAGCCCGACCTGCACCGAGGCAATGACCGCGGTCGCGGCAGTGAGCCCGGCAAGCAGCAGGACTGGCTGCGCCAGACTCCAGAAGTTCGCGCCGCTGCCGGAGATCTCCAAGACAGCAGTCAAGGCCAGCTCAATGGCAACGATCTGGAATAACAAAGCGACGGCATTGAGAATTTGCAGCCCAATTAGCGCCGCGAATGGGGCCCGTGCAGACTGCCAGACCATGGACAAGCTTCGCGCGATGAGGCGGGTGAGGCGGCCAACCGACTTTCGCTGGTCCTGCGCTGGAGTTGCGAGGTCCATCGGGTCGATTTCACTCACGGTTGCATCGTAGGGTTGCTGGAACGCGCGCGTGGCGAGTTAGGGGAAGCGGATTGGCTCTCCACGGGCGTCAATTTGCGCAGCGGCGTACTGGAAAGGGTGAGGCATGGGCAACGGAGCCGATTCGGGCCAACACGGTCCGCAGTCGCCGGAACTGATCCGCAACGTGGTGCTCGTCGGGCCGGCAGGCGCCGGCAAGAGCACGCTGTTCGAGGGTTTGATCACGGCGCGTACGCCGGCTCGGCATGTACGCGGGGAGCCGGCGCCGACGCAGGCACTCGCTGCCGCCTCTATCGCCAGCGGCGATGTCGTGATCAATCTCCTCGACACACCCGGCAACCCCGACTTCGTCGGCGAGGTGCGCGCCGGACTGCGCGCCGCCGATGCGGTGCTTTTCGTGGTCTCGGCCAGCGACGAGATCGACGATGCCACCCGGATGTTGTGGCGCGAGTGCGAGTCGACGAACATGCCGCGGGCAATTGCGGTGACCAAGCTCGAACAGTCCCGCGCCGACTACGAGGAAGCCGTTGCGCGATGCCGGCGGGTCTTTGGCGACGTGCAACCGCTCGGCGTACCGCTGATCGAGGACGGCCACGTGGTTGGCGCGATCAACTTGCTGCGTCGCAGCGTCACCGACTATCGCAGTGGGGAGCCAGTCAGGCGGGAGCCTGATGAGACCGAAGCCGGGATGATCGAGGAGTACTGGGATCCCTTGATCGAATCGATCATTGAGGAATCCGAGGACGAGACCCTGCTGGACCGGCACCTCAGTGGCGAACAGATCGACCTAGACATCGTCATGCCCGACCTGCGCGCAGCGGTCGGTACGGCGCGGTTCTTCCCGATCATCCCGGCGCACGCACCGACGGGGATGGGCATCGAAGGGCTGTACGAGTTGTTCGAGCAGGGCTTCCCGTCGCCGGCATCCTCGCCACTGCCAACGGTGTACAAGCCAAGCGGCGTCACCTTCGGCCCGGTGAGCTGCGACCCAGACGGTCCATTGGTCGCTGAAGTGGTACGAACGACCAGCGACCCGTTTGTCGGCCGGCTCTCCTTGGTCCGGGTGTTCTCCGGAACACTCAGTCCGGACACTCCGCTGCACGTGTCTGGACACCTGCAGCAGTTTGCTTCTCACCATGTCGACGCCCATCCCAACCACGACAGCGATGATCGAGTTGGTCCGCTCTCCGCACCGCTGGCCGAAGAGGCGAGGCCGAAGCCGTACGCGATCGCTGGTGATCTTGTTCTGGTGTCCAAGCTTGCGGCCGCGGAAACCTCCGACACGTTGTCGAGCAAGGCCCAACCCGCACTGGTCGAACCGTGGCTGCTGCCAGAGCCGCTGCTCCCGGTTGCGGTACACGTCAGCTCTCGAGGTGATGAGGAGAAGCTGGGGTCGGCGCTGCAACGGCTAGTCGCCGAGGACGTCACGATGCGGTTGGAGCACAATGCCGAGACCCATCAGCTCGTGATCTGGGCGATGGGCCCGGCACATGTCGACAAGCTTTTGACGGCGTTGCGGGAGTCCTGGCATATCCAGGTTGATATCGAGCCGGTGCGCACCTCGCTCCGCGAGACCTTCATCCGTCCCATCACGGCACAGGGCCGGCTGGTCAAACAGTCCGGCGGACATGGTCAGTACGCGGTCTGCATGATGGAGATCGAGCCGCTGGCACGCGGCGCTGGCTTTGAATTCACCGAGCGTGTGGTCGGTGGAGCCGTACCTCGGCAGTTCATCCCCTCCGTAGAGAAGGGAATTCGCAGTCAGCTGCCCAAGGGCGTACTTGCCGGCTATCCCCTGGTTGATCTCCGGGTGACGTTGGTCGACGGCAAGTCGCATTCGGTCGACTCCTCGGATATGGCGTTCCAGACGGCGGGGGCCATGGCACTGCGCGAGGCGGCAAACGAATCGACGGTTGCGCTCCTGGAACCGATCGACAAGGTGGAGATAACGGTTGGCGATGATTCGGTCGGCGCCGTATTGGCGGATCTGCGCGGGCGCCGCGGTCAGGTGCACGGCACGGAGACTGCCCCGGACCTACCGGGTTACGCGGTTATTCACGCCGAGGTACCGGCGCACGAGCTGTCCCGGTACCCC
>DASVEX010000180.1:0-6749 GCA_036380335.1 Propionibacteriaceae bacterium | reverse complement strand
GGCCAGTCCTCCTCAGCGCCGAGCAGCAAACCGATCAAGTGGTGGTTAAGTGACACGTTCGACCTCCTCGGGTCTAGCAGAAGCGTGGTAGGTGATGTGCCAGCTGGCGCTGCCACCATTCCCAGTCATGACTGACGTCGTAGCCCCACAGGTCCAGTTCGCAGCGAATTCCTTTCTCTTGCAGCAGACGGGCCATTTCAACCGTTGAAGGTAGGGCGCCAGTGGGATGAGTTTCCCAGGCTCCCTGGCCGACCACGAGCAAGATCGACAATCGGCCGCGTAGCCAGTCCAGATGATCACCATTCAAGTTGGGCACGTAATCGGTTGGATTGGCGAAGTACGTGGCATCGCCGCGGTCGCCCCAGGAGCCCCAGGTGCCCACGTCGTAGTTGCCGGACAAACCAATGGCCAGCGGCGCGAGATCGGCCCGCTGCATAGAGAAGTGCACCGCGTGATAGGCGCCGAGGCTGCAACCCAAGGTGATCAGCTCCGCCGCTGGCGAGGTGTCTGCGTGGATATGTGGCACCACGTGGTGAGTCAGCCAGCGGGTATAGACCTCATGCCGTATTGCTCGCTCCTCGGTCGGTATGCCCCGGTCCGCCCAGGTATCCGCGTCGAGGGAGTCGACACAGTAGAGCTTGACGCGTCCGTCGTTGATCAGGCAACCGATGGCATCCAGCATGCCGTTGTTCTCGAAGTCCCAGGCGCGACCGGCCTCGCTCGGGAAGGCCAGCACCGGGCGACCGTAATGGCCATATTGGACGATGGTCATGCCCCGGTCGATGCCGCTGCCGAGCGGTAACTCGAACTGATGCCGGTTCACCTGACCATCCCCCTGTCACCTGATACTGGCCTCGTCTGATACCGCGCGCAAGGTTGCCGGTAGCTGCAGCCCGTTGCGCTTCAGTTCCACTTCGGCCAGCTTGTTGATCACCTCCCGATCACCGGATCGCCACGCCTGCACGGGGTCATCGCTGATCTCGGCCAGCACATAGAGCGGCTGAGCGGCCATCGCCCGGAGAGCGAACAGGTCCAGGTCGGCCAGCGAATCCAAGAAAACTTGAGAGGCGTGAGCCTGTCGGTAGAAGCGGATGCGACGCGGCAGCCAAAAGGCGACAACGGTTGCCACCGGAATAAGAAAGACCAGCCAACCGACGATCAGTGCCAGGCGTTCGATGCTGACCACTTGATCGTTGGCCGAGTCGATCAAGCTTCCGAGGGTCCCTGCCGCCGCGTCCAGGGGACGCCGCATCTGTTCACCAGCGACTGGCACCTTGGCGGCTTCTGCTGCGGCCTGTCGAAAGTTCTCGGCCAACCGCATGGCGGTCCTCGCCGTCTCCCTGGCTGGCGTAGCCAACACCTCAATGACCCGATGGACGAAGATTGCGACGATGGCCCAGCCGATTGCCCAGAGCACAACAAAGCCATCTCCAACGAGCTGGCCGATCATCTTCGCCGGACGCTTAGCGTAGATGCCCATGGCCGCGACACTACTCATGCTCGGCGCAGGTGGCAGGATGGCCCGATGTCACGCGGTCTGACCCTCCGGCCGGCGCCAGCTCATTCGGCTCGATCTGGATGTCTGCTGCTGATCCTTGCCCTTGCATTGGCGGGATGCGGGATTTCACTTCCCAAGCCGAATCCGGACTCCAAGGGCGATACTCCCGACCGGGCGGCTGCTGCATTAGCTTCCGGCTTGAGCGCGAAGGATCTATCGCCGTTGCCTTTTGTGGGCTCCACCGGCACTGCAGTCAATGAGATGTTCAAGCCGTTGGTGAGCGGTATGGGACCTCTGAGCCCGAGTGTGACCGTGGCGTCGGTCTCACGCGACCGATCCTCAGCCACTGCCAGCTTGTCGTTCAGCTGGACGTTTCCAGGCATTCCGGAACGGTGGGCGTACCAGTCGGAGGCCAAGCTGTCCAAAGAGTCGGGGCAGTGGAAGACCAACTGGCAGCCGAGCATCGTGCAACCGCAGCTGGATGGCACGAACCGACTGACGCAGCGGCGTCTGTATCCCGAGCGTGGCGAGCTACTCGGCGAAGACGGCGACCCCATTGTGGAGGACCGTACGGTATTCCGGATTGGCATCGACAAGTCGAAGGTGAGCGGCGACAAGGCCAAAGCGTCCGCCATTCGGCTCGCAAAGGTAGTCAAGATCAACGCCAAAACGTACGCGGCGAACGTCGCCGCGGCCGGTAACGATGCCTTCGTACTGGCGATAGTGCTCCGAATGGACGCGCCGGATCTACCACTCGGCTCAAGGATCCGGGCGATCCCGGGTGCGGTCTCCATCCGAACCAGCCAGATGCTGGCGCCGACCCGCGATTTTGCCCGACCGATTATCGGGACGGTCGGTGAGGCAACCAAGGAGGAGGTCGAGAAGTCGGGCGGCGCCGTAGTGCCCGGAGACCAGGTCGGGCTGACCGGATTGCAGAAACGCTATGACGCCCAAATGCGTGGCACGCCCGGCGTGCGCGTACGAATGGTCGCCGCCAAGCCGAGCGGTGCCTCAGCGAGCCCATCCCCCACTCCCTCGCCGGCCGCCGAAACCGAACCCGTCGTGCTCTTCGAGGTGAAGCCGGTGCCAGGCAAGCCGTTGACGACGACGCTCAATGTCGGGCTGCAGAAGCTCGCGGAAAAGACGCTGGCGTCGACAAAGCCGGCCAGTGCCTTGGTGGCTATCCGTCCGTCGACCGGCGCCATCGTTGCGGCCGCAAACGGTGAAGGCAACCGCGGCCAGTCGCTGGCGACGGTGGGCCGGGCGCCACCCGGGTCGACCTTCAAGGTGGTCTCCGCACTGGCGCTGCTCAGAGCGGGGTTGACTCCAGACTCCAAGATCAGCTGTCCGCCAACGGTCACGGTGAACGGGCGAAAGTTCACCAACTACAGCGATTACCCAGCTAGCCACCGAGGCACCATCACGTTTCGGACCGCGCTCGCCCAGTCTTGCAATACGGCATTTATCGGGCAACGACGCAAGCTCGACGGGTCCGCCCTGGCCAACGCCGCAGGCTCCTTGGGCGTGGGTATCGACTACGACGTCGGCTTTTCGTCCTTCTTCGGCTCGGTGCCGGATGATTCGACAGCTACCGGCCGCGCCGCGGCGATGATCGGCCAGGGCAAGGTCGAAGCTTCGCCGATGGCCATGGCTGCTGTCGTGGCGTCGGTCGCGGCAGGCGAGACGGTGATACCGCACCTGGTCGATGGGACCCAAGCCACCTCGAACGGGAAGCCTCTGACTCGGCAGGAGGCTCGCCAGCTGCGCAGCATGATGCGGGGGGTCGTGACCGACGGTAGCGGGCGGGTGCTCGGCAATCTTTCCGGACCTCCGGTGTTGGCCAAGACGGGCACCGCTGAGTACGGCAGCTCGAAGCCGCTCAAGACCCATGCCTGGATGATCGCCGCTCAAGGGGATCTGGCGGTCGCCGTCTTCGTCAACGATGGCAAGTCTGGCTCGTCCACAGCTGGCCCGCTGCTGCGAACATTCCTGCAGAAAGCCCGCTGACCGCTGGGCGCAAGGATCGATCACGATTGTGACCCTCTGAGCGCGACGAGCCAACCACGTTCGTCGCCTTCCACGAGCCCCGCAGACTCGAGCGCGGTCAGCGCAGCCAAGCAGCTTGGCACGCTCACGTTCGCAGCCAGGGCGATATCTCCCGCCGGTGCGCGGCGCCGAGCTGGGATCGCCTCGAACACCGCGAGCTGAGTCTCAGTCAGCGCATCCGTCGCCCGGGTTCCACCCTGGGCAAGCGGTAGCATCGCCTGACCCATGTCGGAGATGAGCTCCAACACTTCCGCGGCGGAGGTAACCAATACTGCCTGTCCGCTTCGGATCATCAGGTGCGTAGCGGCTGACGCTCGGGAGTAGACCGAGCCCGGAACCGCCATCAGCGGACGTCCGCAGCCAAGCGCCCAACCAGCGGTATTGCGGGCACCCGAGCGAAGCGCCGCCTCCACCACGATCGTGCCCCGCGACATGGCCGCTATCAGCCGGTTGCGCGCCAGAAACCTCACTCGAGTGGGATGCGCCCCAGGCGGCAGTTCGGATACCAGCAGCTGATCCTTGGCCAGCGTCCCAAACAATGCGGAGTGGCCGGGTGGATAGGCCACGTCGACACCATTGGCGAGGACACAGACCGTTGGGCCGCCAGCCGCGAGTGCTCCTCGATGCGCGGCCACGTCGATACCGAAGGCGCCACCAGAAAGCACGGTCACTCCCCGCTCGACCAGATCTGCGGCAAGATCGGCCGCAATCCCGTTGCCGTACGCCGTCGCTGCTCGTGAGCCGACGATCGCGACCGAACGCTCCATGAGATGCGCTAGGTGTGCCGGACCGCGCATCCAGAGCCCCAGCGGTTCACCACCGCGTCGTTGGATGGATTCGGCGTGCCGAAGATCATCAAGCCCGCTCGGCCACTCGTCATCGCCTGGCACGACGAAACGCATGGCTGACGCTTTGGCCAGCCGCGCAACGGCATCAATCGGTACCGCCGCGGCCCGCTGCGCAGCCGGCTCACCCAGGACACCCTCAATGATCTTGGCCCAGGCGGTCTCGGCACCGGTGCTTTGCACAAGTTCAGTGACAGCGGGATCGCCGCCCTCCACAGCGCACGTGAGCAGCATCCGGGCTCTCCGATCCGAGTTGATCACGGCTCAGACCGCCTGACGTCTCACAGCGCCTGGCTGCTCGCCACGCCGCATGGCCAAGGCGATGTCGAGCTCGTCTCGACCCGGCACGTCGCGGCCAGCGAGATCGGCGATCGTCCATGCGAGCCGCAAGACCTTGTCGACCCCGCGCGCACTCAACCGGCCACGGTCCACGGCCTCGTCCACGGACTGCAGGCCCTCGGGCAGTGGTAGGTGGCGGCGCAGGTAAGTGCCGGAGACCTCGCTGTTGGTCTGCCAGCCACTACCAGCCAATCGGCGACGCTGCCGGTCGCGCGCCTGGAGAACCCGCTCGGCCACCACCACCGAGGACTCGGTTTGCTGCAGCGTGGCCTTCAAATAGGCCTTGCGTAGCGGCAGGAACGCTTGATTGATGTCAATCCGATCGCGTATCGGACCGGAGATTTTCTCCGCGTACCGGCGCACCACGGTGGGGGCGCACTGGCAATGGCCCCCCGGCGTCGCGGCCTGCCCGCACGGACAGGGATTGGCGGCGAGGATGAGCTGGAAACGCGCGGGATAGCGGGCGTGTACCTCGCTGCGTCCGAGGGTGATCATGCCGGACTCCAGCGGCGTACGAAGCGCCTCGATGACGGCTGGATGGAATTCAGGCGCCTCGTCGAGAAAGAGCACACCCCTGTGGGCACATGAAATCGCTCCCGGCCTGGCTATCCGCTGACCGCCACCGACAATGCTGGCCACCGATGCGGAATGATGTGGGTCGCTGTAGGGCGGTCGGGTGATGAGCTCATCGGCGAGATTGAAGCCTGCAAGCGAGTGCACCGCCGAGACCTCCAAGGCGTCGTGGACATCAAGATCAGGAAGCAGGCCCGGGACACGTTCGGCCAGCATGGTCTTGCCGACGCCCGGCGGGCCGTGGAACAGCAGGTGGTGCCTGCCGGCCGCGGCGACCTCGCAGGCCCATTTAGCCTCGACCTGACCGACAACATCTGCCAGGTCGAGACGGCGCTTGGCGTGCTTGCCGGCCTGCTCGCCTATCACATCGATGGGCTCGACCAACGGCATCGGCCTGCCCTGCAGGAATGCGACCAGCTGAGTGATCGAGGCAATACCGAACACGTCGATTCCGGTGACGAGCTTCGCCTCTCCGGCCTGGCGCAAGGGCACGATAATCCGCGTGAAACCTGCCTGCTGGGCCGCAAGAGTGGCGGGCAGGACGCCGCGTACCGGCCGGAGCCGACCGTCCAGCCCCAGCTCACCCAGCAAGGCCGTTCGACGCAGCTCCCCGGTACGGAAGATCCCTTGTGCAGCGAGTACGGCGGCGACAATCGCGAGATCGTAGTGACTGCCGGCTTTAGGCAGGGTCGCCGGGCTGAGGTTGATGGTCAGTAGCGAGATCGGCCACTCTTGCCCGGAGTTGCTGACCGCCGCCTTGCACCGATCCCGGGCTTGATAGAGCGCCGAGTCCGGCAGTCCGACCAGGACGGTACGCGGTAGCCCGGCGCCAATGTCGGCTTCCACCTCGACGATCCGGCCCTCGAGACCGACCAAAGCCACCGACCAAGCGCACGCCGATGCCACTCAGCCCACCGCCCGTACGTGCTTCAACGATGGCTCCTGGCCGGGCGTCAAAACCACGCCGATAGCGTCTAACCGGATGGCCGAGGCCTTCATGCGATGCTCGCGCATCCACACTGCCGCCAGCTGTCGCAGCGTCCGCATCTTCGCGTACGTGATCGCCTCGAGTGGGTGACCGAAGCCCAGTCCGCTGCGGCATTTCACCTCACAGAAGACCAGCGTGAGCCCGTTCGGACCCGCCTCGGCGGCGACAATGTCGATCTCTCCCAGCCGACACCGCCAATTCCGCTCCAGCACCTGCAGGCCCTGCCGCTGCAATTCGGCGGACGCCAAATCCTCGCCACGTACGCCGATCTGTTTCTTCGATTCCGTCGCCGGCATCGCCCACCTCCGTACGGAAGCATGCGTACGCCACCCCGAATCGTGCAGGCGCGCCGAAATCTGTGGAAACCGCGGACTAGGACGCTGTGGAAAACCGATCGAGGACTGCTGGAAAGGCGCCTAAATCAGGCTCTTCGGACTTCTGTTGAGCGAAGACGCCAAAT
>DASVEX010000179.1:0-2829 GCA_036380335.1 Propionibacteriaceae bacterium | reverse complement strand
CAGATCCTCCACCTGAGCGACCGGCACGACTTCTGGCCGGTCGACCGTCAACGTGCGGCCTTCGTGGATCAGCACCGCGGAACCCAGCGCCAGCACGTTCTGGACCCAGTCGGCTGTCGGCCCATACGGAAGGCTGACGATGAACCCGTCGTCGGTGGCGAACGGGACGATCGGTGTCTCGTAGGAGCGACCCGAACGGCGACCCTGATGGCGGATGACGGATGCGTATGCCCCTGGCTTGCCGGCGAAGGGACGCTGCAGCCTGTTCGTGAACGTCCGATTGAACCAGCGCACGGCGTCCAGCAGTCGCGGCGACTTCGTCAGCATCGCCACGAGAACCAGTCCCGCGAACGCGACGATCCCGCCGATGACCACACCCAGCACGAAAAGCGTTCGCCGAACCATCCGTCCCCACACTGTCACACCGCCGACGCGGACGGTTCGGGTCGTGGTGTCCTCGAACGGCGGCTCCGGGCCGCTGATCTGTGCGGGTACCTCCGGACGGTCAGCTAGCGCAACACGGCAGATCGGGCGCGACCGCGTCAACCAGCGACCGGTCTCTGCTGGTCCAGGATGGTCTGTCCAGTCCCGTAGCGTCACGGCCGAGGGGAAGGTGGCACGCGTCACCTGGTGGATGCTCTGCTCGTGAGAAGGGGCCGACATGCAAACTCAGTCCAGTCAGAGCGTCCTCATCAACGGGTTTGGTGTGCTCTTCGTGATATTGAACTCGTTCGGGTTGGGCCTCAGGCTTGAAATCGGCAAGCTGCTGGCAGAAGCCTTTGCCCATTGGAAGATCGCCGTATGCGCATTGGTGATCAATTTCGTCATCATCCCGCTCCTATTCATCGGCTATTTGCTGACGATAGCCGATTCCATTCCTGGAGAGATCAAGGTCGGGTTCTGCGTCGCAGCCTTTTCTGCAGGCATGCCTTTCGCCCCCCTCCTCGCACGATTGGCCAAGGCGAATGTCGGCATCTCCACCACGCTCCTGGTGGTCTTGACTGTCGCGACCATCATCGCCCTCCCGATCGGGTTGCCCCTGGCCATCGATGCAGTTGACGTGCAGCTCGAGGTCTCTGTCTGGGACGTTGCTTGGCCGCTGCTGCTCTTCTTGCTCCTGCCGCTGGTTCTTGGGTGCGGGTTCAGGGTCTGGTGGTCCGACCTCACGCCGCCACTGGCGCAGTGGGTGGTCCGAGTCGCAATCCTGTGTCTGCTCTTCAATCTGAACTTCACGCTGGTTGCGTATTGGGATCTGTTCGTGGAAGAATGGGGCACCGAGAGTTACATCGCTGCCATTGCAGGCCCATTCATCGGGCTCGGGTGCGGCTACCTTCTCGTTTCCAGTCTTCGAGTCAAAGACGTCGGAACAAGACACGCGACCGAGGTGACCACGGCGGTACGCAACATCGCTCCGATGCTCCTGATGATGATCTTTCCCTTTGGAGCTGACCCGCTGGTCACGGTATCGATCACGATCCTCAACACCATCGGCATCGTGACCGTTCTCCTATTCGTCCTGATGTGGAGGCGCGCCGCTTCACCGTCCGACACCCACGCAACAACCACCACCTAGCAAGCGCAGGCCTGTACCCGCCAACTTCCACGTGACGTGCGAGACCAGGCAGATCGCGGGCTGACGCGCCCTATTGCCCGCTCGCGAGCGGCCGCACCGATCGCGGCCCCTGTTCCGACGCCGCTCCGAACGCGCGCTCCGATCGACGGCGTCGGCTATCGCATCGGACACGCCGATCGGCACTTCTCGCGTTGCCTGTCCCTTCGAATCGCTCCGGTGCAGAGGCGAGTGCGATCGGCAGTTCTGTACTCACGTCGAGGGTTGAGTTTCCGTCACAGGATGGCAATCGGGTTGATTGGCGAACCCGTCGCGGCCGGCAGGCGGAGGGGAGCGATCACCCCGAGGAACGTCCAGCGGTCCTGCTCCTCACACAGCGCGGCGAGGTCTTCGAACTGCAAATAGTCCAGCAGATGAATGCCCAGCGCGTTCACGGCGAGCACGTGCACCGGGAAGTCGACTCCTTCGACCGTGCTGGGCGCGGTGTCGCTGTTACCGTCGCTGCCCAGCGCGGCGATCCTGCGCTCGGCGACGAACTCGAGCGCGGTCGGATGCAAGCCGGCCCGTGCGTGCGCCACGTCCCAGGCTCCGAGCTCCTTTCGCCGGGCACTATGGCCGACGCGCACGAACAGCAAATCACCCTCCCCGACGTGAAGATTCTGCGCTTCTTCGGCGGCGCGGAGGTCTTCGATCGTGACGCTGTCGCCCGGCTCGAGCCATGGCAGTCCGCGCAGTCGGGGGATGTCGAGCAGCACACCGCGCCCGACGATTCCGTCTCGGATCACCTCAATCGAGAGCGAGGTAGCGCCGGTCGGAGTGATGACGCCGACCGGCACGTCGTCGTAGAGCTTCGAGTCGAAAATGACATGGCACAACGCGTCGATGTGGCTCGTGGCGTTCCCATGGACGTTCATCGTGAAGCGGTCCATCGCGAAGTCGAGTCCTCGCGCGAGGTGGTGATCGCCGTCCGCACCAGTCATGTCGTGGCATGCGGGTTCGGGGTCGTCCGCGGCCGGTTCGGTCTCGATCGGCCGTGCGAGTGACACGCTCCGCCCGAGCCGGACTTCCATGGCCGCCGCTATGAGATGTGCCGATGTGATGTGATTCAGCGCGCCACGGCGGTCGGCCGTGTCCCAGTCGGCTGTGCTCTTCAAGCGGCGGAACAGCGTGGCAAATTCATCCCGGGTGAGGCCTTGCTGAGTGGCGTCCGCGTCGCTGTTCATGATCGAGGTCTACGCCTGTGACTTCTCGGGGAACGG
>DASVEX010000178.1:0-4375 GCA_036380335.1 Propionibacteriaceae bacterium | reverse complement strand
GAGTCGCGCTCGACGATCATGGACGCGTAGATGTCGAGCAGCGGCTTGTTCGCCGGGCGCCCGTCCCGAAGTCCCATCTCATCCACGGTGACAGTGATCGAGTGCGGCAGCTCATCTGTGACCTCCTCCAGTGCCGCTTCCCGAATCAGCTCGGCGACCAGTGTTTCCTCAGCTTCGTCAGTGATCTCCCCGTCGGGATATAGCGGTTGACCCCCAGGCAATAGACCAATGAGAGCCTCGCTCAAGACGTCTAACTGAAAATGCTGGGTTGCTGACACCGGAACGATGTCGGCCCAGTTGATCTTCAGCGCGTTCTCCAGCTCGGCAATACTCACCAGATGCTCAGCCATTCGCTGCGACGGGGCGAGGTCGGACTTTGTCGCAATCGCTACAAGTTGCGGAGTCTTCGGCAGGGCGGCAAGCTCACTGACCAGATATCGATCGCCGGGACCAATGCGTTGGTTGGCCGGTAGGCACACGCCGACCACGTCGACCTCTGACCAGGTTGCCCGGACGACGTCATTGAGCCGCTCGCCGAGCAGAGTCCGTGGCTTGTGCAGGCCAGGGGTGTCGATGATCACGAGCTGGGCATCGGGCCTTCGTACGATGCCCCGCACGGCGTGCCTGGTGGTCTGCGGCTTCGATGACTCGATGACGATCTTCTGACCGACCAACGCGTTAGTCAAGGTTGATTTGCCCGCATTGGGTCGGCCGACGAAGCAGGCGAATCCCGAGCGGAACTGGCCGACCTGGTCGCTGCGGTGGCCGGGGGAGGCCGTCATAGCTGGCTCACCTCGAGAATCTTGCCGGCGGAATCCACCGACCAGACACCAACATTGGAGCCCGACAGGTCGCGTAGCACGTCGAAGTCCTGCTCGGAGGGAGGCGTACCCGCCACCGCTGCGGCCTCGAGCCCGGTCGCTCCCGATGAGACAGCCATCGCCACGGCCACGGCAACGGCCGACAGCGTCAAGTGCTCGAGATCCACCCGCGCACCCGCGTACACGCGTCCATCGTTGTCTCGTACGGACGCACCTTGCGAGGACCCGTTACGCGCCAGAGCGGCACGCGCCAAAGTGATCAACTTCTGGTCCTCTGGATCCGGCAGAACCAGGGACTCCACAGCGGCATCGCTCACGAAACACGCGCCTGCTCGGCGACAATTCGGGTAGCCGCATCCGCCCGAGCGTCCGCCTCGGATTCCTCCGAGGAGATCCTGGTGACGATCACCGTGCCGATCCGGTTCCGGCGACCCGCCGACCGTTCGGCAACCAGCTCCAACCCGTCGTACTTGACCACCGAGCCCGCGATCGGGATCTTGTTGAGCTGCTTGGCCATCAGCCCACCGACCGTTTCCACGTCGTCATCGTCGAGCTTCAGACCGAAGAGTTCGCCCAGTTCGTCGACCGGCAGCCGCGATGAGACCCGAAAGCGCTCTTCACCGAGTTGGGTGATGTCGGTGTTCTCCTCGTCGTATTCGTCGGTGATCTCGCCGACGATTTCCTCCAAGATGTCCTCGATCGTGACCATTCCGGCTGTCCCGCCGAACTCGTCGACCACGATCACCAGGTGCACGCGCTTGGCCTGCATCTCCTGCAACAGTTCATCAACCGGCTTGGAGTCCGGGCAGAAGACGGCGGGACGGATCATCGATCCCACCCGCTCGGTGGACTGGGCGTCCGGTGCATCGTAGATCCGTCGGATGACGTCCTTGAGATACAACACGCCGACGACGTCATCGATGCCTTCGCGGATCACCGGAATCCGGCTAAACCCAGAACGCAGGGCCAGCGAGATCGCCTGGCGCAGGGTCTTGTACTCCTCGATGAAGACCATGTCGGTACGCGGCACCATCACCTCGCGGGCGATCGTGTCGCCCAAGTCGAAGACCGAGTGAATCATCTTGCGTTCGCCGGATTCGATCTCATCCCTGGCCTCGGCCAGGTCTACGAGCTCACGCAGCTCAGCTTCGGTCGCGAACGGGCCGTCGGTGAAACCCCTGCCCGGAGTCAGCGCATTGCCGATCATGATCAGCAGCCTCGGAAATGGCCCAAGGACCGTGGTAATAGCCACCAGCGGCCCTGCGGCAGCGCAGGCGACGCGGTCCGCATGCTGACGGCCCAAAGTACGGGGCGCCACTCCCCAGGCAATGTACGAGACGATGATCATGATGCCGGCGGTGACCGCACCGGCCTGCCAGGTCTTGGGGATCAGCGAGAAGATCACGTTCGCGACCAGGATGATCGCCGAAATCTCGATCATGCTTCGGACGAAAAGCGCCGTGTTGAGGTAACGCGGCGGATCCTCGACGATCTTGCGGACTCGTTTCGCACCGGGTCGGTCTTCATCGACCAGTCGGTTGGCACGGGCTTTAGAGAACGATGAAAAAGCGGCCTCTGCCGCCGCGATCAATCCAGCGAGAATCATCAGGACGAACGCGATGCCTAGCTGAAGCCAGTCGGCCGATGTCATCGTGAACCTCTGGGCCGGTCCGTACGCCGCTGAGCCCAGGCCGAGACGATCTTGTCGGTGAGGCCGAACATTTCCGCGTGGTCTTCGGGTGTGGCGTGATCGTATCCGAGCAGATGCAACAGCCCGTGCACCAATAGATACTCTGCTTCTTCGTTTGGGGAGCGTTGATGTTCTTGCGCCTGCCGCTCGGTCACCGCGGGGCATAACACGATGTCGCCCAGCAGACCCGCCGGAGGTTCCTCGCCGTCAGCCGGTGGCCGCAACTCATCCATCGGAAAGCTCAGCACGTCGGTCGGTCCGGGCTCGCCGAGATACTTCTCGTGGTAAGCGCTCATGGTGTCCTCGTCCACGAGGAGAATCGACAGTTCCGCGAGCGGATGGATCCGGAGCTGATCGAGGGCAAAGCTCGCAAGTCTGACAAGGGCCGCGTTGTCAGCCTCGATGCCCGACTCGTTGCTGATGTCGATGCTCACGTCCGAGCCCCCCGGAGCGGCCGGATTATCACGGCCACCGCCTAGCGACCCGGACGGGCTGGCGCCGAGTGTCCAGACTCACGCGACGCATCCGCATGATCCGCCTCGAACCTGTCGTAGGCCGCGACGATCCGGCCCACCAGCTTGTGCCGCACCACATCGTGATTGGTCAGGTTGCAGAAGGCGATGTCGTCGACCTTGTCGAGGACACCCCGTACGACCCGAAGACCGCTGCGGGTGCCGCCCGGCAGGTCGACCTGGGTGATGTCGCCGGTGACCACAATCTTTGAGCCGAAGCCCAGCCGGGTCAGGAACATCTTCATCTGTTCCATCGAGGTGTTCTGCGCCTCGTCCAAGATGATGAACGCGTCGTTCAAGGTGCGCCCGCGCATGTACGCCAGGGGCGCGACCTCAATGGTCCCGGCTGTCAGTAGCCGCGGAATTGAATCCGGATCGAGCATGTCGTGCAAGGCGTCATAGAGCGGGCGAAGGTATGGGTCGATCTTGTCGCTCAATGTGCCTGGGAGGAAGCCGAGGTGCTCCCCCGCCTCCACCGCGGGTCGAGTCAGGATGATCCGGTTGACCTGCTTGTTCTGCAGTGCCTGGACGGCCTTCGCAATGGCGAGATAGGTCTTCCCCGTACCAGCGGGCCCAATGCTGAACACCACGGTGTGCTTGTCGATGGCATCGACGTACCGCTTCTGGTTGAGCGTCTTAGGCCGGATCGTCTTACCGCGGGAGGACAAAATGTTGTGGGTCAATACGTCGGCCGGCCGGGTTTCTTCCCGTCCAGCAAGCATCGAGCAGGTGCGCTCCACGGCGTCTGCGGTCAGGCCCTGCCCGGTCCGCAGCACGGTGACCAGCTCGGTGATCACGTCAATGGCAAGGTCAACTGCTGCCGGTGATCCCGTCAGGGTGATCTCGTTGCCCCGGACATGGATGCCTGCTTCCAGCTCACGTTCGAGGATGTGCAGGAACTCGTCGCGAGGCCCCAAAATGTTCACCATCTCGACCGACGCCGGAACCGTCACTCGGCGTAGCTCCTCGATACCGCCGTCAGCAGTTCGCTGGCCCGATGCCTTCCTCAATGAATTGGAGGCAGGCGATTCTCGATGGCGTGCGCCGGACGCGTCGGGAGCGCTTGCCGTGAAGTCTGACCTACTCAGTTGGTTCCTCGCAGTCGAATGGAAATGTCAACACCCCATCCTAGGTCACTGGTACGCGCGAGCAACTCTCAATTAGCCGCTGTGCCCCTGTCGGGGCGCCCGTTCCGGGCTGAAAATAGGGCGGTGGTCGTCCGGTGACGCCGTGGTTTCTATGGTCCTGGTGAGGCCGTCAATTAGCCGGGCGGGAGTTGCGTGGTGGGCCCTTCATTGTTGCCTCCCCGGTGAGAGCACGAGGATTAGTTTCGCTGGTCTGCCCGGCAACTC
>DASVEX010000177.1:0-8633 GCA_036380335.1 Propionibacteriaceae bacterium | reverse complement strand
GCTACTGCGCAGCAGGTGTCCCAGCTGAGGCTGGATCGTGGCGAGGTGGCCCTTGCCGTGCGGGTTGCGCCTGAGGACGCTAATCCGGCCTCCGAGGTCGGCCGGGTCGGGCAGGCCATCAACCACATGCTCAACAACGTCGAGGAGGCGCTCGCCGCTCGCCAGGCGTCAGAGACCAAGGTGCGACAATTTGTGGCTGATGCCTCACACGAGCTGCGCAACCCCCTTGCTGCGATTCGCGGATATGCCGAGCTGACCAGACGCGATCGCGAGCAGCTGCCGACCGAGGCGGCGTACGCGATGTCGCGGGTGGAATCCGAGGCCGAGCGGATGTCGCATCTGGTCGAAGACATGCTGCTGCTGGCCAGGCTGGACGCCGGTCCTGATCTTGATCTGCAGCCGTGCGACCTGAGCGAGATCGTGATCAATAGTGTGAGCGACGCCCGCGCGGCCGGTCCTGATCATGCTTGGCAGCTGACCTTGCCGCACTACCCGGTGATCGCCTACGGTGATCGGCATCGGCTGCAGCAGGTGATGGCCAACCTCTTGGCGAATGCGCGTACGCACACCCCGCCCGGAACCCAGGTGCGTACTGAGGTCTCTGTTAGCGAGGCGGACGCGATGATCACCGTGACCGACAACGGACCGGGCATCCCACCCGAGGTCTCCAACCGCGTCTTCGAGCGATTCGCACGTGGGGACGCAAGCCGTACGCGTACGGCTGACGCAAGAACAGGTGGTAGCACCGGCCTAGGGCTGGCCATCGTTGCTGCGGTCGTCGAGGCCCATCACGGCAGCGTCGCCGTCGCCAGCCAGCCCGGTCACACCCGATTTACGGTGCGTCTACCGCTCGCCCAGCTGGTGCCTGCGCCATATGCCGGGCCCGGCCCCGATCTGCGCGCGCCGTCCATGAGCTAGACACAGTTGAAACCTCGGCTAGGGCGCCAGCCTCACTGGCGGCCACGGAGAAAACCCGCCTGATACGGCCGTAGCTCGGGCGTGGCGAAGCCACCCCGTGCCACCGGATCGTCGGCGATGATACGGCGTGCCGTTTCCTCGTCGGGCGCCTCGAAAATCCCGATCCCGGTGTTGATCCGGCCACCCGTAGGACCCGCCAGGATCAATACGCCGTCAGCCATGAGCCGTGCGAGCCACTCAAAGTGTTCGGCGAACGCAGCCCGCTCCTCCTCCGTCATCGTTGCCGCGAAGTCATCCCGCGGCGGATGAAGGAAGTAGATCCATTCGGTCACTGGCTAAGGATCGCGGGCAGCACGATCGCGGTCAACCAGACGTGACCGTAGCTCAGCGACCCTTCTTGCCACGCTTGGACGGCAGCGGCTCGGCGCCCGGAGTCCAGTTCAGGATGCTGGACCGCTCCAGAAACTCATCGGAAGCGATGTCGCCGCGGGCGAAACGTTCGGCGAGGATGCGTTTGGCGTCTTCTTCTGGCAATCGCGACCGGCCGAGATTGCCCAGCGGCAACTTTCCGGTGCGCCACAGATAGAGCCCGGTCAGCACCAGAGCCAAGATCACGAGCAGGAAGAGAAAGTTGCCGAGGAAGGGCAGCACGGAGAGGGAGTGGTCCTCCCATCCGTGCGGGCCGTGGGGTACGCGTGGATCCATGGATCAACCTTTCAATCGGTGTAACGAGGTGTTGGGTCTTCGGTCTGGGTGTATGTGGGCAGCCGCGTCGTCGTACCGTCGGCCCAGACCACGAGCGCGCTGCGGATCGGCCGCGTCTGGAGCCACTGGGCGGCGTCGCGGCCCTGGACATAGGCTGCGGTGGCGTCGATG
Organism: Propionibacteriaceae bacterium; assembly: GCA_036380335.1. Classification (GTDB taxonomy): domain Bacteria; phylum Actinomycetota; class Actinomycetes; order Propionibacteriales; family Propionibacteriaceae; genus Microlunatus. The sequence goes on along the minus strand of DASVEX010000177.1, from coordinate 6,839 downwards.
TCGGCCCACGTCAATGACGATGCGATCACCGTGACGGAGGCAACGCCGCTAGGTGCTCCACCGGTACGGGGGTCAATGAGATGGGCACCACGATGCGCCGTACCGGAGGTCGCTATCCCGCCGGAGCGAACAGGCACCATGGCGATCAGGGTGCTCGGGTCACGTGGGTGCTCGATACCGATCCGCCAGGCGGAGCGGCTCGGGTCTGCGGTGTGGCAGACGATGTCGCCACCTGCAGACAGGCAAAAGTCAGTGTCGTCCAGACAGGCCAGAAACTGTACGGCCCGCTGTGCCGCCCATCCCTTCACGACGCCGCTCGGGTCAAGCCGGCGGCGACCGTCGCCCGTTGGGAGCTCGATGGAGAATGCGCCGCCGGAGATTCGCTCGGCTTCTCGTCCCAGCGCGAGCACCTCGGCTATCTCGGCCGGACACTCCGTAACCGCGAGTTCGCCCCGATCGAGGCGATTGATGATCGAGTCCGGCCGATAGGTGCTGAAAATCGCGTCGGCGTGCCGTAGCTGATCGATCACGGCCTGCCAGGCCTCATCACCTGCGGCGCTGGCGGCGTGCCGACCTCGTAAGGCGAGGCTGATCGGCATTCCCATCAGGTGCTCGACGCGACGCTGGATCCGGTCGTCAGCTCGTTCAATGACCGCTGTGCCGCTCATCTGCGGGCCTCGTCGAGGGCGGCTTGCAGCGATTGCACGTAGCCCTCGCTGGTGACCGTCGCGCCGCTGATCATGTCAATCTGAGCGCTCTGTGCACTCATGGTTTCGTTGATCAAGACTGGCAGTGCCTGGTCGTTGATCTCCGCGTCTCTGTGGTTGCCGTTCGGTTGCTGCAAGACCGAGACCTTGATGATCTTTCCACCCTGCACGGTGATCTGAACCTGGACTGGGCCCCAACGGGTCTGGGCGACCGACCCCTGGTAAGCCGTGATCTTGGTCGAGGGGGAGGCGGTGGGCTGGCTGGACGTAGTGCTCGTCGGGCTGCTGGTACTATCCGGGGCCGCCGCTGATGAAATCTTGTTGGTCGAGGTGTGGTACCCGAAGAGCAGCACCACGATGGTGACCGTCGACGCAAGCCAGAGGACGATCCGTTTCATCAATTCACCATCCGAAGCTTTCGCTGTGGATACAGCCGCTGGGAACACCGGCGGCAAGGGCAAGCCGTTCCGCACCGTTGGTCCAAGCGCTAGGTCCGCAGAGAAAGACGTCGCATTCGGCGAGGTCTGGGATCCACCGCTGCAGTGCGATCATTTCGGGCAGCCCCTGAGCCGCAGGTCCGAGGACCGAGGACGGCGTGCGCCGAGGGCCTGGCAAGTACACAACCCGGAGCCCCTTCTCCGTGGCGAGGATCTCTAGCTCACGGGTAAACAGCGGCTCGGCGGTGTAACGCTGCAGCATGATCGCCTCACCCGGGCCGTACTCGAGCCCCTCCGCCAGCGCTCGCAAGGGTGTGATGCCGACCCCGGCGCCCGCAAGAACGACCTTCCGTTGGGTACGGGACCGGCCGCTGAGCCGGCCATACGGTCCCTCGAACAGCACCCGAGTGCCTGGCCGCAAGTGGGCCAGCCGGGCGCTGCCCGCGCCGAGCAGCTTCGCCGTGATCCGCAGCGTGTGCCCATTGGGGGCGATTGACAGCGAGAACGGGTTGGCACGTGTCCATCCCGGCCGGCTGAGGAACCGGACGTTGATGAACTGTCCGGCCCGCACCGGCAGCCGGTCCAGCTGCCGCCCGGTGAGGTAGACGGACACGACATCGGAGGACTCCCACATCACGCCGACCACCCGGAGCCGATAACGCGCGCTGCGCCACAGCGGCAGCCAGATCCGCCAGACCAGCACGGCGGCAGCGGCGACTCCCCAGAGCGTCCACCAGTAGACCGTGGCGGCCGGCGACTGCAGAAACTCCTGTCCGGTCCACAGCTGATGAGGCAATGCGAGCCCAACGCCGAGATAGCCGTATAGATGCAACAGGTGCCATGACTCATAGCGCAGCCGCCGTCTGGCGGCCTTGATGCTGCTGACCACAACCATGATCAAACACGTCGTACCGGCGACTGCCAGCAAGACCCCGCCGTACGCGGTGATCAACTCCCACGTCGTCGGCAGCACGGCTGACCAGCGCGCGGAGGCGTAGCCGGCAATGATCAACACGATGTGAGCGATCATCAGATAGAAAGACGTCAGGCCGACGACTCGGTGAATCCGCGCCAGCCGGTCCCTACCGAAGGCGTGTTCCAGCGGAGGCAGCCGCGACATCAGCAGCACTTGGACCAACAGCAGATCGGCCGCCCACAGACCCGTGAGTCGGCCCAGTGAAGTGAGCCCGCTCGCCTCGTGAGCAAGATCAGTAACGCCACCGTCTGCGACCCACCAGTAGGTGATCAGTAGCAAGCCCAGCCACAGCAGCAGCGCCGATCCCAACCGAACGGCCCGATCGATCACGGCATCCGTGTCGAGCCGCAGCGGTGGCGCCCAGGACGCAGCGGATGGCGCTGTGACCAGCGCCGTCACACTGATCGCCTCCAGGCATCGAACATCACACGTGCTCCTTGTCGGCGGAGAGTTTCATCGTTGAGAACCGGGCTGAGGCTGCGCCGTGCGGAACCTGTCAGCCGGCTGTGAAGCGGCCGCAGGCACCTGCAATGGCGCCAGCCGTCAGCTGCTTACTCAGCCGCCTCCTCGGACTCACCGGCCAAGATCAAATACAGCGACCGGCGAGCCTGGGCCAGCACCTGCGACGCAGCCTCTAGTTGCGTCGGGCTGCCGCCGACCTCGATTTGGCGCACCGCCGCAAGCAACTGGTGCGTCGGATCTCTCAAGTCAGGGCGATTGGCTGCACCGGCGAAGTCGGCGAATGGGTCACCGAGCCGAGCACTGCGCTCCTCGAGATATGTGCTGCCCTCGGACGTGAGGGTTACCAGCCTGCGGCCGCCTTCCTCCTTGGTAGTGACCAGACCCTCATCCTCGAGCTGCGCGATCGTCGGATAGATCGCGCCCGGGCTCGGATGCCAGGCGCCACCGGTGCGGTCACTCATCGCCTGCATGATCTGGTAGCCGTGCATTGGCTGGTCGGCGAGCAACATCAGGATGGCTGTCCTCACATCGCCGCGTTGGGCGCGGCCACGTCCTCGGCCGAATGGGCCGCCGCGGCCGACAGGCTCACCTCGTCCACCGCGCTCTTCCCGACCGCCGCCACGGTGACCGTGTGAGCGATGCTGCTCACTACGCGGGCCACGCCGGCGGCCCGGCTCAGCCTCAGAACCGCCTCTGCGGCGGTGCTCAAATTCCCCAGTTGGGGCTCCATCTTTGTAACGCATCTGCGTTCCTTTCTACTAAAGATACTATCAAGATATATCGCGATACTATCTTTCGCAAGTCATACGATCGAAGATTTCGATCTGCTTGACACGTGGCGGTCGGTCGACGAGGTAGGGATAACCCGAGATCAGACTGGCCCGATAGCCTGATGGTGGCTTCGCCGCCGGGCGAGGAACGTAGCTGTTATGAATGAGTCGTACGTCCGCGAGGAATCTCCAGACGAAGTACTTGATCTTTATGGGGTGCTCCCAGAGCGCGTGGATGCCGCACGTGAACCGGCGCGCCCGACAGAGAATGATCCTGTGACGTCCATGATCAAAGGCACCGGTCGTAATTTCGCGACGATCATGGGAATGTTCGCCCTCTCGCTCGCGGCCTTCATCGCGTGTGTCACGCTGTTCAGCGTCGGGGTGAGCCTGTTGGTGCTGGTAGTCGGCCTGTTCATCCTGGTCGGCTGCCTGATCGTCGCGGGCTGGGCGTCGCGGATGACGATGGCACTACTCGACTACACAGGGATCACGCTGCCGCGTACCCACTATCCCGCCGCTGGACCGGGCTTTCGCGGCAAGTTGCGGCGGCTGGCGTACCCACAAGCCTGGCGCGATCTGCTGCATGTGCTGGTCAACTTCATCCTCAGCATCATCACGTTCTCCCTCGCCCTGGCCTGGGTCTTCGGCGGACTCGGCGGCGTGACCTACTGGTTCTGGAGCCAGTGGTTGCCGCAGCCAAACGAAGGTCTGCCGGCCTTGCTCGGCTATCCCGGTCGTTTCGCCGATATCACCTTCAATTCGGTGGCCGGCGCGCTGCTGTTGGTCACGACACCGCTGATGCTGCGTGGCCTCGTCCGGCTGCACGGAGCGGTGGCGTACGCATTGCTCGTCGATGAGACGCCGGCCCTGCGGCAGCAGGTGAGCGAGCTGACTCAGAGCAGAACTGCCGCCGGGGAGGCCGAGGTGCATACGTTGCGCCGGCTCGAGCGTGACCTGCACGACGGTCCGCAACAGCGCCTGGTCAGACTCGGTATGGATCTTTCGGCCGCGCAGCGTCGACTTGACGACGATCCGGCCAAAGCTCGTGCACTGCTCGACGAGGCAATGAGGCAGTCGCAAGACGCGCTTGCGGAGATCCGTACCCTCTCCCGAGGTATTGCTCCTCCGATCCTGGCCGAACAGGGCTTGCCCGCAGCGATCACCGCGCTGGCTGCCCGCGGCACTATCCCCACCTCGGTGGAGGTCGATGAGGTACAGCTCTCCGATGCGGCGCAGAATGCGGCCTACTTCGTGGTTGCCGAAGCCCTGGCCAACATGGAAAAGCACAGCCAGGCGCACTCCGCGTCCATCGAAGTACGGCGGCTGGGAGCGCTTGCAGTGATCAACATCACCGACGACGGAGTCGGCGGCGCCTCGCTGGCGAAGGGTCACGGCCTTGCCGGCCTGGTCGACCGGCTGGCCGGTGTGGATGGGACGCTAACCCTCTCATCACCGGCAGGTGGTCCCACCTTGCTTACGGCGACGATCCCACAACAGAGCTAACTCCATTTACCGACTTGTCAGACTCTCAGAGGGCTATAGCCCTTTGAGAGTCTGACAAGTCGGTAGATGTGGCAGCGTAGGGGCGTGCGTGTGGTGGTGGCCGACGACTCCGTCCTGCTTCGTGAGGGTCTCGTCCGGCTGCTGACCGAGGTGGACACGGAGGTCGTGGCCGCGGTTGACGACGCTCCAAGCTTCCTGCGAGCCGTGAGTGAGCATCGGCCGGACGTCGCGATCGTGGATGTACGGATGCCGCCCGGCATGACCGATGACGGGCTGCGGGCTGCCGTCGAGGCCCGCACCTCGCAGCCCGACTTGGGAATCTTGATGCTTTCGGCGTACGTCGAGCTCTCCTATGCCGACGTACTGCTGTCCGACGGCCGCGGTCGGGTGGGCTATCTGCTCAAGGACCGAGTGACCTCGCTCGACACGCTGGTTGACGCCCTGCGCACAATTTCTGCCGGCGGCACTGTTCTCGACCCCGAGGTCGTCGCCCAGCTGCTGGTGGCACGACGACGGACCGACCCGCTCGGCACGCTCAGCCGCCGGGAGCGGGAGGTGCTGGCTCTGATGGCTGAGGGACGCAGCAATGCCGCCATTGCCGAACGCCTCGTGGTGACCGGCGGCGCGGTCGAGAAGCACGTGTCCAACATCTTCGCCAAGATCAACTTGCCGGATGTCGGCTCGGACAATCGCCGCGTACTCGCCGTCCTCGCCTGGCTCCGCGCCCGCTGACCTAACGCCGACTTGTCTGCGTATGTGGTCGCCTTGGCGACCACCGACGCTGACACGTCGGCGGGGGAGTCAGACGTTAGTGTGGCGGACATGGCCACGGAGCGCATCGAGATGGAGGTCGGAGACCGAGTCGTCAAGATCAGCAACCCCGACCGAGTCTATTTCTCGGCTCGCGGGGAGACCAAACTTGATCTTGCTCGCTACTACCTCTCGGTTGCCGACGGCATTGTCAACGCGCTCTACCACCGGCCCTGCATGCTGCACCGCTTCCCTGATGGCGTGGACGGTGAAAAGGTGCATCAGAAGCGACTGCCGCACGGCGCGCCGGCGTGGATCGAGACCGTACGGGTGCACTTTCCGCGCTTCAATCGCGACGCCGACGAGCTCTGCGTGACCCATCCGGCAGACGTGATCTGGGCGGTACAGATGTCGACGGTCGAGTTCCACCCCTGGAACTCCCGGCGCGACGACGTCGAGTCTCCCGACGAGTGGCGGATCGATCTTGATCCGATGCCGGTAGCGACCTATGACGACGTCCGGCGAGTGTCGGTGATCGTGCAGGAACTGCTGACCGAGCTGGGAGCGGTCGGATACCCGAAGACCTCCGGTGGCAAGGGCCTGCACATCTACGTACGGATTGTTCCTGATCATGGACACCCGGACGTGCGCCGGGCTGCCTGGGCGTTTGCCCGGGAGGTCGAGCGCCGAGCCGGCGACCTGGTGGACCTCACCTGGTGGCGTAAAGATCGAGATCCTGGCTCAGTCTTCGTTGACTACAACCAGAACGCGCGCGACCACACCATTGCCAGCGCCTATTCCGTACGCGGCACGCCCGAGGGGCTCGTCTCGGCGCCCTTACGCTGGGACGAGATCGCCGAGGCGAACCCCCGAGATTTCACGATCGCCACCATGCCCGCGCGATACGCCGCGGTCGGTGATCTTCACGCGGACATCGACGACCACGTTTATCGCCTTGATGAGCTATTGGAGTGGGCAGATCGGGACGAGCGCGACAACAAAGCCGCGCCGCCCGACACTGAATAACGCGCAGTCGGAACTGCTACGCCAATCCCTTGCTCTTCAACCACTCACCGGCTACCTGCGCAGGGTCCTGCCGGTCGCTGTCAACCTTCTTGTCGAGTTGGACGAGATCATCAGTGGTCAGCGCGGACTGCACAGCATCCAAGGCCGCGACCGCATTCGCATTGTCAGCAACGTCGGAACGAACCAGCGGAATGACGTTCTGCGG
>DASVEX010000176.1:0-25473 GCA_036380335.1 Propionibacteriaceae bacterium | reverse complement strand
TTGTTCTGGCTGGCGATCTTGATGCGCTACCAGTGGGTCAGCCGACTCAGCGGGATCGTATTGGCTGGCCTGTCCGGAGCCGCCTTCGCGTTCACCGAGAACGTCTTGTACTACGGCCGCGTCTATCGGTACGCCGCACGCACCTTCGGCGAGGTGCCGCCACTGGAGGCACTGCAAAGCATCTTCGTGTTGCGCGGCCTGGTCACTTTCTTCGGTCACCCGCTCTTTACGGCGATGACCGGCATCGGGCTGGCCATCGCGCTTCGCTCCAAGAGCAAGATCGTTCGGGTTGTCGCACCGCTCGCCGGCTACTGCCTCGCGGTCTTCTTGCATATGGCGTTTAACACTGCGGCAAGCCTGATGCAGGGCAGCAACTTGCTCTTCATCTACCTGGCGGTGGCGCTGCCCCTCGTAGTGGGCATGATCATCTTCATCGTTCGCCAGCTGTTCCGCGAAGGCCGGTTGATCCGGGAACGTCTCACCGATTACGTGCGGCTCGGCTGGCTGCCTGAAAGCGATCCCAAAGCGTTGTCGCGGCTGCGGACCCGTCTTCGGGCACTGTGGCATGCAGTCTTCAAGGGTCCCGACACATTCCTTGCCACCATCCGCTTGCAGCGCGCGGTTACCGAGCTGGCCTATCTGCGGGATGCCCTGACCCGAGGGTTGATTGACGACACTGGCCAGGTACGCGAGAGGGAGCTGCTGGCCAAGATCCGAGCCATCCGCCCAGAAGCGATCGTCTTGCCCGAGGGCCGTGCCGCGTACCCGTCTCTCCGCAGGCGCCGGGTCGGCTCCCTTGCCGGGTACGCACCACCCAGCTATCCCGGTCCCGCCGGGCTGGGTGGCAACTACCCGGCCCCCGTGGCGTTCCCTGCGCCGATACTCTCGCCCCCGTCCGGGCTGGCCCCCGGCGCCGTGGCCACCATCCCAGGCGCGGCCGCCATGCCATTGGGGCAGACTGCTACCCAGTACTCGGAGGTCGACCCCAGCTGGAAACCGCCCGAAGAATAGGGAGCTCTAGATGACCGGCAGGCAGCTCACGCCGCTGGAGTCTGCCCTCAACATGTTGCACGGTGCTGTCGCGGCGGTCAGCTTGCCACTGCCACTGCCTGGCGCCGAAGAACAGCGCAAGGTCCGGTGGGAAATCACTCGCCAGCTCGATGACTACATCATGCCCAGGCTGGCGACGATCGATGCGCCGCTGCTGGCTGTCGTCGGCGGCTCAACCGGAGCTGGCAAGTCGACGCTGGTGAACTCCCTGATCGGCCGATCAGTCACTGCTGTCGGTGTGATCAGACCCACGACCCGCGCGCCGGTATTGGTCCATCACAGCAGCGACGCCCGTTGGTTCACCGACGATCGAATTCTCCCGGGGCTGGCTCGCTCAACTGGCGCCGTAACGGATTCGCGTTCTCTGCAGCTCGTCGTCGAGGACTCGATTCCGCCCGGTCTGGCGCTGCTCGATGCGCCCGATATCGATTCCGTGGTGGTGGAGAACCGGCAACTTGCCACCCAACTGCTGTCAGCCGCCGATCTCTGGCTCTTCGTGACCTCAGCAGCGCGCTACGCCGACGCGGTGCCGTGGGGTTTTCTGCGTGCTGCAGCGGACCGCAGTGCTGCCGTCGCGGTTGTGCTGGATCGGGTGCCGCCGCGCGCCATGACCGAGGTACCGCCTCATCTCGGCCAACTGATGAGCGAGCGCGGTCTCGGCGACTCGCCGCTGTTTGCCGTACCCGAGACGACGGTCGATTCCGACGGTCTGCTGCCGGCGAGTGCCGTCCAGCCGATCAGGGGCTGGCTAGCGGCTCTGGCAGCCGATCAGGCCAGCCGCGGCAAGGTCGTACATCAGACTCTTGATGGCGCGATCGCTGCACTGGTTGTGAAGGCTCCCACGCTCGCGCGGTCAGTCGATGAGCAGCTCGAGGTGATCGAGCAACTGCGGGCCGAGGCGGACAGCTCCTACGCCGAGGCGGTTCGTACGGTGCAGGTCCAGACGGCGGACGGGACGCTGCTGCGTGGGGAGGTGTTGGCGCGGTGGCACGAGTTTGTCGGCACGGGTGAGTTTTTCCGGGCGCTCGAGCAGAAGGTCAGTTGGCTACGAGATCGGTTGATGGCTGCCCTGAAGGGCGAGCCTTCCGGTGCTGGAAATCTGAAGGTCGCGGTCGAATCCGGCCTGGAATCTCTGCTGCGCGAAGAGTCGGCGGCTGCGGCCGAGCGAGCGGAGTCGTCCTGGCAGGCGAACACCGCCGGCCGGGCGTTGATCGAATCAGCCGAGATCGATCTGTCGCGACCTTCGGTTGACTTCGACAAGCGGGCGGCGCGCGCCATCCGGGATTGGCAGGGCGCGGTCCTCGACCTGGTCGCTGACGAGGGCATGAGCAAGCGTTCCAGGGCGAGGTTCTATGCCCTCGGGGTCAACGGATTGGGTGTGGCCTTGATGATCGTCGTCTTTGCGCACACCGGGGGGTTGGTCGGAGCCGAGATCGGCGTGGCCGGAGGCACCGCGGTGCTCGCCCAACGGATCCTGGAGGCGGTTTTCGGTGATCAGGCCATTCGGCGGCTCGCCAAGACCGCGAAAGATGATCTTGATGGACGGGTTCAAGCACTGCTGTCGGCCGAGTTGCTTCGCTACCACAAGGTCTTGGATGCCCTCGCGGTCGATCCCGATCAGGCCGAAGGCTTGCGCGATGCCGCCGCAGCCGTCGAGCTGGCGCGCGAGGGCGGGCTGCCAGTGAGCGAGCAGGAGCAGGCCGGCTTACCGGCCGGTGAGCGACGGCTAGCGATCGATGCACCGACTGTGACTCAAATCCCGTCGATGGAGGCAGCCGATGACAGTGACATCGTCGATGCCGAACTCATCGAGCAACCGCGAGAGGAGCTGCGATAGTGGCCGGCCGGGGCCTCGGGTTGCTCAACCGCAAGGACGTCAGCGCACATCTTGTTGATCATCTCCGGGCGCTGGCCGAGGCTGTCGAGCTGTGCGAAGGCCGGGTAGATCCGGCAGCGCTGGCCGAGGCAAAGCGGGTTGTCGATCAAGCTGATCGGCGCCTTGCCATCTCCGGCAGCGCCACGGTGGTGGCGCTCGCGGGTGCCACCGGGTCAGGCAAATCCTCCACCTTCAACGCCTTGTCCGGAACGTCGCTGGCGACAGTTGGCGTACGGCGGCCGACAACGGCGCATGCCATGGCGACGAGCTGGGGCGAGGAGTCGGCCGAAGATCTGCTGGATTGGCTCCAGATCCCACGCCGGCATGCGCTGGCGAGCGATCCCGAGATGGATGCGGCCCTCGATGGTCTGGTGCTGCTCGATCTTCCTGATCATGACTCCACCGAATTGGACCATCGTCTGGAGGTAGACCGTCTGGTGCAGCTGGTGGACATGTTGATCTGGGTGGTGGACCCGCAGAAGTACGCCGACGCCGCTATTCATGATCGTTATCTGAAGCCGCTGGCCAAGCATGCAGATGTGATGATGATCATCTTGAATCAGGTCGATACGCTTACCGCGGTTCAGCGAGAGCAGTGTCTGCGTGATCTCCGCCGGCTGCTGGATAGTGAGGGTCTGGCCAAGGTGCCCGTGCTAGCCGTCTCCGCGGTGACGGGGGAGGGCATCGAGGTGCTGCGGGAGACCCTGGCCAAGCGGGTTGCTGAGAAGCAAGCTGCGGCGCGACGGCTCGCCGCTGATGTTTCGGTCGCTACGGCCAAGCTGAGCGTCGCGTCAGGCACCACCAAGGTGACACCGCTGGGACGATCAAGTATTGACCAGCTGACCAGGCAGGTGGCCATCGCGGCAGGCGTACCGGTCGTCACGGAGGCCGTCGGCAAAGCATGGCGGCTGCGGGGTGGTCTGGCGACCGGTTGGCCCGTGCTCGCCTGGGTTGCCAAGTTCAAACCCGACCCCTTACGCCGGCTGCATCTGGATCGGCTAGGCGTTGGTCGCAAGCGGAAAGAGATCGATCCTTCGCAGGTCGGCCGTACGTCTTTGCCGGCCACCTCGGGTGTGCAGCAGGCTCGGGTGGATACGGCGGTGCGAGCTCTTGCCGATAGAGCTGCCGAGGGTCTCACTCGCGGCTGGGCCGAAGAGATCAAGCGGGCGGCACGCTCGGCGGAAGGGGAGTTGCCGGACCGAGTGGACCGAGCCATCGCAACGACTGATCTTGATCTTGCTCAGCATCGCCGGTGGTGGCAGGCGATTCGCGTGGTGCAATGGCTGTTGGTGGCCACGGTCGTCGTAGGCCTTGGCTGGCTAGGGCTGTCGTTCCTGCTGGCCTATCTGCAGCTACCGCCCCTTCCGAAGGTGAGCTGGTGGGGGCTGCCAGCCCCGACCGTGTTAGCGGTCGGCGGTGTGCTGGCCGGTTTGTTGCTGGCGGGATTGGCCAGGATCGGTGTCGAAGTCGGCGCGCGGCGGCGTACCGCGAAGGCTCGGCAATCGCTGCACGCCGCGATTGGGCGAGTGACCGGTGAACTGGTCGTTGCTCCTGTCAAGACCGAGCAGGATCGGTACGAAAGCGCGCGGCTGGCTCTGGAGCGCGCCCGCAGCTAGCCCTTTCTGGAAGCGTGCCCGCAGCTAGCTGGCCGTCTGCAGCTGTACCTGTGCCGTGGAAGGGAAGTTCCTTGACGCTTGGCGTCGTTCAGGTGCGTGCATCGCAAGGCCGGCGAGGGAGGGATACCGGGTCGTATGTCGACCGAGGAGAACGCCGCGAGGTGCGTGCCTGGGCGCCGCCAAGTCCAAGAGATTTCCCCTTCCAGGGCACTGGCTCGCTGCCGCGTCGGTGTCGAGAATCGCGGCATCCACAGGCCGAAGGCAGCTCCGAGCGTCATCCACAGATTTCCCATCGCCCGCACGATTCGAGCCAGCGTGCCGATCCTGACGACATAGGCGCACTGCCAAAAGCGAAAGGACGAGCCGATGGAGGCACAGGTACACGTCACGGGTTACGCCGGGACGGAGGTTGAGACACGAGGCAACGGAACGGTATCGGCATTCAGGTTGGCCTGTACGCCACGCATCAAATCAAAAGCTGGGTGGAGCGACGGCAACACAACCTGGATCGAGGTGGCCTGTTTCCGCACCTTGGCCCAGCATGTGGCGCAGAGCGTGCGCAAGGGTGATCCCGTTCTGGTGGTCGGCAGGCTGCGGACCAACGTATGGGAGAAAGACGGCCAAACTCACGAGAAGCTGGTCCTCGAGGCTGATCTGGTCGGTCACGACCTGAACCGCGGCACGTCGGCGTTTCGGCGGCCACCTCGTCTCACGGCCACCGAATCTCAAGAAGCGGTTGAGCCGCCTACTGACGAGATCGGCGCGGCGGGTCTAAGCGCGGAGGAGCGCGCCGCACAAGCCGCCTGAGGCAGTCCGCTCCGGTTCGGCTGGACCATGGCCGCCTACGGGGCGGCCCCAGCTGGACCCCGTCAGGGCGGACTGGGGGACTCAGGCGGTGGGCCGGATACGACCCGCGAGGCGGATCCGAGCCCACAGGTGACGCACCACGTCAGGCTGGCCCGCCCCACGGCCAAGCTTGTCGAGCGAGGCCGCGGTCAAGCGCGTGGCCGCCGGTGGTGCGTCACCGCTCATTCGGCCGCTGAGCTTGTCAAAGCGTCCTTCGACTCAGCTGGCATACTTGAGCGCCGCAGGGTTCCGTCTAGGGTTGGCGCCTGCAAGGTCCGGCGTACAAGTGAAGGTTCCCCATTTCGATGCCTGAGTTCATCTACTCAATGCACAACGTCCGCAAGAAGCTCGGCGACAAGGTCGTGCTGGACAACGTGACCCTCTCGTTCTATCCCAGCGCCAAGATCGGCGTGGTCGGACCGAACGGCACGGGCAAGTCAACGCTGCTCAAGTTGATGGCCGGCATCGAGAAGCCGAACAACGGCGATGCGATGCTCGCCAAGGACGCGACAGTTGGCATTCTGCTCCAGGAGCCGCCGTTGACCGAGGGCAAGACCGTCCTGGAAAACGTCGAAGAGGGCGTCGCTGACATCAAGGCTCTCCAGACCCGGATGGATGAGCTGGGCGTGGCCATGGGCGAGCCGGATGCGGACTTCGACGTGCTGATGGCCGAGATGGGAGAGGTTCAGACCGAACTCGACGCCCGGAACGCCTGGGACATCGACTCCCAGCTCGAGCAAGCGATGGACGCGCTGCGCTGCCCACCGCCCGATGCGATGGTCGACCTGCTCTCCGGCGGAGAACGCCGTCGCGTCGCACTGTGCAAGCTCTTGCTGCAGCAGCCGGACCTGCTGTTGCTCGACGAACCGACCAACCATCTGGATGCCGAGTCGGTGCAGTGGCTCGAGACCCACCTGAAGGCCTACCCCGGGGCGGTCTTGGCGGTGACCCACGACCGATACTTCCTGGACAACGTGGCGCAGTGGATCCTCGAACTCGACCGCGGCCGAACCCACCCGTACGAGGGCAACTACTCGACCTATCTCGACACCAAGAAGGGTCGGCTCCAGATCGAAGGTCGTCGAGATGCCAAGCGCGCCAAGATCCTGGAGCGTGAGCTGGAGTGGGCGAGATCCAATCCGAAGGCGCGACAGGCCAAGAACCGGGCGCGGCTGAGCCGTTACGAAGAGTTGCGCGCGGAGGCAGAGCGCAGCCGCAAGCTCGATTTCGAGGAGATCAACATCCCGGCCGGCCCGCGGCTCGGCAGCACTGTCTTGGATGTCAGAAAGCTTGTCAAGGGTTACCCCGACAGGCCGCTATTCGACGGACTGAGCTTCTCACTGCCGCGCGCCGGCATCGTCGGCGTCGTTGGCCCGAACGGTGTCGGGAAATCGACACTTTTCCGGATGATCGTTGGGGAGGAGCAGCCGGACTCTGGTGAACTCATCATCGGCGAAACAGTGCGGATCTCCTATGTTGATCAAGCCCGCTCCGGACTTGATCCTCGGAAGAACGTGTGGGAACTGGTTTCCGACGGACTCGACTACATCAAGGTCGCGAACTTCGAAATGCCCTCACGCGCGTACGTGGCCTCTTTCGGTTTCAAGGGGCCGGATCAGCAGAAGCCTGCCGGTGTCTTGTCCGGTGGTGAGCGCAACCGCCTCAACCTTGCGTTGACACTGAAGATGGGTGGCAACCTGTTGCTGCTCGACGAGCCAACTAATGATCTAGATGTTGAGACACTCCAGTCGCTGGAGGATGCGCTGCTGGAGTTTCCCGGCTGTGCCGTGGTGATCTCACACGACCGCTGGTTCCTCGATCGAATCGCGACGCACATCTTGGCCTGGGAAGGCGACGACGAGGACGAGGCGAAGTGGTTCTGGTACGAAGGTAACTTCGCCGACTACGAGGCCAACAAGATCGCCCGATTGGGACTCGAGGCGGCTCGCCCGCACCGGGTGACTCATCGCCGCCTGACTCGCTGAGAAGCCGACCTGTCAGCGCGTGAGGTCGCCATCGCGACCATCAGTGCTGACAAGTCGGGGGTTAGCGAGGAGTTCGGCGAGCGTGATCGCTTTGCGGTCGGCCAGCTGAGCGAGCTGGATGCGGCATGAGAAGCCGTCTGCCAGTACGAGGGCGTTGGGGTGGGTGGCGACGGCAGGTAGCAGATCGTGCTCCGCTACCTTGACCGACACCTCATAGTGGCCTTTCTCCACCCCAAAGTTCCCGGCCAGACCGCAGCAACCGCCGACGGTCGTCACGGTGGCCCCGGTAGCGGCGAGCAGGGTGGCATCGGCTTGCCAGCCGATCACCGAGGCGTGATGGCAGTGCGGCTGGACAACGAGCTCGAGCCCAGTGAGATCGGGCGGCGACCACTGCGGCGTACGCTGCAGCTGCTCGGCGAGCGTCAATACGCCGGCCCGGACCTCGGCGACCCGAGAGTCCTCCGGCAGTAGTTCCGCCGCGTCACTGCGCCAGACCGCCAGGCAGGAAGGTTCCAGGCCGATCACCGGCGTCCCCGCCGCGACGAGCGGATGCAGGATGTCGAGCGCGGCGCGCAGTTGCCGTCGCGCGCCGTCGAGCTGGCCTGTGCTGATCCAGGTCAATCCGCAACAGGCCGGACGTTGTAAGAGCTCCGGCGCGTACCCGGCCGCCGCCAACAGCGAGACGGCTGCGGCTACGCCGTCTCCGGCGAAGCAGTCGGAGAAGGAGTCCACCCAAAGGACCACCGGCGATCCGCTCGATTTCGGAGTTGCCACGCGTTTGCGCGCCGCAACCGGAGCGAACTGGGGGAGTGAGCGACGCTGATCGACGCCAGCCGACCAGCGGATCAGACGCCGCAGGCCCGGTGTCGCCGTTGCGATGTTCACCAGGCGCGACAAGGTCCGCGTCCGAGTGATCAACCGGCCCCAGCGCGGCAACCAGCCGAGGGCGTAGTGGCTGCGTGGTCTGATCTTTCCGCGATAGGTGTGGTCAAGCACCTGAGACTTGTACGCGGCCATGTCGATCCCGGTCGGGCAGTCGCGCGCGCATCCCTTGCATGACAGGCAAAGATCAAGAGCCTGGTGCACTTCGGGCGACTTCCACCCGCGCTGGAGCAGGTCACTGTTGATCATCTCCTGGAGAACCCGGGCTCGCCCTCGGGTGGAGTCTTTCTCTTCCCGGGTGGCCTGATAGGACGGGCACATTACGCCCAGTCCGCCGGTGGTGTCCGCCAGGCACTTGCCCACACCAGAGCAGCGATGCACTGCCTGGGTAAAGTCGTCGACCCGTCCCACCAGACGGGTGGCACGCAGATCCGCGTCCACTGGGCGTGGGTCCACCAACACCCCGGGGTTCAACATGTTGTTCGGGTCAAAGGCAGCCTTCACTTGCCCGAAGATCTCGAGTGCGGCCGCAGAGTACATCGCCGGCAGCAGCTCCGAGCGGGCGCGGCCGTCCCCATGCTCACCCGACAGCGAGCCTCCGTAGCTGGCGACCAGCTGCGCCGCCTCTGTGACAAATGTCTTGTATCCGGATGCGCCGCCGTGCTCAGTCAGCGGGAAATCGATGCGTACGTGCACGCACCCGTCGCCGAAGTGTCCGTACGGCAACCCGTCCAATCCATGATCATCGAGCAGTCGGTCGAAATCTCGCAGATAGGAACCAAGGTGCTCGATCGGCACCGCGGCGTCCTCCCAACCGGGATATGCGGCCCGAGCCAGGCTGATGCCCGCCAGTCCCGCACCATCCTCCCGGATCTTCCACAGCGCTGTCGCCCCTGCAAGATCGGTGACCACCAATCCGTCCGATGCTCCGGCCCCGGCCAGCAATGCATCCGCGCGCGCCCGCAGCTGACCCGGGTCGTCGCCCGCGAGCTCGACAAATATCCAGCCGTCACCACGTGGCAGCGGCGGTACGGCTGCATCACCTTTCGTACGGCGTACCACATCGACGATCCGGCGGTCCAAGCCCTCACAGGCGGTCGGATGGTGATCGAGGAGGAATGGCGCGGCGTCTGCTGCATCGGCCATTGTCGGATATCCAAGTACGATCATGATCTTGTACGCCGGATCAGCCACCAGTCGTAGCGTCGCACCGATGATCACTGCAAGGGTGCCCTCGGTACCAGCCAGGAAGCGCGGCACGTCGAAATGGTTCTCCGGTAATAAGTGCTCCAAGCTATAACCCGACACCTGCCTACCAAAGCGACCGAACTCGGTGCGGATGGTGCCGAGATTTTCTTGCACGATTGACTTCAAGGCAACCAGGCTTGCATAGTGATCATGGTCGGAGGATTGATCAAGTGTGATCCGTTCACCTGCCCCGGTGATCACTTCAAGCGTGATGACATTGTCGGAGGTCTTGCCATAGCTCAGCGCTCGTGGTCCGCAGGCGTTGTTTCCGATCATGCCGCCGATGGTGCAGCGGTTCTGGGTTGAGGGATCCGGCCCAAACCGCAGTCCGTGTTTGGCAGCGGCCGCCATGAGCGACGACTGCACCACACCCGGCTCGACTCGCGCCGTACCCGCGTCGGGGTCAATCTCCCGGATGGAGTTCAGATGGCGCGAGGTGTCCAAGATCAACCCCGTGCCGACAGCATTTCCCGCGCACGATGTCCCTGCACCCCGGGTCGTCACCGGCATGCCAACGGCTCGCGCCGCGTCCAAGACGGCTGCCACCTCGTCGACGCTGCGCGGCTGTGCCACCGCCTGCGGTACTACCCGGTAGAGCGAGGCGTCAGAGGAGTACAGCGCGCGAGTGAGATCGGTCGCATCGACAACATCGTCGACACCGCGTCGCTGGAGCTGTGACGCTAGCTCGGCGACCTCAGGTGACAGAGCGACATTCTTAGACATGATCGCGTTGATCGTAGTAGTGCAGGACTAGTGAGGGTGGTAGCTCTATCCCAACCGAAGTCCCCCGATGGCGGCCAGGGCCACATTGAGCACCGCCACCGCTACCGTCACAGCGATGGGAATCCTCAGGCTCGGTGACAAGTCGAGCGGCTCGTAGGTGTTGCGCACCCGAGCGCTGAAGATGAATTGGTAAGCGCGGCAACGATGGGCGTCCCCATCAACCATGCTCATGCGATCAGCCAAGCTCGAACCGCATCATGGTGTCTATCGGCGGTCTCATCACCTATAGTCGGGGTAAAGCTACTGGTGAGTAACTTCAGCCCCTCGGACGGAGGCATGGTGAAGCGAGCCATCTTCGGGCCGGATCATGAGGCATTCCGGGAAAGCTGCCGGACCTTCGTCGATCGGACTTTGCGACCGCACCACGAGAAACACATGGCCAACCACGGGTTCGGCCGGGAGGTGTGGCTGGAGCTCGGCAAGCATGGCTTCCTCGGCCTGAACGTCCCCGAGGAGTACGGCGGGGCCGGAGTCGATGACCTCCGCTTCTCGTTGATCTTGGCCGAAGAGCTGTCCAGGCTGGCGTTCGCCTACCCCTCGTGTGTAGGCATCCACACCAACTGCATCGCGCCATATCTGGTCGACCTGTGCACCGAGGAACAGAAGCGGCGCTGGCTGCCAGGGTTCTGCAGCGGCGAGTTGATCACCGCGCTCGCCATGACCGAGGCATCCGGCGGTTCTGATCTTGCTGCGTTGAAGACCAAGGCGGTACCCGACGGCGACGACTGGATCTTGAACGGTTCGAAGACCTTCATCACCAATGGCGCCAGCGCCGACTTCGTGCTGGTCGCCGCGCGAACGAGTCCGGACAAGGGCGCCAAAGGCATCACCTTGTTCGCCGTTGAGGCCGGGATGCCGGGCTTCGAACGCGGCCGGAAGCTGGACAAGGTCGGACAGCCGGAGTCGGACATCTCCGAGCTCTTCTTCGGCGACGTGAGAGTTCCCGCGGCGAATGTGATCGGCGATATCGACCGGGGCTTCGTCTACATGATGGAACGCCTGGTGGCCGAGCGTATCGGCTCGGCGGTGAACAACATCTCTCATGCTCGGCAGATCCTCGACGAAACCCTGGTCTACGCGAGGGAACGCAAGGCCTTCGGCACTCCGATCGGCTCTTTCCAGGCTAACAAGTTCACCCTTGCCGAGCTGCAGACCTTGGCCGAAGTCACTCAGGCCTTCGTCGACCAGTGTGTGATGGAGGCGGTAGACGGCACACTTACCGCGGTTGACGCGGCGAAGGCGAAGTGGTGGTCGGCGCAGGCCCAGAATGACATTCTCGACTCCTGTCTCCAGCTGTGGGGCGGCTACGGCTACATGAACGAGTACCACGTCGCCCGCGGCTGGGCCGATGCCAGGGCGTCCAAGATCTGGGCGGGCTCGAACGAGATCATGAAGGAGCTCATCGGCCGCGATCTGGGGTTGTGATCACGATGTCGCGCATCGATCGTGAAGGGCCAGAAGCTGTCATCGTGGCTGCTGCGCGTACGCCGATCGGGCGCGCCGGCAAAGGATCACTGACCCGGGTTCGCCCTGATGATCTTGCCGCCGGGGTGATCACGGCGGCCCTTGCCAAGGTCGATGCGCTGGACCCACGCGCGCTCGACGATATCTACGTCGGCTGTGCCGAGCCACGTGACGAGCAAGGCGGCAATGTGGCGCGTCGCATTGCGGTGCAGCTCGGGCTGGACAATGTCTCGGCTGCCACGATCAATCGTTTCTGCGCCTCCAGTGTGCAGACCGCCAGGATGGCCTTCCACGCCATTAGGTCCGGTGAGGGCAATGCCTTCGTCTCGGCCGGCGTGGAATGCGTTTCGCGCTACCGCGGCTTTGGCTCCGCCGGCGTCGATCCGGTTGACACCCACAATCCGATCTTTGCCACCGCTGAGCAACGCAGCGTGGACACTGCCCTGAGCAACCAGACCTGGCATGATCCGCGCGAAGACGCAGCGTTGCCGGACATCTACATTGCGATGGGTCAGACCGCCGAGAACGTCGCCACCCTGCGCGGTATCCCTCGTGCCGAGCAGGACGAGTTCGGCGTACGCTCCCAAAACCTTGCCGAGAAAGCCATCGCGAACCACATCTTTGATGCCGAGATTGCGCCGGTGACGCTGCCTGACGGCACCGTGGTGAGCACCGATGACGGGCCTCGCCCAGGCACAACGATGGAGGCAGTGTCGGCGCTCAAGCCAGCGTTTCGTCCGAACGGCACGGTCACTGCCGGCAATTGCTGCCCGCTCAACGATGGGGCGGCTGCCGTGGTGATCATGAGCGATCGGCGCGCAGCCGAGCTTGGCCTCACTCCGCTAGCGCGTATCGTCGCGACGGGAGTCAGCGCCCTGAGCCCCGAGATCATGGGCCTCGGGCCGGTGGAAGCCAGTCGCCGAGCGTTGGCCAGCGCCGGTATGACGATCAACGACATGGATCTCGTTGAGATCAACGAGGCGTTCGCGGTCCAGGTGATCGCCTCTGCTCGTGATCTTGGCCTAGATATGGAACGGCTCAATGTTCATGGCGGGGCGATCGCACTCGGCCACCCGTTCGGATGCACTGGCGCGCGAATCATGACCACCTTGCTGAATGCTCTGCGTGTGCGAGACGTCCAATTCGGCCTCGAGACGATGTGCGTCGGCGGCGGTCAAGGCATGGCAATCATCCTTGAGCGTGTGACCTAGCCCCGAGCGCAAAGTAAGGCGACGGAGCCGTCACACCGGATCGCGCGCCGCCGTGCTGAGGAGGAGCGAGCCGACATGCTTTTCGTCGGCGAGTGACGGCGAAGTAGGCGGCTGCCCAGCGCGATCCGCGCTGAGCGAGCTTGGCGAGCGAAGCAATCAAACCGAAGCAATCAATTCAGCTACCCTTCGGGTGTGACCGAGACAACATTGCTGGCGGCGCGGCCAGCGTCCGTGGGCGCAGTGCTGAGCCACCGGGTGGCATCTTCCCCTTCCAAGGAGGCTTTTCGTTACGTCGAAGGCGATCGCTGGGTTTCACTGAGCTGGTCGCAGACCAAGGACAAGGTATTTCAGCTGGCAGCCGGGCTGCTTTCCCTCGGTATCGGGCCCGAGGATCGTGTCGCGATCGCCTCCAATACCCGTATGGAATGGGTGCTGGCCGACCTAGCAATCATGTCCGCGGCCGGCGCAACGACGACGATCTATCCGTCGACTCAGCACGAGGACGTCTGCTACGTTCTGGCCGACTCTCAATCAAAGGTGGTGATCGCTGAAGACGATCTTCAGGTCAAAAAGGTCGCTGATCATCTCGATGAGCTGCCCGAGTTGATCAAGATCGTTCAACTGGACGGCAAAGTTGATCACCCCAAGGTCATCGGATGGACTGATCTGGAGAAGCTGGGTCGGGAGCATCTGGATGCCCATCCAACGGCTGTCGATGACGTGATCGCCGCGATCGGTCCCGAGGACCTTGCGACACTGATCTATACCTCCGGTACCACGGGCCGACCCAAGGGCGTACGCCTCGTACAAGACTGCTGGACCTACCTGGGCGCGGCAGTAGAGGCGTACGACATCATCAGCGCCGACGATCTCCAATATCTCTGGTTGCCACTCAGCCATGTCTTCGGCAAGGCACTGATAGCTATCCAGCTCTACATCGGTTTCACGACGGCGGTGGATGGCCGAATCGACAAGATCGTCGAGAACCTGGCGGAGGTCAAGCCGACGTTCATGTGCGGCGCACCGCGGATCTTTGAGAAGGTCCGGGCCAAGGTGATCACGACTGCCTCGCACGGTGTCAGGTCCAAGATCTTCGACTGGGCGTTCGGTGTCGGCCGCAAGGTGTCGCCGATGAAGCTGGCTGGAGAAGAACCGTCCGGGCTTCTTGCCCTCCAGTACGGCTTAGCGAACCGCTTGGTCTTTAGCAAGATCAAAGCGAGGATGGGTGGCAAGATCAGGTTCTTCGTGTCCGGCTCCGCGCCGTTGAATCCGGAGGTGCAGGAGTGGTTCCATGCGACGGGGCTTTTGGTGTTGGAAGGGTACGGGCTCACTGAAACTAGCGCCGTGAGCTGTGTCAACAACCCGCGAGCCACTCGATTCGGCACAGTGGGCCCGCCAATTCCGGGTACCCAGGTCAGGATTGCAGACGACGGCGAAATCTTGGTCAAAGGCCCAGGCGTCATGCGGGGCTACCACAACGCTGCGGAAGCCACGGCCGAGGCACTCAAGGACGGTTGGTTCGCCACGGGTGACATTGGCGAGCTCGGCGAAAGGGGATATCTGCGGATTACCGACCGCAAGAAGGATCTGATCAAGACCTCCGGCGGCAAGTACATCGCGCCGCAGAAGGTCGAGGGCGTGCTCAAGGCGGTCTGTCCCTACCTCAGCCAAGTCCTGGTACACGCCGACGGCCGCAAATACGCCACGGCGTTGATCACTCTCGATCCCGAGGCGATCGAAGGTTGGGCGAAGGAGGAGGGGCTGAGCTATTCCTCAGTAGCAGAACTCGCCCGCTCCCAAGAAGTTCACGACTTGATCGACGGATTCGTCGCGCAGGGGAATCAGGAGCTGGAGCGCTGGGAGACGATCAAGAAATTTGAGATCTTGGCGACCGAGCTCAGCGTGGACGAAGGCGAGGTGACCCCGAGCCTAAAGGTTCGGCGTAAGGCAGTGGAGAAGAAGTACGCTGACGTACTGAACAGCATGTACGACGCCGACTAAGCGAAAATGCAGACTGAGCCCTTCGACAAGCTCAGGGCACATTCCTATGACTTAGCGCCGCCATTTACATAAATCACCTGGCCAGAGACGTAGTCGGCCTCCTCGCGGCACAGAAAGCTGGCGACTGCGGCGATGTCTTCCGGCCTTCCGATCCGGCCCATGGGAATCTCGCGGGCTGCAACCAGCTTCCACTCTTCGTAGTCCAACCCTTGGCGTGCGGCTGATGCCTGCGTCATGTCGGTTTCGACGAACCCAGGAGCGATGGCATTTGCCGTGACGCCAAACCTGCCCAACTCCAGCGCAAGGGTCTTGGTGAAACCGATCAAGCCGGCTTTCGCGGCGGCGTAGTTGGCCTGCCCGCGGTTGCCCAATGCAGAGGTCGAGGAGATGTTGATGATGCGGCCCCACTTCTCTTGCGTCATGTGGGTCTGGGCTGCGCGCGTCATCAGGAAGGCACCGCGCAGGTGAACGTCGATGACCGCATCCCAGTCAGCGGTGCTCATCCTGAAGATCAAGTTGTCGCGGATGATCCCAGCGCTGTTGATCAACACTGTCACGGGTCCTAGCTCAGCAGCCGCCCGCCGCACGGCATCACCAGCGGCGCTTTCATCTGCGACATCCGCACCAAGTGGGAGCGCACGGCCGCCGTTCTCGACAATTTCCTTTGCAGTGCGTTGACTGCCCTGCTCATCCAGGTCAACGACACCAACGGCCATCCCATCGGCCGCGAGTCGAAGAGCGATGGCGGCACCAATGCCGCGCGCCGCGCCGGTGACGATTGCAACTCTCATGCAGGAGACTGTATGTGATGGTGAGCCTGCGGCAAGGCTTCTGACAAGATCGAGGACCGTGAGCCCGTACACCCACGGCTGTCCGATGCGCTGGGGCGACATGGACGTCCAGGGCCACATCAACAACGCGGCCTATCTGGATTACCTGCAGGAGGCTCGAGTCGCTTTCCTCCTGTCCGGGTCGCCGGTGCTTCATCAGCTGCTCGATTCCGGCGTACTCGTGGTGAGTCATCAGCTGGAATATCTCAAACCCGTTGCGTTCAGCGAGCGGCCTTTGGTGATCGGCTTGTGGGTGGATGCCATTGGGGGAAGCCGGTTTTCCATCGGCTACGAGATCTTTGACGGCGATGACCTGGCTGCGCGGGCTCGAACAGCAGTTGTGCCGTTTGACCTAGCCAGCAATGCATTGCGGCGACTCACGCCCGAAGAGCGGGATGCGCTTGGCCAAGCCCTTGAGCCCGCAGAGCCCTTGCGCCCGCTGCCCAAGGCAGTCGTGCCGGCAGACGTCCACCGTTACCGGCTGGACGTCCGCTGGTCCGACCTCGACTCCTACGGACACGTCAACAACGTCAAGTACTACGACTACGTCCAGGAGGCCCGGATCAACTTCATGACCAACACCATCGGCTGGGACCCCGGGGCAGTCTGGGTGGTCGTCCGGCAAGATATTGAGTACGCCAAGCCGCTCGATTTCAGGATCGACCCGTACGAGGTGGGCACTGTCGTTGCTGCCGTCGGCAATCGCTCCTTCACGCTGGCCGCTGAGATTCGCGATCCAATCATTGCGACCGTCTTCGCGACGGCGCGGACTGTCGTCGTCAGCGAGTCCCCATTGAGCGCCGAGCAGCGCTCGGTATTGGACCGGAGGGCCGCGGCATGGCCAAGCTGATCTATGTGACGAACGTATCCCTTGACGGCTACATCGAGGACGAACGCGGCGCCTTCGACCTATTCACGCCGGACGACGACGTGTTCGCGTCCACCACCGACCTCCTGCGGTCCGTGGGCACGTTCCTCTACGGGCGTCGCCTGTACGAAACGATGGCCGTTTGGGAAACCAACGCCGCCCTAGCCGCACAGTCCGACCTCATGGCCGACTTCGCGAGCGCCTGGCAAGCGGCGAGCAAGGTCGTCTACACCACGACCCTGGCCGCGGTGTCAACCGCCAACACCCGGCTCGAACGCCACTTCAACCCCACCGCGGTACAAGAGCTGAAGGCCGCGGCCAGCAGCGATCTCACCATAGGAGGTGCGAACCTCGCGGCGCAGGCTCTCAAGGCCGGCCTGGTTGACGAGTGCCAGCTGTACGTCTGGCCCATGGTCGTCGGTGGGGGCAAGCCGGCGCTGCCGACCGACACGCGCGCCGACCTCGAGCTTCTCGATGAGCGCCGATTCGGAAACGGCGTCCTACTCCTCCGCTACCGCCCTCTGGGACAGTGACCGGCAGCCCTGTCCAGTTCGTATCAGGCTGACCGGCTAAAGCTGCAGGCCCGGGATCGTGCCTTGATCCTCGTCAAACGTGTTCACCATCGAGTACGCGGCGCGCTCCAGGTAGCTCCACAGTTCGCGCTGCTGCTGCGGCGTCAGGTCGATGTCCTCGATCGCATCGCGCATGTGCTTGAGCCATCGATCCCGCATCGCGGGAGTGACCGCAAAGGGCGCATGCCGCATGCGCAACCGTGGATGCCCGCGTTGTTGGCTGTACGTGGTCGGGCCGCCCCAATACTGCTCGAGGAACATCCGCAGCCGCTGCTCGGCCGACGCAAGATCGGCTTCGGGATAGAGCGCGCGTAGCGGCGGATCGGTGGCGACCCCTTGATAGAACCGTTTGACGAGGGCAATGAAGGTGGCCTCACCGCCGACGGCGTCGTAGAAGGTCTGTAGCGGTGCTTGCTCGGACATCTGGACCATTCTCCCTTACTCAATCGTCGGCTGGCAGGATGAGACCGCGTACCCAGATCCACGACCATCGGGAGGAGTCATTCAATGGCAACAGTTCGGACCGCGGAGGCGCACTGGGAGGGATCTCTGTTCGAGGGTCAGGGCGAGGTCGCACTTGTCTCGTCCGGTATCGGCAGCTTCGAGGTCAGCTGGGCGGCGCGTGCGGAGCAACCGAACGGCAAGACAAGCCCCGAAGAGTTGATCGCTGCCGCGCATTCCACGTGCTTCTCGATGGCGCTTTCCGGCGGCCTCGCCAAGGACGGCTATCCGCCCACCTCGCTCGACACTCGGGCCGATGTCACCTTCCAACCCGGCCCAGGGATCACCGGCATCAAGCTCACCGTTACTGGCGTGGTGCCCGGCATCACGGCCGAGCAGTTCGAGGCGGCCGCCCAGGACGCCAAGCAGAACTGCCCGGTGTCGAAGGCGCTCACCGGCACGACCATCACACTCGAGGCCACTTTGGCTGGCTAATGTCACCTGGCAATTACGTCGTTTCCGCTGGTTCGGCCTCGGGCGGCGGCTCACCCGGGCCGCCCTGGCTGTAATTTCCAACTCGGACTATCTCTCCGTTGCGCACGTACCAGACGGTGCCGTCCCTGTCGCGGAGCTCAGTCACTCGCAAGCCGATAGCCTCGACCACGCCTGTCGCTTTCTCCATATCGACGAAGTCGCCAACCCCGAGCTGGTCCTCGACGAGCATGAAGACGCCCGACACGAGATCCTTCACAATGCTCTGCAGACCGAAGGTCAGCGTCAACGCGATCACCGAGGTGCCGGCGACGATCGTGGTGATGTTGAAACCCATCTCGGCCAAGATCATCAAAATCACGACGAGAAAGATCACGAACGTTACTGCGCTGCAGGCCAACGAGCCAAGCCCTTCAATGCGTTGCTTGCGGCGCTCAGCAGAAACTGTGGTGGCGTCGATCAACTTCTGAGTCATCTGATTCCGCGAGGTCCACGGCCGGTCTACCGCCCGCCGAACGGAACGTCTGATCACACGATGCAGCACCCGGCGAAGGACAAACGCTGCAATGATCAAGAGCAGGATGCGAATCGGCTTGAACAGCACCAGCGTGGCGAGATTGTGTGGCAACCAGTCAGGCATGCGCCTCAGCCTAAGGTCTGTCTACGCGAGTGGTGAGCGAGTGGATGGGGGACCGTCTGCTCAAGTGTCAGCGAGCTGCTGCCCGACCTCACAGATGGCTGACACCGTCACCGCGATGGCCGGTCGGTCGGACGCCAGGGTCCGCCAGATGGCATAGATCTGGCGAGAGAAACTCGGCTTGAGCGTGATGATTGCTACGCCCTCGGCGGGCCCTCGGCCCAGTCTCGGCATCACGGCGATACCCAGTCCGGCAGCCACCATAGCGAGCTGGGTCTGATGCTCTTCTGCGGTATGAGTTACCTCCGGGGTCAGACCATGCTGCCGCAGTGTCTGGGTCAGCCACTCGTGGCAGATTGCTCCGTACGGCCAGGTGATCCAGGGTTCGGCGCTCAGTTCGGTGAGCTCGACGCTCGCCCGCCCGGCGAGCGGATGGTCAGCAGGTACGGCAAGATCAACCGGGTCGTTCATGATCAGCGCTCGCTGCACGCCGTCGGGCAACACCAATGGCGCATTCATCCAGTCGTTGACCAAAGCAAGATCCAGATGTCCCGCAACGACCAGGCGAATCGCCTCATCCGGCTGCCGTTCGGAGACTCGAAGTTTGAGTTGTCCGTGCTGCTTTCGGAGCCGGGCGACCGTCTGAGGAAGGATGGCCCGGGCGGCAGTTGCGAAGCCGGCGATCTCCAGGTCGCCGATCACGTGGTTGCGCTGCCGGTCGAGTTCACTCTCAGCGTTCTCAACCTCAGACAGGATGGCGTGTGCTCGCTGTGCCAACAGCGTGCCCGCAGGCGTCAGTCGGACGCCCCGGCCGTACGGTTCGATCAGCCGCTGGCCGACATCGCGTTGAAGTTTGCCGAGTTGCTGCGACACCGCTGATGGCGTCAGGCGCAGAGCTTCAGCGGCGCCAGTGACTGACCCGAACGTGGATACCGCATGCAGCGCTTGGAGGCGCTCAAGATGCAACATTTCACGAATACTACACAGTACGGGGAATGTGAACTTGCTTGTGCTTAACAATGTGGGAGACCATGCTTGAGCGGTGACCGGCACCCTCAACGAAATCCGTCAGATCAGGACCAACGGACCAGCATCCCCATGGCGGCCGGCTCTCGCGGTGTCGATCACAATTGTCGCCTGGGCGTCGGCGTTCGTGGTGATTCGGTACGCGGCACACGACATTCAACCCGGCGCGCTCAGCCTGGGCCGACTCCTCGTCGCGAGCCTCGCCCTCAGCGTCATGATGATTGGCCGCAGGCTCGTTGCGATGAGTGGTCGGGAGTGGGCGCTCACCGTTGTCATCGGCGTCGCCTGGTTCGCGGTCTACAGCGTCGCTCTGAATGCCGGCGAGCAGCATGTCGATGCCGGCACCTCTGCGATGCTCATTCAGCTGGCACCTATCCTGATCGGCGTACTCGCGGGCATTCTGCTTGGCGAGGGCTTTCCACGGATGCTGGTCATCGGCGGACTGGTCGCCTTCGTAGGCACATTGATCATCGGCATCGCCACCAGCACTGGGGATGCCGACCTGGCAGGGGTACTCCTGGTTTTGCTGAGCGCCACGGTGTACTCAATCGCCATGGTGGCTCAGAAGGTCGTGCTACGTCGGGTCGGAGCGCTGCAGGTGACCTGGCTCGCCTGCTTGATCGGTACCATCGCCTGCCTGCCTTTCGCCGGGCAGCTGCTGGGCGATCTCACGACTGCACCGGGTCTGTCCATCCTGGGCGTCGTCTACCTCGGTCTGGTGCCGACGGCACTGGCCTTCTCGACCTGGGCGTACGCGTTGAGCCACACCACGGCAGGGAAGCTGGGTGTCACCACGTTCGCGGTGCCACCGATCACCATCGTGCTCGGCTGGTTGTTGCTCGCTGAGGTGCCGCCAGTCCTTGCCATCGTGGGTGGTGCACTCTCGCTGGTGGGTGTCGCCATCGCCAGGGCGAGGCCGAGAGTCAGAGCTGCTTCTGGTAGGTGATTCGGCCCGCCCAGATGGTGGCGACAACCGGATCGGGCAGTTCACGCCCGTGCCACGGATTGTTGCGGGACAGCGAGGTCGAAGCGTCGCGGTCGACGATCGCGCGGGCGGCAGGATCGACGAGTACGAGATTGGCCGGTTCACCGGGAACCAGGGCACGTCCCTGATCGGCCAGCCGGGCAATGTGTGCCGGCATGATCGACATCCGCTTGGCCAGCTCAGACCAATTCATCCGAGCTGAGTTGATCATCGTCTCAAGCACCACAGCTAGGGCGGTCTCCAGGCCGAGCATGCCGAACGCGGCCTCAGCAAACGCATGCTCCTTGTCATGTCGCGCATGTGGCGCATGATCGGTGGCCACAGCGTCGATAGTTCCGTCGGCCAGCGCCTCGCGTACGGCCTCGACATGCTCATCTGGCCGCAGCGGTGGATTCACCTTGTAGGTCGGGTCATAGCTGACCACCTCGCTGGTTGTCAGCAAGAGGTGATGGGGTGCAACCTCCGCGGTTACATTGATGCCACGTTGTTTGGCCCACCTGATGACATCCACGGTCTCCGCGCACGAGACATGGCAGATGTGCAGCCGGGAGCGGGTGAGTTCGGCGATCTGCACGTCTCGCGCGACCACGCCCGCCTCGGCAGCCGCGGGCCATCCCGGAAGTCCGAGTTTCCCGGATATCTCGCCTTCGTGGCAGCAGGCGCCCGCGCCGGCAAGTTGCGGATCCTGGGCATGCTGAGCGATGACCCCGTCGAAAGCGCGGACATATTCCAGCGCGCGTCGCATGAGACGTGCGTCTGCAACGCAGTGACCATCGTCGGAAAACACCCGTACTCCAGCACTGGATCGCGCCATCAGCCCAAGCTCTGCGAGTTCGGCTCCGGCGAGTCCCTTGCTCACCGCCCCTACCGGGACGACTTCCGCATGGCCCGTCCGAGCCCCCAGCGACGCAACATGTACGGCGGCCTCAGCTGTGTCGGTGACGGGATCGGTGTTGGCCATTGCCAACACTGCGGTGAAACCGCCGCGCGCCGCCGCCATCGTGCCGGAGTCCACGGTCTCGGCGTCTTCTCGTCCCGGCTCCCGCAGATGCGTGTGCAGGTCGACCAGGCCTGGCAAGGCCACCAACCCATCGGCGTCGAGCCGCTCCACGTCCCCGTCGACGTCCGCCGGATCGATGAAACGGCCGTCCCGGATGAGCAAATCAGAACGCCCGTGGCCAACGAGATCGGCACCGCGGATCAGCAGGTCTCTCACTCGCCGCCTCCCAGCAGCTCGTACAGCACGCTCATCCGTACTGAGACCCCGGCCGCCACTTGGTCCAAGATCAACGAGTTGGCCGCGTCGGCCGCGTCCGCTGAAATCTCCAGACCGCGGTTCATCGGACCCGGATGGCAGATCGCTGCGCCCGGTTTCATTGCCCCAAGGCGCGGACGTGTCAGGCCATAGCCGATGGTGTACTCACGCGGGGTGGGAAAATATCCGCCCGACATCCGTTCCCGTTGCACGCGAAGCATCATGACTATGTCTGCGCGGGGGAGTACTTGATCAAAGTCGCTGCACACCAGCACCGGCCAGCTCTCCACTCCCGACGGCAGCAGTGTCGGGGGTGCGACCAAGATCACCTGTGCTCCCAGCGTGTTGAGCAGCAGCACATTGCTGCGTGCCACCCGAGAGTGCGTGATGTCACCGACGATCGCAACTGTCTTGCC
Organism: Propionibacteriaceae bacterium; assembly: GCA_036380335.1. Classification (GTDB taxonomy): domain Bacteria; phylum Actinomycetota; class Actinomycetes; order Propionibacteriales; family Propionibacteriaceae; genus Microlunatus. Next base: position 2,989 of record DASVEX010000176.1, on the reverse strand, counting down.
CTCGAAACTCAACTGATCAGTGTTCGAGCGGCGGAGATGTCGTCGAATCGTAAATGCATCCAGCAGGGCCTGAGTCGGATGCTCGTGGGTACCGTCACCAGCATTGAGCACATGGGCATCGATCCAGCGCGATGCCTGCCACGGCGCGCCGGATGCATGGTGCCGGATGACCAGAGCGTCCACACCCATGGCCGCAACCGTCAGGACCGTGTCGCGAAGCGATTCACCTTTTGACGCCGAGGAGCCCTTCGCGCTGATGTTGATCACATCCGCGGAGAGCCACTTGCCGGCGATCTCGAAGGAGGACCGAGTGCGGGTGGAGTCCTCGAAGAACAAGTTGACGACCGTACGGCCGCGGAGCGCCGGCAACTTCTTGACGGAACGTCCCTGTACCAACGACATCTCTTCCGCAAGGTCCAAGATCTCGGTGATCTGATCCCGATCAAGATCAGCTGCGGAAAGCAGATGGCGCATCAGGCCTCCCTGCGATCAGGGCCGATACCCGGCTGAATGGTCACCTGATTGATCCCGTCGATCTCGGCCAGCCGTACGCTGACGTGCTCGCCGGTCCGCGTGGGGACGTACGAGCCGACATGATCAGCATGAATAGGTAGTTCGCGGTGGCCGCGGTCGACCAGAACTGCTAGCCGAACGGCGCGCGGCCGCCCAAGATCTCCAAGAGCATCGAGCGCGGCGCGCACCGTACGACCGGAGTAGAGCACGTCGTCGACCAGCACCACGGTGCTGCCTTCCACCTCGACCGGCAAGTCGGTGTGTCCGACGGCGCGGGTCGGCTGACGTCGCAGATCATCGCGGTACATCGTCACATCGAGGGCGCCTACCGGAACCCGGACGCTTTCCAGTTCATCCATCACCTTCGCCAACCGATGGGCCAGCGGGACGCCTCGGGTCGGGATCCCCATCAGCACGAGGTCGTTGGCACCCTGGTTCGCTTCGAGAATCTGGTGGGCTATCCGCGCACACGCGCGGGCGATCTGATCGGTATTCATGACCAGCCGTGACTCCATCGAGCCGGCATTCATCCGGGGGTCGGAACCGGCATTCACCCCTGGGTCTGAATTACCGGACCAGGCCTGCGGCGCGCCGGTACCTGACAACAATCCTCCTCGTGGGCGACTCGCAACCCTCCGCAGAACCGCGTTGGGGCGATAACGTAGGGCCGTGAACGAACTCCTGAGCATGCTAGTGCCTCTGGAAACGCTCTCCGGGTGGCCGCCGGCGGAAAACCCCACGGTCCTTCAAACTCTGGTGTTGTTAGTCGGCTTTCCTATCCTGGTCTTCCTCATCGTGATCGCGATCAACAAGATCGTGCAGACCATCCACGCGACACGCGGCGACGACCCCCGCACCAGCGACCCGCTCTATCTGGTCGATGCTCGAACCGGTGAGGCGAAGCTGGTGGATGCGAACCCAGGGACCGACGCGGGGCAACAGGCTTTGGTGGGTAGCGGCGAGGTCGAGGGCGACGACACCGGCGAGCACGTAGGTGGTGCGGGTGCCCGTTGGTGACTCGTTCACCCCGAGCCAACGCGAGTGGCTCAAGCGTGCCGTCCGGAACGCCGAGACCGTATCCGGCCTGACCTTTTCACTTTTCGTCGGTGTCTCGGAGGACGACTCTCGCGGATACGCCGAACGACTGCATCGAGCGCTCGCCGATCCTGATCATTCGGTCATGGTGATGTGCGATCCGGAGTTCCGCAGGCTGGAGATTGTGACCGGCGTGGCAGCGCGGCGCTCACTAGATGATCTTGAATGCCGCCTGGCAGCGGCAGCCATGCAAACCTCCTTTGCCGTCGGTGACATCGTCGGCGGGCTGGCTATTGGCATCCAGCAGCTCGGGGAGGCTGCGCGGCAGCCGAGGACGCTCCACGCCAGCCGTCCCGATCTGGGATAGTGCTCGCATGCGCGTACACATTGGCAGTGATCATGCTGGATATGAGTTGAAGAACTACTTGATCGCTGTCTTGACTGAGGACGGGCACGAGCTAGTTGATCATGGGCCAGACAGCTACGACGCCGAGGATGATTATCCGGTCTTCTGCATTCCCGCAGCCGAGGCCGCGGTGGCCGACCCTGGCTCGTTGTGCATCGTGATCGGTGGCTCCGGGAACGGCGAGCAAATCGCTGCGAACAAGGTGGTTGGAGCCCGGGCTGCGCTTGCCTATGACCTGGACACGGCCAGACTTGCCCGGGAGCACAACGACGCAAACGTCGTCGGCATCGGTGCCCGGATGCACACCCAGGAAGAGGCTTTGGAGATGGTGCGCCTTTTCGTCGCAACCCCCTTCAGCGGTGACCCACGTCATGCTCGGCGCATCGAACTCCTAGCCGACTATGAGAGGACGCGTTCTTCCGCGAACGCGTGAGGGTGGCTTCTCGCGTTCTTCCGCACGAGGCCACGAATAAGTCGGGGTCAGAGTCGTTTCGGCTGCATACGTGGCTTCGTGCGGAGAAACGTGGTTAGTGGCTGCGAAGCGAGCTTGGCGAGCGAGGCAATTAGATGCGTCGGCGGCCATCGACTCGGGCCAGCAGCTCGTCGATGACCTCTTCGGCGACCCGCTCGTCGTCAAGGTCGGGGCGAGACACGTCCCGTCCTCGCATCGCACGGTCCAGAGTGACCAAACCCGAGACACCGTCCCGCCCGAAGTCCCGCGGCCAGAGCTCGCGAGAGTCGTGCGTGGTCCCCGAGTATTGTGGTCCTCCGCCGTGCGTTCCTGAGGGGCGACCCCCAGGTGGCAACGCACCTGTCATGCCTGACACGCTAAAGCAGATTTACTGACTCCGTGAGTGATCGCAATGGAAGTGTTACGCGGGCCGGATCGCCGGCTACAAGGAGGGAACTTGCCGGAAGGCCACACGCTGCACCGGTTGGCGCTCGACCTTACAGCGACATTCGGCGGCCGAGTGGTCTCGGTCAGCAGCCCGCAAGGCCGCTTCGCTGAGTCTGCGGCGTTGCTGGACCAGACAC
>DASVEX010000175.1:0-7217 GCA_036380335.1 Propionibacteriaceae bacterium | reverse complement strand
TCGACCTACCCGGCGAAGGGACTATCGAACCGCGGCCACAGCCGCTGACGTGATCGCCCTGCTCGACACCGCCGGGCTTGCCACGGCCCACATCGTTGGTCATGACTTGGGTGGCACCCAGGCTTGGGGTGCGGCCGGCTGCCATCCGGATCGGGTCGCCTCGCTGACCGTTCTCTCAACACCTCACCCGGCGGCATTCCTCAAGGCGTTACGAACCAGCAAACAGGGCTTGCTCTCGTGGTACATGGGACTGTTTCAGCTCCCCGCCCTGCCCGAGGCTTTGGCGGCGCGTACGCTCGCGAAGTCCTTGCGGGACAACGGGCTTCCATCCGAGTTTGCCAATCGCTACGCCGCGGCGCTGAGCGAGCCAGGCGCGCTGACCGGAGCCCTGAACTGGTATCGCGGGATTCCGTTCTCCATTCGAGCACCACTCGGCCAGATCACCGTGCCCACGACCTACATCTGGGGCCGCCACGACTTTGCTTTGGCTCCGGCCGCTGTCCAGCTGACCGCTGATCATGTCGCCGGGCCTTACGAGGTGGTCGAGTTGGACGCTGGACACTGGTTGCCCGAGATGGAGCCGGACGCGGTGGCCGCCGGAATCCTCGCTCGCGTGCGGTCTACCACAAGCTGAGGTCTACTGTGCTTCCTCGAGTTCTCCCTCGACATCGAGATAGACCTGCTGCAGCTGAGTGATCAACTCCGGATCGGGCTCCTGCCACAGCCCGCGATCAACAGCCTCGCTGAGCTTCTCGATAATGCCACGCAATGCCCACGGATTGGCGTGCTTCATGAAGTCCTGGTTGTCCTTGTCCAGTACGTAGTTCTCGGCGAGCTGGGCATACATCCAATCGGTCACCACACCGGCCGTCGCGTCGAAGCCGAAGAGGTAGTCGACGGTCGCCGCCAGCTCGAACGCGCCCTTATAACCGTGCCGTTGCATCGCTGCGATCCATCGCGGATTGATCACCCGGGCTCGGAAGACCCGCGCCGTCTCCTCGGTCAGCGATCGCGTTCGGATCGCATCCGGAGTTGTCGAGTCTCCGACGTAGGCCTTCGGATCGACTCCGGTCAGCGACCGGACCGTTGCCACCATTCCGCCGTGATATTGGAAGTAGTCGTCGGAGTCAGCGATGTCATGCTCCTTGGTATCGACGTTTTTCGCCGCCACCGCGATACGTCGATAGTTGGCCTCCATGTCCTCGCGCGCCGGAACCCCGTCAAGATCACGACCGTACGCGAAGCCGCCCCAGGCGGTATAGACCTCGGCAAGGTCATGATCGCTACGCCAGTTGCCCGCCTCGATCAGTGGCAAGATGCCGGCTCCGTACGAGCCTGGCTTGGAACCGAAGATCCGGGTGGTGGCTCGGCGATGATCACCATGAGCTGCAAGATCAACTTGTGCATGTTGCCTGACAAAGTTCGACTCGCTGGGCTCGTCACGATCAACGACCAGGCGTACGGCGTCGTCCAGCATGGCCACGACGTGCGGAAATGCGTCTCGAAAGAAGCCTGAGATGCGAACCGTGACGTCGATCCGGGGCCGGCCCAGCTCGGCAAGATCAATCACCTCCAGGCCCACCACTCGGCGCGAAGCCTCATCCCAGACGGGCAGCACGCCGAGCAGCGCCAACACCTCGGCAATATCGTCGCCACTGGTCCGCATCGCCGAGGTGCCCCACACCGACAAGCCCACGGACTGCGGATAGTCCCCGGTCTCGTCCAGATGCCGACTGAGCAACGAGTCTGCCATCGCCTGGCCGGTCTGATACGCCAGCCGCGACGGGATTGCTTTGGGGTCGACGGAGTAGAAGTTGCGGCCGGTCGGCAGGACGTTGATCAGGCCGCGTAACGGCGAACCCGACGGCCCGGCCGGGACGTACCCGCCATCCAATGCATGCAAGATGGCAGTGATCTCGTCGCCTGTTCGGGCGAGCCGAGGTATCACCTCCTGGCACGCGAAACGCAGCACTGCCGTAGCAGGGTCATTCGGCGTTCCTACGAGGCGGTCCACGATCTGCGGTATGGCATCGACCGACCAGTGTGCCGCAGCAAGCGCCTCGACAAGATCACGAGCTTGCGCCTCAACGGCATCAGTCACGCGCAATGTGTCCTGGACCTGTCCATACGTGCCCTGGACCTGTCCATATGTGCCCTGAGCCTGTCCATATGTGCCCTGAGCCTGTCGAAGGGCACCACCGTGCGCTTCGACACGCTCAGCGCGCATACCCAGCGCGGCCCGTAAGCCGGGCACCCCATTGACCTGGCCGCCAAAGATCTGCGGTGATCGCAACATCGCCAGGACGAGATTGATCAATTCGCTACCCTCGGGCACCTGGCCCAACACGTGCAGCCCGTCACGAATCTGGGCATCCTTGATCTCGCACAGCCAGCCGTCGACATGTAGTACGAATTCATCGAAGATCTCATCGTCCGGGGCGCGCTCCAGGCCAAGATCATGATCGAGCTGTGCGGAGGTGATCAGCGTCCAAATCTCCCCGCGCAGCGCGGGCGCCTTGGCGGGATCCATCGCGTTGACCTGTGCGTACTCATCGAGCAGTTGCTCCAGCCGGGCGATGTCGCCGTAGCTTTCGGCACGTGCCATCGGTGGCACAAGATGATCAACAATCGTGGCATGCGCCCTGCGCTTGGCCTGAGTGCCTTCACCGGGATCGTTGACCAGGAACGGATAGATCAGTGGCATCGAGCCGATCGCCGCATCGGTGCCACACGATGCGGACATGCCAAGATTCTTGCCAGGAAGCCATTCCAGGTTGCCGTGCTTGCCGACATGGATCACCGCGTGGGCGCCGAATTCCCGCTCTAGCCACCGATAGACAGCAACGTAGTGGTGCGAGGGAGCAAGATCGGGATCGTGATAGATCGCGATTGGATTCTCCCCGAAGCCGCGTGGCGGCTGCACCAAGATCACGATATTGCCGGCCTGCAGCGCAGCGGCGACGATCTCCCCGCTACGATCCCGGCGCCGGTCGACGAAGAGTTCGCCAGGCGCCTCCCCCCAGGCCTCGGTGATCGCTCGAGCAAGGTCGGCAGGCAGCTCGCCCAGCCATCTGCGGTAGGTCTCCGCAGGAATACGGATCGGCTGGCCCGAGAGCTGCTCGGCTGTCAGCCACTCCGGATCCTGCCCGCCAGCCGCAATCAACGCATGAATCAGCGCGTTGCCCGCAGTTGTGTCGGGATGCTCGCCCTCGACAGGATCAAGCGCACCGGTGCCCGGGATCGCTCCTGGAGCACCCAGGTCATAGCCTGCGGCACGCATCGCCCGGAGCAGCTTGATCACCGAGACGGGCGTGTCCAGGCCGACGGCGTTGCCGATCCGCGAGTGCTTCGTCGGATACGCCGACAGCACAATGGCAACGCGCCGCTGCCCAACAGGGATATGCCGCAGCCGCGCATGATTGACGGCGATTTCGGCGACCCGGCGGCATCGTTCATGATCAGCGACGTACGCCGGCAGCCCGTCAGCGTCGATCTCTTTGAAGGAGAAGGGCACGGTGATGATCCGGCCGTCGAACTCCGGCACTGCCACCTGCGTCGCTACATCGAGTGGAGTCATGCCCTCGTCCGAGGCGGCCCAGGAGGCACGGTCCCAGGTGAGGCAGAGTCCCTGCAAGATCGGGATGTCCAGCGCAGCGAGGGCGCGGACGTCCCAGGCTTCGTCGTCTCCACCGGCAGACGCGGCAGCCGGCTTTGTGCCGCCGGCCGCAAGCACGGTCGTAATCAGGGCATCACAACTGGCCAAATAGGCCAGCAGGTCGCTAGGTGCACTCCGCAGCGATGCGGCGAAGATCGGAATCCCGACGCCGCCCGCCGCATCGACAGCGTCCGCGAGCGCCTCGACGTACGCGGTGTTTCCCGCGGCGTACTGGGCGCGATAAAACAGGATTCCGATGCGAGGCCTTGCACCTTCGACGAGTGATTCGCGCGTCAGCACACCCCAGACCGGCTGCTCGAGCGGCGGCTCGAAGCCGACACCGGTCAACAGCACCGTGTCGCTCAGAAAAGCATGCAACTGGCTGAGGTTTTCCGGCCCGCCATGGGCGAGATAGGCGTGGGCATCGCCTGCAACCCCAAGTGGCACGGTCGACAGCTCCATCAGAGCTGCATCGGGAGCTTGCTCGCCGCCCAACACCACCATCGGCTTGCCGCTCGCTCGAAACCGTTCGAATCCACTACAGAGCATCTGGGGCGAGCCCAGGATCCGCGCCACGATCAGGTCGCAGCACTCCAACACCGCCGCGAGCTCGGTGTGCGCCGCCCGGGCAGGGTTTGCCAGGACATAGTCGGCGCCACTTGCTCGCCCGGACAGCAGATCCGTATCAGAGGTGGACAGCAGGGCGATGCGCGGCACCACGGGAGCCTAACCCTTCCCGACGCTTACGATGGCGGGCGTGACTGACGCGGACCGCTGCCCCGGGGTGCTGCGGCCGCACCTGGCGCAGGATGGTGCCGTCGTGCGGATCCGATTTCCCGGCGGACAGACCACTGGTGCAGCACTCGGCCGGCTGAGCTGGATCGCTCAACAGTTCGGCAGCGGCGATCTTCAGCTCACCTCGCGCGCGAGCGTGCAACTGCGCGGATTGCCAGATCCCGTGCCCGCCGCGCTCATTGCTGCGGTGCGAGAAGCGGGGTTCTTGCCATCCGAGACCCACGAGAGAGTGCGAAATATCATCGCCTCGCCGCTCAGCGGCATTAGCGGTGGACTGGCCGATCTACGTCCCCTGGTGATGGACCTGGATACCCGCCTTTGCGCTGACCCTCAACTCGCAAGCCTGCCCACTCGGTTCCTTTTCGCTGTCGACGACGGCCGGGGCGACGTCAGCGGTAAGTCTTTTGATCTTGGCTATCGCGCTGTCGATCATGATCATGGATGGCTGATGCTTGGCGCTGCCGATCTTGGCATCCCGGTGCCGGCCAGCCGGGCGGCCGACATGCTGCTCGCACTTGCCCAAGATTTCCTGACCGCCAGTCGGCTATCCGGTGACGTCTGGCATGTTCGCGAACTGCCGGGCTGGACGACGAGCGTCCCTGGCGTACGCACGCTCGACTTGCCGTTGGAGAGGACGGATGTCCCTCTCGGCGCAGTCGGTGGTGCAGCGTCGGTTCAGGTACCACTCGGCTCGTTGACACCGGCGCAAGCTGCCACAATCGAAGCCTCTGCCGCCGGGCGGGTCGTGATCACACCATCGCGAGGGCTTGTGCTGCCTGGAGCCGCAGATCGACTGCCCGAGCTGATCGCCGCCGGCCTTATCGACGCTGCTTCCTCGCCATGGTCGGCAATCTCAGCGTGCGTCGGTGCGCCGTCGTGCGAGAAGTCATTGATTGATACGCGCTCGTACGCGACGAGGTTGGCTCAGTCGGGACACCAGCTGCCTCGCACCCACATCAGCGGCTGCGAACGCCGCTGCGGCGCGCCGGTCGGCGCTCATCATGATCTTGTCGCGCCCACTGCTGCGAGCCCGCTGTTGCTCGTCGGAGAGTCCAGGTGATAACTCCGCCAACGCGGCGCTACGACTACGTCACGGTGCCTGATGAGATTTACCGGCGGTCGTTTGCCACCATTCGATCAGAAACCGATCTGTCCCGGCTGCCGGCAGAGATGCGCCCGGTCGCCGTACGGATGATTCACGCCTGCGGCGACATTGATCTTGTCAATGATCTGGCTTTCCATCGGGACGTCGTGTCGAAGACACGAGCAGCGCTCGCGGCTCAGGCGGTGATCTTTACTGATACGCAGATGCTCGCCGCGGGCATTACCCCAAGACGCCTCCCCGCAGACAACGACGTGCTGTGCCTGCTGGACGATCCGCGTACGGCTGAGCTGGCGGCCCGTTGGGGAACAACGCGATCAGCAGCAGCCGTGTCCCTTTGGGCCGAGCGGCTTGCTGGTGCCGTCGTCGCGATCGGCAATGCCCCTACCGCGCTTTTCCACTTGTTGGAGTTGATAGCAGATGGCGCACCGCAGCCAGCCGCGATCATCGGAATTCCCGTTGGCTTTGTTGGCTCGGCTGAGTCCAAGGCGGCGTTGGCCGAAAACCCGTGGAACATTCCGTGGCTCGTGGTGCAGGGCCGACGCGGTGGGTCCGCCCTGTGCGCGGCAGCCATCAACGCTCTTGCTCGTGAGTCGGAGCTCTCGTGACTGGTCACCTGTACGGCATCGGCGTCGGTCCGGGCGATCCGGAGCTGATCACCCTGAAGGCGGCGCGGCTGATCAAGAACGCAGATGTCATCGCCTACCACTCGGGCACCGCCGGCCGATCAATCGCTCGAACCATTGCCGACTCGTTGATCAGTGCGAGTGCTGTCGAGGAACTCCTGATCTATCCGGTGACGACCGGCTCGACCGATCATCCACTTGGGTACTACGGCGCCGTTGCTGATTTCTACGACGAGTCGGCCGAGCGGCTGAGCAAGCATCTGGACGCCGGCCGAGATGTCGTTGTGCTGGCCGAAGGGGACCCGCTGTTCTACAGCTCGTACATGTATCTGCATGACCGGTTGTCGCCGCGCTTCCCGAGCGACATTGTGCCGGGAGTCACCTCGTTGACGGCTGCCGCCAGTGCGCTTCTCACCCCGCTCGCGCGTCACGAGGACATCCTGACCGTCTTGCCGGGAACTTTGCCGATACCTGAGCTAGCCCGCCGGCTCGCCGATACCGACGCGGCAGTGATCATGAAGCTGGGCCGTACCTTCGCCGGCGTACGCGAGGCGCTCCGGCAGTCCGGCCGACTCAGCGACGCTCGCTATGTCGAGCGCGCAACGACGGGAGAGCAGCGCATCCTCCAGGTGGCCGATGTCGATGCTGCGGCAGTACCGTACTTCTCCATGATCGTTGTGCCGGGCCGCGACCGGCGCCTCGATTCGGCAGGTCGCGCCGCGTCGATAGCAGGCGCTGTGCCCAATGATCATCGCGATGGCTGTCAGCTCTTTGTGGTCGGTATCGGGCCCGGACCGGAGAACTGGATCACCCCAGAGGCCTCCGCATTACTCAATGAAGTTGATCATGTTGTGGGCTACGGGCCGTACCTGGATCGGCTGCCCGCCCGACCGACTCAGCAACGACATGGCACCGGCAATACAGTCGAGCTAGAGCGCGCCCGACACGCCCTTGATCTTGCGCTGGCTGGCAAACGGACTGCGGTGGTATCGGGCGGAGATGCGGGAATCTTCGGCATGGCGGCCGCGGTCTTTGAGGC
>DASVEX010000174.1:0-7270 GCA_036380335.1 Propionibacteriaceae bacterium | reverse complement strand
GAGGAGGGTTCGTCGCGGCAGGCTCGGCCCACAGCAACGTTGCGACAGCCCACATGACCTTGAGCCTAGAGAGCCAGCGATGGCGGCGCGCTAGTCGGAGGACCACATGTGACCTGACCTTTCGGCCAGGTCAGGTTCGACGAGACGGCTGGGGTGTGCGCAGCTTGGCCAGCCCACACTGAAGGTCGGATGGCTTCTCGTCGACCAATAGAGGGAGATCGGTTAGTGACCAAGAATCGGACAACGAATCTTCGCGACGCCGGAGTGGACGTGAAGATCGTGCTCAGCGGACTGTGGGTGGTCGATGCTCTTCGTCTTCGCCTATGTCGACATCCTTGGCTTCTGGCGGGCCGATGTGATCAACGGCGCGCTGGACGACAAGGTCCCCGGCACGGGGTTCGAGATCGACCAGGCCTTCCTGGCTCTCAGCACGGCCTACATCCTGATCCCGAGCCTCATGGTCACCGTCTCGCTGCTCGCGCCAGCGAGGATCAACAGGACAACCAATGTCGTTGTCAGCCTGCTCTACGTGGTGTCCGTGGTCGTGTCGATCCTCGGTGAGACCTGGGTTTACTTCATCCTCGGCAGCGTTGTCGAGGTGGCGCTCCTCCTCACCATTGCCCGAGTCGCCTGGGCGTGGCCCAGCCGTCCCGCGGTCACTCCAGCGGCGACCAGGATGGGGTCGTCGTAGCCCCACCCTCGTCGCCTGATCGTGTGCTAGGAGAGCTTTGAGATCCTCGCGCCGGTGGACAAGCCGATCGGAGGTAGGTCCCATTCGTCATTAGGTGTCTTGATGATCTTGACCGCGCAGCATACGAAGGCCAGCGTCATGAGCAGCCAAGCGGCCATGTCCAGCGCCGGCATCTGGAGCACGACGAATGCCACGACATGCATCGGTGTGGTCAACAACATGGCCAGCCAACCAATGGTGGCGATACTGCCGCGCAGGGCAAGACCCATCAGGATCGCGCCGAGGACGTGGCCCAGGACGAAGAGATTGGCGCTGAATCCCGGGATCCCACTCGACCACATCTTGTCGATCACAATGGCCGCGACATCGCGTTGGTCTGCGGGAAGCAAGGCGCCGATCAGGTAGAGGCTGTCGATCGCGGCCATCGCGAAGGCACCCAGATAGCCCGCGAGATTAATCGAGAGCGCGATGGTGGTGAGTACCGGACGTCGACGCCGCGATAGTCCCGCGGCCGCGAGGAAGGCCGGGACGACGGTGAGGAGGCCGATGAAGCCGAGCAGTGCGAAGGTGAACTGGCGGTCGGGATTCGCCGCAATGAGGTCCAACGTCCGTCTCGTGTCGGAGTCGTCGGTCTGGAACAGCCGCCCAATCGCGACACAGGTCGGGGGAATGGGCAGGATGATCGCCGCCGCGTACCGCTGGAAGCTCCGCACATCCCGGACTCGTCGTGCTGGGCGGCTGTCGTCGTTGATCTTGGTGCGAGTGGTTGTCAGCGTCATGATGATGTCCTCCTGGTGGATTGAAACCGGCTGGTCCCTGCACCTTGCCGCGACCTGAAGTCGAGTGGCAGGAGGATTCCCGCTGCCTGACCCGGGAGTCTGCCCGGGCGCCTGAGGAGCCAACTCCCTGGTGATCGGGAGTTGTGGGCGGGATTATGTGGGCATGGCCAAGCAGCTGTCGGTGTTGGCGTACGCGCTGTTCGCGTTCGTCCTGCTACTCGCTGCCGTCGCTGTCACGGGTGCTGTGCTCGCCGGCCTCGACCGGGAATCGCTCTGGTCCAGTTTCTTGATCACCAACACGGCTATCGGCCTGTCCGCGGCACCCTGCGGTCTCTTGATTACGCGCGCCAAATCCGACAACCCGATTGGCTGGCTGTTTCTGATCATGGGCATCGCTCACCTGCTGACTGCGGCGACCGCGCCCCCGATGATCTACGGCGCTGCACATGACTGGCCGGAATTCGGCATGCGGCTCCTGGTGACGATCAACATGTTCTCCTGGTCTTGGGGCGTCTATTGTTGCTTGCCGTTGATCTTGCAGCTGTTCCCGACTGGGAAGCCGGTGAGTCGGCATTGGCGCATCCTGGTCTGGCTGACCCTCGCCACCGCGGCCCTTGGCAACGCGTTCGTCGGCCCGACGCCCGAGTACGGCGCCTCATCCTTCCTTGTCGCGCCATGGTGGGCGATGACCGAGGGCATCGCTTCCGCGGCGACACCGATCATCATCTTGGCCTCGGTGATCAGCTTGGTCGTCCGGTTCGTTCGCGGCTCGGAAACCGTCCGCCAGCAGGTGCTGTGGCTGCTGGTCGCGGTGCTTCTCGTGATCTTGATCAATGTACCGATCTGGTTCGCCATCCCTACCGGGCAGAACATCCTGCTGCTGTTGAGCTTTCCACTGATCCCGGCCGCGGTCACCATTGCTGTTCTGCGGCACGGCCTGTACGACGTTCGAATCGTGCTATCGCGGGTGGTCGTCTACGCCGTGCTCACCGCTGGCGTCATCGCGATCTACGTCGGCCTGGTTGCGGTGCTTGATCGGGTTCTCCGGGGCGCGGGGGCGCCAGCAGTCGCTGCACTTGCGATCGCGTTGGCCTTCAACCCCGTACGGGTGCGCCTGCAACGAGTAGTCGACCGCGCCGTGTACGGCACCCGACGCGACCCGGTTGCCACGGTGTCCGCAGTCGGGCAGCAGCTGACCGTAGACGACATCGGCGGTGTCGTTGATGCCCTGCGCGAGTCACTGCGGCTGAGCTATGTCGCAGTGCAGCGGACGGACGACAGTCTCGTCGCGAGCGGCGAGCCCACGGCGGCCTCGCAGACCTGGCCATTGAGCTACGACGGCCGGGAGCTTGGAAAGCTCATCGCAGCACCACGCCGCGGGGAGCGCCGGCTCTCGCGAGCCGACCAGAAGGTGATGGATCTCGTGGCGGCGCCGCTGGCGATCGTGCTGCACGCGCAGGCACTAACGGAGGACGTGAAGACTTCCCGCGAGCGGGTGATCAGCGCCGCCGAGGAGGAACGGACCAGTCTGCGCCGCGAGCTGCATGACAGTCTCGGCCCCATGCTCACCGGCGCAGCGTTCAAGGCTGACGGCATCGCGCTGGCCGCCCAGCACCGACCAGAACGAGCCGAGTCGCTGGCCATCGAGCTGGCCGATCAGCTGCGGAAGTCCGTCGAAGCCGTACGCCAGCTGGCTTACGGCCTGCGCCCCGCTGCTCTGGACGAGCTCGGGCTGGTCGGAGCGCTGCGCGAGGAGGGCAGCCGGCTCGGCCCGATCAAGGTGATCATCGAGGCGCCGGAACACCTGCCGGCACTGCCATCGGCGGTCGAAGTGGCCGCCTACCGGATTGCCGGCGAGGCGTTGACCAACGTCGTACGACACTCCGATGCCCAGCGTGCCTCCGTACGGCTCAGCACCGTTGACGGCACCCTCGAAATGATCATCAGCGACAATGGCAGCTCTACGACACCCTGGTCGCCGGGGCTTGGCCTGGCCTCCATCAAGACCCGGGCCGCCGAGGTCGGCGGTGCCTGCGAAGCAGGTCCCACACCCGACGGCGGACGGGTAGTTGCCGTCCTCCCACTGCGAGCCAGTCGATGATCAAGGTCTTGGTTGCCGATGATCATCCAGTGGTCCGAGATGGGCTGCGCGCGCTGTTTGCCGAATATCCCAGCATCGAGCTGATCGGGGAGGCTGCCACCGGCCGCGAGGCGATCAAGGCTGCCGTGATCGATAGACCAGACGTGATCATCATGGACCTCGCGATGCCGGATACCGACGGGTTCAGCGCGACGGCGGAGATCAGCAGGGTGGCACCCGAGGTGGCGGTGCTGGTGCTGACCATGAGCGACGACGACGTGACCGTGACCAAGGCCATGCGTGCGGGCGCACGCGGTTACCTGCTCAAGGGCGCAACCAAGGAGGAGATCCTCCGTGCCGTGACGGCAGTCGCCGACGGCCAAGCAATCTTCGGGCCCGCCGTTGCGCAGCGGGTGCTCGCCCGACTCGGTGCCAGATCGGCAGACGAGGATCCGTTTCCTCAGCTGACTCCGCGTGAGCACGATGTGCTGCGGTTGCTCGCCCAGGGTCTGTCCAACTCGGCCATCGCTGCTCGTCTGGGACTCTCGCTGAAAACCGTGAACAACAACACCTCGTCGGTCTTCACTAAGCTCAATGTAGCCAGTCGTACGGAAGCGGCGATTCTCGCCCGCGATCGCGGTCTCGGCCACGCTTGAACTCGGCCGACTCCGCAGAGGATGAATATGGGACCCGACGGGGGCGCGGTGGAACGCCGTACTCTTCTTGCCGGCGCGCTGGGGACGGCCGGGATGATGATCACTGGTTGCAGTACGCCGTCAGCGACGGAAGCCAATTCCGGCTCGTCGGGCAGCACCACCCCTCCTCCCGCCCCGGCAACGGCCAAGCCCAGCACGACCGTCACCTCCGTTCGGCCCAGGCCGCACTCGTCCAAGCCAACCAAGCCTGCCAGCTCTCACGAGATCATCAAGCGGGCCACCGTGCCGGTGCTGTGCTATCACCAGCTGCGCAACTGGACGCATAGCGACAGCCAATACAACCGGGTCAACCTGATCTGCCCGCCGAAACACTTTCGTGCCCATCTGGACGCGCTGGCCGGGGACGGTTGGACCACGATCAGCCCGACGCAATACCTCCGCCATCTCACCGCGGGCGCGGAGCTGCCGCGTAAGCCGGTCATGCTGAGCTTCGACGACGGGAGTGCGGGCCAGGCTCACGAAGGACTTGTGCAGCTGAAGAAGCGTGGCATGACGGGCACGTTCTTTGTCATGACCGTTGTGCTCGGCAAGCCCAGGTGGATGAGCGTCCGCGACATTCATCGGCTGGCCGACGCGGGCATGACCATTGGTTCGCACACCTGGGACCACCATGCCGTCAGCGATCTGTCCGGCCATGCCTGGAAAGTGCAGCTCGAGGAGAGCCGCGAGACGCTGCGCAGGGCCAGCGGGCAGCCTGTGGAGCATTTCGGGTATCCGTACGGGGTGGTCAGCGCCAGGGCGTTCCCACATCTGGCGAAGGCCGGATACAAGACCGCATTTCAGTTGGAGGCCAAAAAGCTCGATCCTGCGGCGCCGCTGTACACGCTGCGTCGCTCGCTCGTGGTCTCCACCTGGAGTGGCGCCAATCTGCTGCAGCGCCTGAGAAAGCAACACCAATAGGCGACGGCCGCAGTCGGTTTACCCCGCTGATCTACTTCCCACCTCAACCGCGCGATGGAGCTCGCAGCCCTCTCAGATCGTTGGGATCTGACGTATCGCGAGCAGATGCAGGCAATGACAGCTCGGCCAAGCGGACGTTGACGGCAGTGACAAGGACATTGTGCTTTTGAGCCGAGATGCAGGACTTTCCGGTCAGATGCGCTGCGATGACCGGAGCGCTGAGGTCCGCGCCCAGCGCGGCCGCCCGATATGAGAGGTCGTCGAGAGTCGTCCGGCAGCTGATGAACGCCTCGAAGAGACGCGTCAGCGCCTCACTGCCGATCTCGTCAGTCTTGTTGCCGCCTCCGATGAGAGCGGCGCCCGCTGTTTTTTGCACCATGACAGAACCTGAGAGTGGAAAATTTCCGGTTACTAACCTCGGCGCAATCAGCCATCATGGAGAAGCGGCCTTACACACGGCATTCTCCCGCCCGAGGACGGCTGTGTTTCCAGCAATGCCGACGATACACCCCCTCGCAACTTGTTGCCTAACGGTAGGCCCCCAATGCCGCATCTCCGCTGGAGGGCAGGCTAGGTGAGTGTGCCGCATCTCGCCCACCCCGCGAGCACGTGCAAGACAGTCGATCAGGGCCGCCACACGATCGGCTCAACCGGCTGATAGGTGCAGCGCACCCCGAGCGTGATCGAGGCTTCGAGATTCGAGCCGAGCTCGGGATGAATCGCAGCCACCCGACGGAGGCTGTCACGGATCCGCGCCGAGACGGTCTTTCGAGCCCGCTCCACCTCGTCACCCAGCCGCCGGTCCCTACCGCCCAGCCCGCCGGCCGCCGACAACTCACGCATCAGCGCGTCCAGTTCAGCGCTCGCGCTCCGTGAGGCGATCGCGTCACCGTGGTGATCGGCCCACTCGATGTCCTCGTGAAGCACCTCGATCCGCCGCCGATAACGACGCTTGGCCTCCTCATCGAGCACCGGGTCGGCACCGAGCACCGGCTCGTCGCGTCCGAGCAGGACATAGACGTGCACATCCTGGCCCGGCGCCGCGAGGAGGGCGGCGATGTCGCGTAGACCCTTGGCATCCGGCAGGTGAACCTCGGTCCCGGCGTACGTCAGCCGCCAGGTCGCGCCCTCGCGGGTCCACCCGGCATCCGATCTACCGGTAGCCACGACCCCGGAAACCTCCAGCGCCATCGCAGCCCAGCCGGTTGCGCCTAGCCGCCGGGCCTGATCGATCGCACTGCTGAGGTGTTGTTGTGCCCGGCTCACCTCACCCAGCGCCCGGGCCAGCTGCCCGAGGTAGTAGTCGACCGGCCCGTAGTATGCGGCGCAACCGCCGACAACCGCGTGCGTCCCTGCATAGTCGCGCAGCTCCTCCTCGACCCAACGGCACTGCTCGATAGTCCCCCAGGTGGCGAACGCCGCGGCTGCGGCCACTCGCGACTCCAGGTCATGTGCCTTGCCCACCATCGCCAGCGGCATGCTCCGCACCGCCAATCGATGATCACCATCCGGTCGAGTCAGCGCCGCCAGAATAGGGGCAATGCGAGCCACGGGATCGCCGTCGGGAATTGGTTCCAGCTCTGTCGGCCGGCCCTGCAACGTCACGCTGACGATGGTCGTGCCGAAGCATCCGACGGCGTCGGGCACGCCGATGTCGCGCCCGACCCGGAGCGCCTCCGCGGCCAGTGTGGCGGCACGGTCCAGCTCGCCCGTCAGCGCGGCGAGAGTCGCTCGGCGGGACAGAGCAAGCCAGTGGCCACGCGCGTGACCGAGGTGCTCGGCGTACTCGATAAAACGCCGGAGCTCGGCCACTCCCTCGGGTGCCCCGAGCTCGATCGACGCTGAACTGCGCAGCAGCAGCCCCTCTGCGACCAGGTCGGCATCCCCGGCAGCCTCCGCCACGGCAATCAGGTCGGCGAGCACAGCAAGCCGTGCCGCGCCCACCCCAGGTCGCCAGAGTGCGTCGTGGCGCGCTAGCAGCGCCGCCGCCGTGGCCCGTGGATCGGCATGCACGAGCTCGCGGACTAGGGCGGCGTACAGGTGCGCCTCGAGAGCCAAGGTCGGCCGATCCGTGCTAGCGGCCTGCTCCGTGGCGGCGATCGCG
>DASVEX010000173.1:0-32764 GCA_036380335.1 Propionibacteriaceae bacterium | reverse complement strand
GATTGTGGCTAGCACCTTGTGACCGTTGGCCAACTCAACGCGAAACATCGCATTGGGCAATGCCTCCACCACGGTGCCTTCCAGCTCGAGTGCGCCCTCTTTCTTCGCCATAGACTCTCTAACTTGGTCGCGCGTACGCCTGATTGTCCGGCCAAAGTTGGCCAGCCGATGAGTCTACGCCAGGACCCCGCCTTACCCAAATTCCTCAGCGACGGTGAGGGCACGCGCCAGGCGCTCGCGATAGAGCTCAACGCTTTCCTTGAGGGCCTTCAAGATGTAGGGCGGAAACTCTAAGCCCTGCTTGTCGGCCCACAGCAGCCGGTTCTCGACTCGCCCGACTTCCCGCGCATACCCCTCAAGATCGTCATCGAGTCCGAGATCGGCCATCACGCCGCCCATGTCGGCCTTGTACTGCTTCATCTTGTTGGTGCCCACCAGGTGGTAGGACTTCTCGCGCATTACCCGAGTTAGGAACAGCTGCCACGGCTTGAGCACCTTGTCCTGAATCATCGCAGTGGCCGACATCTGGTAAAAAGCGAAGTGTCCGGGCTCCTGCTGTTTGATCGGAGTGATGATCGTTTCAGAGATCGCCGTCTCACCAAGCTGCTGCATTCCGCGGTTGATCTTGTTGTAGGCAATCACCGCTTGCCGTTCGGTGCTCGCCCCGGTAAGGAAGTACATCAGTTTCGCGATGTCTTGAATGGGCTTCAGGTGAGCCAGCGCTCCCAAGATCTTGATCCCGAACGAGACCTCGAGGTGTGGCTCCGCTGCCGTTCTGCCCAGATCTTGCTGCAGCCGGTCCAAGATCAACCCGTGCTGGATCTCCTGCGGTTGCCATACGTCGGCGTAAAAGGTCTTGTTGGTTTCGTCGGCCTCGGGGAGCAGCACGAGCAGCTCGAGCACGTTGCGATCAACTTCCAGCTCAACGCGCGCCAGATAGTCGATCACATGACCGAACTTCCTCGCCACGAGCCATGGCCGTTTGATCGTCCGATCGACAGAGTCCAGAGGTATCGGCGGGTACAGCTCACCCAAGCGCTGCACATGCTCAGCGATCTTCTGATGGGTGATGTGTTGCCGGGGCACAGTCGCCATTTTAGGTACCCATCTTGCGTCAAACATTGTAGGAACTGTGTTCCATACACAGTTAGGTTAGCCATACCAAACCGCTGTAGGCCAATCCTCGATCCATATTCGGAGTGCGGCGCCGACGTGTTTGGTCGGAGTTAGAGGTGTCTCGGAATGCTCAGCGCGGGTGAGAGGCCCATCGCTAAATCAAGAGCACGAGCAAAATTGCAATGAGGATAACTGCTGCAGCCACCCCTCCCACCACGGCGGCGGTCAATCGTCCCGGCGGTCGCGCCTCCGACAGCTCTCCCGGTTCGCCACCGGAGCTCGCGACGATCGCCGGTAAAGAGTGTGTTGGCAGCGGCGGCAAACCTTCCACCACTGGTACCAGTTCGCCGAGCCGATGCGCGGCGAAGAGAAGGTCTAGCCGAGCCTGATAGTCCTCCTGCTCCAGCGCTCCCGCGGTATAAGCGGCATTGAGTCGCGCGTTGAGCCGATCGCGTTCCGCATCGGTCACCGGAGCGTCGGGCGTGCTCCGATAGGGCGACGAAATCGGCAGGTTACTGCTCACTCGTCCAGGCTACTCGGGGCGCTTGCTGTCATCCGGCGGCGCGAAAGGCCAGACTTTCCGCCATGGTGACGGCAACCAATGTGAGCTTCCTGACCGTGGCGCTCTATCTTCTCGATCTTGCCATCAAGGTCGTAGCACTCGGCCTGGTCCCCGAAGGACGACGCCCGTCGTCGGCCTCGGCATGGCTGCTGCTCATCCTGTTTCTTCCGATCGTTGGCCTCCTGGCGTTCTTGTTGATCGGTAGTCCCTTCGTTGATCGGGGACGCCGTCGACGGCAGGCGGCTGCCGGAGAGGTGATCAGTGCGGCACTCACCGTGGAAGCCGACGACTTGCTGCCCGTGCCCGCTGGGTCGACGCTGAATACCCTCGTGGTACTCAACCGACGACTTGGATGGTTGCCGTCTCTTGGCGGCAACAAAGCGCGTTGTTCAGCGACTATGACGAGGCCATCGCCGCAATGGCCCGCGAGATCCGCACCGCAGAACGCTACGTGCACGTGGAGTTCTACATCATGAGCTGGGATTCGACGACGAAAGACTTCTTCGAGGCACTGGCCGAAGTCGCTGGTCGTGGCGTCAAGGTGCGGCTGATGTTCGACCACATCGGCACGTCCCGCATTCCCGGCTATCGCGACATGATCAACAAACTGAACGAGACGGCGATCGAGTGGCACCCGATGCTGCCGATCCAACCGCTGAAAGGCAGATGGCGTCGACCTGACTTGCGGAACCACCGCAAGATCCTCGTGGTGGATGGCCGAGTGGGCTTCGTCGGCTCGCTGAACATGATCGATGCGAGCTATCACAATCGCAAGCACGAGCGAGCCGGCCGCAAGTGGCGCGAGCTGGTCATGCAACTGGATGGGCCGGTGGTGTTGTCGCTCGACATAGTCTTCGCTACAGACTGGTTCCTGGAGACCGACGAGCAGCTTCGCGACGTACGTCCTCACCCGGCCGACGTAGAGCCGGGCGATGTGCTCTGCCAGGTCGTGCCCAGCGGACCCGGCTTCCCGGACGAGAACAACTTGCGCTTGTTCAACTCGCTGATCTACTCAGCACAACGCCGGCTGTCGATCACCAGTCCATATTTCGTTCCCGACGAATCACTGCTGTATGCCATCACCACTGCCGCGCAGCGGGGCATCGATGTCGAGCTTTTCGTCGGTGAGCAAGGTGATCAGTTCATGGTTCACCATGCCCAGTGCTCCTACTACACAGCTCTACTGAGGGCCGGTGTGAAGATCTACCTCTACCCTGCTCCGTTTGTCTTGCACTCCAAGCACTTCTCGGTGGATGACGAGGTCGCCGTCATCGGATCCAGCAACATGGACATTCGATCCTTCAACCTGGACTTCGAGATCTCGGTGATGTGCATCAGCCGCTTGCTGACCACGGCCATGCGTCAGGTCGAAGATCATTACCGGTCGCTGTCCCGCGAGCTCACTCTCGATGAATGGCTCCGGAGACCGCTGCCCAAGCGCTACATCGACAATGTCATGCGGCTCACGTCTGCGTTGCAGTAGCACTCTTGGCTGGAACGATCACCTCAGGCAGTCCGAACGTTTCGAACAGCGTGAGGTCGAAGAATGTGCTCACATGGGAAACACCCTTATTGGTCACGGTGAGCACTTGGAGCTGGAACGCGTGGTGGGATCCATCTGGCTGCTTCATATAGAGGCCAAAGGCCGGCTGACCGTTCGCGAAGACCGGCACCAGTAGCTGATCCCCGGGTGACTCGGCAGGACAATGCGTCTCGATGAGGTGACCGATAGCTGCCGGCCCTTCATACCAGCCAACATAGGGCGGCATCTCCCAGACCGCGTCCTCGGCAAGCAGTTCGACGATTCTTTCCACGTCGTAGTTCTCGAAGGCCGTCACATAGTCCGCCAGCAGAACCTTCGCATGTTCGTCGTCGAGCTGCTGGTCTGGATTCTCCGAGTCAAGCTTGTGCACCTGCGCCCTGGCGCGCTGCAGGCTGCTGTTGACCGCAGCCGTGGATATGTTCAGCAGTTCGGCTACCTCGCTGGCCTGCCACGACAGGACGTCACGCAGGATCAAGACCGCACGCTGGGGCGGCGTCAGATGCTGCAACGCTGCGATGAACGCCAGCCGGATGCTTTCCCGGTCAACGACTTCGGCCGCGGGGTCATCGGGAGGGCCGCCCCACACCACCGCATCGGGCACCGGCTCCAGCCAAGTCGCCTCTGGGCGCGACTCCAGCGCGCCGAACGGATCCGAGCTGGGTTGGCCTAGGCCGGTGGGCATCGGCCGGCGAGCCCGGCCGTCCAGCGCGGTGAGGCAGACGTTGGTGGCGATCCGATACATCCAGGTGCGCACCGACGAGCGATTCTCAAAGTCACGAAAGCCGCGCCACGCTCGCAGGTAGGTCTCCTGAACCAGGTCCTCGGCGTCATGCACTGAGCCTGACATCCGATAGCAGTGGACCGTCAGTTCCCTGCGTAGCGGCTCGACCAAGGAGGCGAAGACATCGTCATCAACGGCAATAGTCACAATCGCGAACCTACCTGCCCCTTGATTTGGAGCTGCTCGCGCACCGCGTTTCGATCGCTAGCTGGTTTTAGGCCGGTGTGGTGTGCGGCGAAGGCCAGCAGATCGGCCCATTCCGCCGCAATGAGGGCAGCCGGCTTGCCGATCCCGTGGCCGGTCGACACCTCAATCCGGGTCAGGATCGGCTGATCGCCGGCCTGAGCATGCTGCAGGGCCGCCGTGAACTTGTGGCTGTGCAGGGGCACCACCCGGTCATCATGATCGGCCGTGAGCACCAGGGTCGCTGGATAGCTGGTTCCGGGATGGACGTTGTGCAACGGCGAGTACGCCAGCGCCTGGCGGAACTGCTCGGGATTGCTCGGGTCCCCGTAATCGGAGATCCATGCGGCGCCGATGGTGAAGAGATGGAAGCGCAGCAGATCCATGACCCCGACGGCCGGCAACGCCGCTGCCGCCAGATCCGGGTGCTGTGTCAGCACGGCTCCGACTAGCAAGCCGCCGTTGCTGCGGCCGTGTAGCGCGAGCTGTCGGGTCGTGGTGACACCGGTCTGCTTGAGATGCTCGGCGACTGCGACGTAGTCGTCGAAGACGTTTTGCTTATGAGCCAAGCGACCGGCCTCGTACCAGGCCGTACCGAACTCTCCCCCGCCCCGCAGGTTGGCGATCGCGAGTACGCCGCCGGCAGCTAGCCAGCACGGCCAGCCGGGGCGATAGTCCGCGAGGATCGGGATCTTGAAGCCGCCATAGCCCCACAACAACGTGGGCTGCGGTTGCGACAGATCAGCATCGGCGGGAGCGATCACGAAATAGGGCACGGATGTGCCGTCCCGGCTTGTCGCCGTACGACGCTCCATCACGATGTCCGGGGCGACAAATGTGTCAGGGCCAGACTTCACCAGACCTGCGAGTGAGCTGGCGGTAGCGGAAGGTGTATCGATCAGATAGCTGTGGGTGGGCGCCATCACCGAGGAAAGGCCGATGAAAGCCTCTTGATCTTCGCTCTTGGCGTTCAGCCCGACTACGGCGCCGCCGGTGATCTCAACAGTTCGAGGCGACCCACCATCGAGATCAACCTCGACGATCAGCGGCAACGCGTCGGCGAGATAGACCAAGATGAACCCGTCGCCAGCTGCTTGCGCGTCGGAGAGCGTGTGATCGTTCTCCGCTACCAACTCTTGCCAACGAAGCTGGCCGCTGTCGACGAAGTCGTCGAGATCAACAGCGACCAACCGGCCGGCCTCGGCCTCGAGATCGGTTCGAAGATATAGCGTGGCGCCTCGCGACCCGGCTAGCGCGAATTCCGCAATGGCCTTGTCGATGATCTTGATCGGACCGCCGAGCGTGCTGCGCTCCCCGGCGATGATCGGATAGACCCACAGTCGGTTCCTGTTTTCGGTCCCTTCCATGATGCTGACGATCAAGTAGCGGTCGTCATCGGTCACTTCTCCCCAGAACATCAGCTGATCGTTTTCCGGGAACGCCAAGATCAGTTCATCATGATCTTGCGACTCGCCGATGCGATGGATCCGCAGCTTCGGTCCGGCAAGCGCGGTGGTCTGCGTACCGTCCGCATCTCCGACATGATCAAAGTGGGTATAGACATACGAGCGATGATCTCCCAGCCATTCCGCCTGGGAGAACTTGGTCTGGATCAGCGCGTCGTCTTTCCGGTCTCCGCTAGCCAGATCGAGCAGCTGAAATGTGGTCCAGTCGCTCCCTGCTTCACTGAGCCCGTACGCCACGAGCTGGCCGTCCCCGCTGACGGTGAGGCTCGTCAGTGAGCTGGTGCCGTCGGTAGTAAAGGTATTGGGATCGATCAGCACCCGTCCGCCGTCCAGCAGCTCTGCGAGCGACGGGGCGACGAAGATCACATCCTGGTTCTGGCTACCGTCGTTCCTGGAGACGAAGTAATGCCCGGCCCGTTTGAACGGCACGCCTGCTCGCGGCTGCCCCATGACTCGCTGCATCGTGTCGAGAAACCATCCGCGCTCCGGCAGCGCCTCCAAGTAGCGAGTAGTGGACTCGTTCTGGCGCTTCACCCAATCGGCGGTCGCGGCCGAGTCAGGGTCCTCCAGCCAGCGGTATGGATCCGCGATTCTTCTGCCGTGCAGTACGTCGACGACGTCGTCCCGACGCGTTTCCAGAAAGCGAGCCACGTCGTGGAAGCGTACCTATTTCTCGAGCTGCTCGCGCATCGCGCGCTTTGGGTCCGTCGCCGTCGTCGTCGCGCGCAGAGGAAAATACGCCTTCGCGCGCTCCTCCTCCGCACGATGGGCGCGCGATTCCCGACGCTCGCAGCTGATACAGACGGCTCCCAGACAAGAATTCATCGCTTGTTGAATTTCTCGTCACTTAGCTCTATCGTCTGTTCATGACGTTGCTCGTGGACTTTTCGGACATCGATTCGACCATGATCAATGCGGTCGGCGGCAAGGCACTCAATCTCGGGATCATGAGCTCAGCGCGGCTGCCGGTCCCGACTGGCTTCTGCGTGACCACCGCCGCGTACCGCCTGGTCATTGCTGACCGGCTGGACGATCTGATGGGAAAGCTTGCCGATGCCACTGACCCTGGCGCAGTGGCGGCCGCCGCCGAGGAGGCCCGGCGACGCGTGCTGGCACTCGAGGTTCCGGAGCAGCTCGGCACCGCGATCACCGACCGTTATCACGCTCTCGGAGACAATCCGCTCGACAGGCCTGGGGAGCCGGTCGCCGTACGCTCATCGGCAACGGCTGAGGATCTGGCGTACGCGAGCTTTGCCGGCCAGCAGGATACCTACCTCAACGTGGTGGGTGCGGCGGCACTGCTCGATGCGGTCCGGCGCTGCTGGGCGTCACTGTGGACCGATCGTGCCGTCAGCTATCGCAATGCCAATGCGATCGATCACCACAGCGTGACGCTCGCAGTCGTCGTGCAACGCATGATCGACGCGACCGCAGCCGGCGTGATGTTCACGGCGAATCCGATTACGGGTACCCGCCACGAAACCGTCATCGACGCCAGCCCAGGCCTCGGGGAGGCAGTGGTCTCCGGAGCGGTGAACCCAGACCATTTCGTGGTGAACACCCTCGACCGCAGCATTGTCGCCCGTCGACTAGGCGACAAGCGAATGATGATCACCAGCCGGCCTGGTGGCGGCACCGAGCTTCACGAGCTAACCAGCGGGGCCTCCGAAGCATGCCTCGATGACGAGCAGGTGTTGCAGCTTGTTGATCTTGGTCAACGGGCCCAGCGGCAGTACGGCGCACCTCAGGACACCGAATGGGCGCTGGACTCTGGCGGCAGCTTCTGGTTGACCCAGGCACGACCGATCACCACGCTGTATCCGCTGGCACGCACCCATCGCCCAGGCCTCCGAGTGTTGATGTGTCTGAGCTTGGCACAAGGCCTGACCAGACCGATCACTCCAATGGGTATTGCGGCTATCCGGTTGATCGGTACGTCGATTGCCACCGCAATCAAAATCCCACCAGATCAGCCGTTGGCCGGCCCGCCGGCGATGCATGCACCTGGTCAGCGGCTTTTTGTGGATGTGACGAGCGTATTGCGTAGCCGGCTCGGGCGCCGAGCGATGATCGGAATCTTCTCAGTCATGGAGGCACGAGCATCGGCGGTCTTGAAGACCCTTGGCGAGCGGCCAGAGTTCTCGATCATCCCGTCAGGCCACACGATGGTGCGGCACATAGCCGGCGCCGTGATACGCAACAAGGTTCCGCTACGCGTCATTGTCGGACTGGCCAACCCGGAACTGGCGTACCGCGGAATCGCTGCCACGGAACGGAAGCTGCGCCAAACCCTGACCCTGCCCGGCAACGCGACCGCGTCCCAGCGCCTGGACTTCGTCGAGCAACGGCTCGGCAGTCTGTTCTTGCTGATGCCGCGAACGTTTGCCTACGCGGTGGGCGGCCTATTGATGCTCACTGTGTCTCGCCGCCTGCTGGATGACGTGGCCGAGCCAGGCGACCTGCAGGAGGTGCTCCGCGGACTGCCCCACAACGTCACCACCGAAATGGACCTCAGGCTCTGGGAATTGACCGAGGAGATCCGCAATGATGGGCCCTCGCGCACGGCCTTCACTGACCTTGCGGTGCCCGACCTGCTGCAGCGCTATCGCGATCATGCATTGCCACCCGTGGCGCAGCGCGGACTACAGGCGTTTCTGCGCCGGTACGGCCATCGCGCCGTCGCCGAAATCGATCTCGGCATGCCACGCTGGTCAGATGATCCGAGCCACCTGCTCGGAGTGATCAGCAACTATCTGCTACTGAATACTGATGATCTTGACCCGGTCGCGCAGTTCCATGCTGGCCAAGCCAAAGCGGAGGCCATGATCACCAGCCTGACCGGCAGGATGGCCAAGCGCAGCCGGCTGCGCGCGCGACTGGTCGGCTGGACGTTGCGGCGAGTTCGCCAGCTTGTCGGCCTGCGCGAAGCTCCGAAGTTCTTGCTGATCGTGGCGCTCGCAACAATGCGAGAGCATCTCAAGGTCATTGGACGGCAACTGGCTGCGACCAAGGTGATCGATCAGGTTGACGATGTCTTCTTCCTTGACCTGGGTGAGGTTCGTCGCGGTTTGTCGGGCGAAGACATGCAGCACCTGGTGGCCGAGCATCGAGAGGCGTACGAGCAGGAGCTGAAGCGGCGGCACATTCCGCGCCTGCTCCTCTCCGACGGCACCGAGCCCGAGGCGGTCGCCACGGTGGATGCCCGCGCGGATGGAGCGCTGTCCGGCAGTCCCGCATCGACGGGCACGGTGACGGCGCGGGCACGAGTCGTGCTCGACCCGGTGGGTGCCCATCTCGAGCCGGGCGAGATCTTGGTGGCTCCCTCAACCGATCCCGGGTGGACGCCGCTCTTCTTGACAGCTGGCGGCCTCGTGATGGAAATGGGCGGCTCAAATTCCCATGGCGCTGTAGTGGCGCGAGAGTACGGCATCCCTGCCGTCGTCGGCGTGCCTGACGCGACACACAAGATCGAGACCGGTCAGCTGATCACGGTGGATGGCGCCGCTGGACTTGTCAGCCTGCCTGGCTAGCCACTTCGCGCCTCGACAAGCCCACCACCCCTCGTACTCTCTCTCTGTCGAAACGCACGTGCACGTGCGTTCCTGCTGCGATACACACGCTGCCACGTATGTATCGCGACTGGACGGAACGTGCATGTGCATTTCCAACACGGCGGGTTCGTGTGCTCTCGCACGTGCTGAGTGCGCAGCGCGCGTCTACTTGCGCCTTACTGAGGTTCGACGAGCTCTGGCGCGCCGCGCTTGCCTTGAGCGTCCAAGGCGGCAAAAACCCGCTCGGATACTTCGTCGATCTCGCCGAGACCGTTCACCTCGACGAGCAAGCCGCGCGAGCGGTAGACCTCAAGTAGCGGCGCGGTCTGATCGGCGTAGACCTGCAGTCGTACTCGAATGGTTTCCTCGTTGTCATCGGCGCGACCATTAATCTCGGCCCGTCTCAGCAGCCGCGCGACGACTTCCTCGGTGTCGGCCAGGAGTGAGATGACGGCGTCGATCAGACGCTCGGTCTCGGCAAGGTGGTCATCGAGGGTCTGCACCTGCTGCAACGTGCGCGGATAGCCGTCCAGCAGAAAGCCGGACGCGCAGTCCGGCTGCGCGAGCCGGTCGGCAACGATCTCGTTGGTGATCTCGTCACTGACATACCCGCCAGATTCCATGATCGCCCGTACTTGCCGGGCAAGTGGCGTATCGGCGGTTTGCAGGGCACGAAAGATGTCACCCGTCGAAATCGCGGGAATCCCGTAATGCTCGGCGATCTTGATCGCCTGGGTGCCTTTGCCTGCCCCCGGAGGGCCCATGATGAGGAGTCTCATTAGCGGAGGAACCCTTCGTAGTTGCGTTGCTGCAGCTGGCTCTCAATTTGTTTCACTGTATCGAGCCCGACCCCGACGATGATGAGGATCGATGTGCCACCGAAGGGGAAGTTCTGGTTGGCGTTCAACAAGATGAACGCGACCGAGGGTAGGAGCGCAATCAACCCCAAATACAGGGAGCCGGGGAACGTCAGCCGGGACAACACGAAGGCGAGATAGTCCTCAGTCGGCTTGCCGGCACGGATGCCAGGAATGAAGCCGCCGTACTTCTTCATGTTGTCGGCGACCTCGTTCGGGTTGAACGTGATCGCGACATAGAAGTAGGCGAAGAACACGATCAGCAAGAAAAAGCTGATGAGGTAGACCGGATGGTCGCCCTTGACGAAGTTGGCGCTGATCCAGGAGGAGAACTTGTCTTCCGGCCGGAACTGGGCGTAAAGAGCCGGAAGGTAGAGCAGCGACGAGGCGAAGATGACCGGGATGACACCGGCCTGGTTGACCTTGATCGGGATGTAGGTGGTGGTGCCGCCGAACATCCGGCGGCCAACCATCCGCTTGGCATATTGCACCGGGATCCGACGCTGCGACAGCTCGACGAAGATGACACCGAGCATGACGAGCAAGCCCAAGCCGATCACCAGCAGGAAGATGATCCAACCCTGTGAGCCAGGACGGGCGACCTTGAGGCTCCACAGCGCAGTCGGGAACGTCGCCGCAATCTGGGTGAAAATCAGCACCGACATGCCGTTACCGACACCGCGTTCGGTGATGAGCTCACCTAGCCACATGATGACGCTGGTGCCGGCCGTCATAGTCAAGATCATGACGATGACAGGAAAGATGTCCTTGCTGTACACCAGCCCCGGGCATCCGGTGAACAGCCGATCATTGACAGCCACGGTGACAAAGGCAGTCGAGTTCAAAACTGCCAGCACCAAAGTCAGGTAACGGGTGTACTGAGTGATCTTGGTCTGGCCCGCCTGGCCCTCTTTCTTGAGAGCCTCCAGACGTGGAATGACGACCGTCAGCAGCTGCAGGATGATGCTAGCCGTGATGTAGGGCATGATGCCCAAGGCGAAGATTGTCAGGTGCAGCAGCGCCCCGCCGGAGAACAGATTGATCAGGGAGTACAAGCCCTGCTGGTCGCCCGTTGTGGCCTGCTTGAGGCAGAAGCTCACCTGTTTGACGTTGACGTTGGGCGTCGGCATGGTCGAGCCAAGACGGAAGACCGCGAGGATCGCGAGCGTGAAGAAGATCTTCTTGCGTAGGTCCGGAGATCGGAACGCGTTGGCAAACGCCGCGAGCACCCGTGCCCTCCCTTTCTCGTAACAATCCCGTACGCTGCGCTGAACTGCTGCGCCACGCCACTCTAGGCGGCTGATGCGAACAGGACCGACCGACTTTATCAAGGACCGGCGCCGAACCCTGCATCGTCTCGGTAGCCTCCGAGAAGCTGTTCCCTGAGAACTTCACTTTAGGTGACTCGCCAAGACCCCGGTGAGGCTTAGCAAACTGGGGTCATGCGTCGCTGGAGTGAGCTTTCGGGGGTTGGAAAACGTCTTATCCGAAAACATCTCCGAGCGCCGATGACAGGACCTGCCATGATGCGTCTGTCCCCGCAACGGCCCGTCACCGCGACTCTCGGAAAGGGTGTAGCAGACGCGCTGGCCTGCTTACTCGTCCTGCTGACCCTGCTGGCTTCCCCTGATGTCAGCCGACTCACCGTCGGCGTTTTCGTCAGCGTCCCGCTCGAGGCACTCCTGGGCGTCGCCGTACTGCTTCTCTCCCCGGTACGGGCGCGCCCAGCGATCGCGACACTGTTCGGCGTCGCTCTCGGCCTACTGGCCTTGATGAAGCTATTGGATGTGGGCTTCCTGGGAATCCTTGGCCGACCATTTGACCCGGCGCTCGACTGGAGCCTGCTCGAGGACGGCATGAGATTCCTGGCTGGCGCCATCGGCCCCTTCGCAGCGATCGGCTGCCTCGCCGCAGCAGTTGTGTGCAGCACTGTCCTGATCATCGTGCTGGCGTGGTCAAGCCAACGCCTGAGCCGTTTCCTGGTCCGGCATAACGTGGTCGCCAGTCGCACAGTCACTGTGGTCGCAGCTCTATGGCTCGCCGCTGCCGTCAACGGCATCCAGGTCGTCCCTGGGGTTCCCCTCGCGGCCGAGACCTCAGCAATGTACTTCAAGGATCGGGCCCTCGCCAGGAACGCGGAGGCTCAAGGTCAAGAGCAGTCCGCCACACTCGGCGTAGCGGATCCCTTCGCGAACACGCCAGGCGACCAACTGTTGACCGCACTGCGGGGCAAAGATGTGATTATTTGCTTCGTCGAGAGCTACGGGCGTAGCGCAGTGGAGGATCCAGAGTTTGCGCCGGGTGTCAACGCGGTGCTGGATGCCGGCGATCGTCAACTACGTGCCCGCGGTTTTGACTCACGGAGCGCATTTCTCACGTCGTCAACGGTGGGTGGCGGCAGCTGGCTAGCGCACGGAACATTCCATTCCGGCTTGTGGATCGACAATCAGCAACGTTACGACGAGCTCGATTCCAGTCAGCGCTTGACGCTCACCCGGGCGTTCCGCCGGGCGGGCTGGCGCACGGTTGGCGTCATGCCGGGTAACGACGCCCCCTGGCAACGGAGCGAGTCGCTGGGCTATGACCGGGTCTACGACGCCAACGACCTGGGTTATCGCGGGCCACGATTCAGCTGGGCCAGCATGCCCGACCAGTACACACTCTTCAGGTTCGAACACACCGAGCATGCCGCTCCGAACCGCCAGCCAGTCATGGCCGAGATCACCCTCGTCTCGAGCCATGCCCCCTGGGAACCGATTCCGCGACTTGTCGACTGGAAAGACGTCGGTGACGGCTCAGTCTTCGATGGCATGGCCAAAACCGATGACCCACCGCAAGCCATCTTGACCAGACCTCCCGGACGCGTACACACCGACTACCGGACTGCGATCGAATACTCGCTGAGCAGCCTGATTTCGTACGTGGAGACTTACGGTGACAAGAATCTCGTCCTGATCTTCCTGGGCGATCACCAACCCTCGCCGATCGTCACAGGTTACGGGGTCAGCCGCGACGTACCGATCACCATCCTCACGGCAGATCGATCGGTGCTGAACCGGATCTCGTCATGGGGTTGGCAGGACGGCCTGAGACCGAACCCAGACGCCCCGGTCTGGCGGATGGACGCGTTCCGGGACAGATTCCTCACCGCATTCGGGCCGCAAAACGACGAGCCCGTCAGTCACCGCCACTAGCGGCGGTCTCGACCCCTAGAGCTCGGTAACGCTGCCGCCGGCAGCGGTGATCTTCTCCTTCGCCGATGCGGAGAACGCGTGCGCACTCACCTGCAGCGCAATCGAGAGGTCGCCGCTGCCGAGGATCTTGACCCGAGTTCCGCGGCGTACGGCCCCCGCTGCGACCAAATCCGCCACGTCGACCGCACCGCCGTCTGGGAACAGCTGGCTCAACCGATCCAGGTTCACGATCTGGTACTCCTCGCGGAACGGATTCTTGAAGCCACGCAGCTTCGGCAGTCGCATGTGTAGCGGCATCTGGCCGCCCTCGAAGTTCTCCGGCACCGTGTGCCGAGCTCCCGTACCTTTCGTACCGCGACCGGCTGTCTTGCCGCGCCGGCCGCCTTCGCCTCGACCCACCCGAGTTTTCGCCGTCTTGGCACCCGGTGCTGGCCGAAGGTGATGGACCTTCAGCGTCATGTCAGTCGACCTCCTCCACGGCCACCAGATGGGCAACCGTCTTGATCATGCCGCGCACCTCAGGCCGGTCCTCACGCGTCGATTCGTCGCCGACTCGCTTCAAGCCCAAGGTCCGCAGCGTGTCCCGCTGGTTCTGCCTGCCTCCGACGGAGCTGCGCACCTGCCGGATCCGTAACTGCGTCATCATGAGCTCACTGCCTCACGAGCCCTTAGCAATGCGGCCGGAGCGACGTCCTCGACAGCTTTGCCGCGCCGTTTGGCGACCGCCTCGGGCTGCTCGAGACTCTGCAGCGCGGCCACTGTCGCGTGCACGACGTTGATCGCATTCGACGAACCAAGCGATTTCGCGAGCACGTCGCGTACGCCGGCGCACTCCAGTACTGCACGAGCAGAGCCACCTGCGATCACTCCGGTGCCGGGAGACGCCGGTCGCAGCATCACCACACCGGCGGCTTTTTCGCCCTGCACGGGATGCGGGATGGTGCCTTGAATCCTTGGCACGTTGAAGAAGTGTTTCTTGGCTTCTTCGACGCCCTTGGCGATCGCGGCAGGGACCTCCTTGGCCTTGCCGTAGCCCACGCCAACGTTTCCGTCACCATCACCCACCACGACGAGCGCGGTGAAGGAGAACCGGCGACCACCCTGGACGACCTTGGCCACCCGGTTGATCGCGACGACGCGCTCGATGTAGTTGCTCTTCTCGGAGGCCGGGCCGCGACGATCGTCACGGCCACGACGCTCTCCACCGGCACCACCACTACGGCGCTGGGTTCCCGTCATTCGCTTCTTACCTTTCGAAGTTTCTTACGTATCTAGAAGCCGAGGCCGCCCTCGCGGGCGCCATCTGCAAGTGCCGCAACGCGGCCGTGGTAGGCATATCCGGCACGGTCGAACACCACCTTCTCGATGCCGACGGCCTTGGCCCGCTCGGCAAGAAGACCGCCAACCTGCTTGGCCTTCTCGGACTTGTCGCCACCCGCCGTGCGCATCTCCGCCTCCATGCTGGAGGCCCAGGCAAGCGTGCGGCCCTGGGTGTCGTCAATGACCTGGGCGGAGATGTGTCGCGCCGATCGCGTCACGACCAGCCGCGGGCGCTGCGTCGCGCCAAACACCTTCTTACGTACCCGAATCTGCCGGCGCGCGCGGGCGGCGCTCTTTGGCGCCATGCGCCGGTGTTGGGACAGCGATACCGCCATCGTCACTTACCAGCCTTTCCAACCTTGCGGCGAACTCTCTCGCCCGCGTATCGGACACCTTTGCCCTTGTACGGCTCGGGCTTGCGGATCTTACGAATGTTCGCTGCCACCTCGCCGACCTGTTGCTTGTCGATGCCCAAAACCGAAAACCTAGTCGGCGCCTCGACGTTGAACGTGATGCCCTCCGGCGCGGTCACTTTGACCGGGTGGCTGAATCCGAGCGCGAACTCGAGTTCCGTTGGGCCCTTGGAAATGACGCGGTAGCCGACACCGACGATCTCGAGCTTCTTCTCGTAGCCGGTTGTCACCCCAGTCACCATGTTCGCGACCAACGTACGCGTCAGGCCGTGCAGCGACTTGCTTACCCGCTCGTCGTCGGGCCGAGTGACCTGCACTTCCCCGTTTTCACCGCGTGCGACCTTGATCGGCTCTGCGACTCGATGCTCGAGTGAGCCTCTCGGGCCGAGCACAGTAACGAGCTGGCCGTCGACCGTCACCTCGACACCGTCTGGAACGGTGACGGGCAGCCTGCCAATGCGTGACATTCCTTTACCTCCTCGTCCCGCTGCTCACCAGACGTAGGCGACGACTTCGCCGCCTACGCGGTTGCGGTGCGCCTGCCTGTCGGTCAAGAGACCCTGAGACGTTGAGATGATGGCAATGCCGAGACCGCCAAGCACCTTGGGAAGTCCAGTGGACTTGGCGTACACCCGAAGGCCAGGCTTGGAAATCCGGCGCACTCCCGCAATGGAACGCTCTCGGTTTTGGCCGTACTTCAGGGTGATCGACAGCGTCTTGCCCACCTGGCCCTCCGCGGGCTCGTTCACGGTGTAGCCGGCGATATAGCCCTCATTGGTCAAGATCTCGGCGATCTCCACCTTGATCTTGCTGTGCGGAATCGTGGCGGTCTCGTGGTACGCCTGGTTAGCGTTCCGCACCCGGGTCAGCATGTCCGCAATCGGGTCAGTCATAGTCATGAGTTTGCGTGATCTACTTTCTCGGAGTGGTTTCCGTCAGGACCTGCTCCGTTAGTCTTCTTGGGGCCTCGAGCTACCGGCATCAGCAAGTCGCCGGTGACGAGTTCGTCGTGCTTCGGCGCTGCTTTCCGGACGTGGATGGGCCTGGCCCCCGGCCGCAGCCTGCGAAGGCCGGGCGGTTGTCCGGGAAGCAGCGTCGAAGAACGATGAACGAACACCATCACCACGACGACTTCGTGATGCCGGGTAGCTCGCCCCGGTGCGCCATTTCGCGCAGGCAGATCCGGCAGAGGCCGAACTTGCGATAGACCGCTTTGGGCCTGCCGCACCGCTGGCATCGGGTGTAGGCGCGTACCGGGAACTTCGGTTTGCGAGCCTGCTTGACTCGAAGCGCTGTCTTGGCCATGGGTTCCTCCTTCTCAGTTCGCCCGGAATGGGAAGCCCAGATGGCGCAGCAGCGCCCGGCCTTCATCGTCGTTGGTTGCTGTGGTGACGAACGTGATGTCCATGCCGCGTACTCGGTCGATCCTGTCCTGATTGATCTCGTGGAACATGACCTGCTCGTTGAGACCGAACGTGTAGTTGCCGTTGCCGTCGAACTGCTTGGGCGACAGGCCGCGGAAGTCCCGGATGCGGGGCAGGGCGAGGGTCAGCAGCCGGTCGGCGAATTCCCACATC
Source organism: Propionibacteriaceae bacterium (assembly GCA_036380335.1). Taxonomy (GTDB): domain Bacteria; phylum Actinomycetota; class Actinomycetes; order Propionibacteriales; family Propionibacteriaceae; genus Microlunatus. The sequence goes on along the minus strand of DASVEX010000173.1, from coordinate 16,201 downwards.
CTGGTGCCCCGCAAGGTGACATGCGCCCCGATCGGCATGCCGGCCCGCAGCTTGAACTGGGCGACCGATTTGCGTGCCCGGGTCACGACGGGCTTCTGCCCCGTGATCGTCGCGAGATCACGGACCGCCCCATCGATCAGTTTGGAGTCGCGAGCCGCCTCGCCAACGCCCATATTGACCACGATCTTGACCAGATTGGGAATCTGCATCACGTTGGAGATCGTGAACTCGTCCCGCAGCGCGGGTGCGATCTCCTCGCGATAGCGCTGCTGCAGTCTGGGCAGTGTGCGCTCGGGGGCGGTGTGCTCAGTCGTCGGAGTCTCAGTCGTCGGAGTCGACATCAGATCTCCTCTCCGGTCGCCCGGGCAACGCGCACGCTGCGGGTCGCCTTGTACTCAGTGCCGTCGGCGCGGCGCTTCTTCACCTCGACGCGGTCGTAGCCGAGCCGCGTGACGACCTCCTCGCCTTCGGAGTTCTTCACGACCAACTGGACGTTCGAGGCATGGATGGGCGCCTCTGAGGAGACGATGCCGCCCTTGGTGGTCTGGCGGGCCTGCGGCTGAGCAGCGGTATCGCGTAGATGCCGCTTGACGATGTTGACCCCCGCCACGGTGACCTTGTTGCGATCGGGATAGACCGCAATGACCTCGCCAACGAGACCGCGATCTTTGCCGCTGATCACCTTGACGCGGTCGCCCTTACGGACGTGCAGAGTGGGTTTGGATTGAGTCATGGTTTTACAGCACCTCCGGTGCTAGCGAGATGATGCGCATGAAGCGTTTTTCGCGGAGCTCCCGCCCAACCGGGCCGAAGATTCGGGTGCCGCGCGGCTCGCCATCGGCCTTCAAGATCACGGCTGCGTTCTCGTCGAACTTGATGTACGAGCCGTCGGCGCGACGACGCTCCTTGGCAGTCCGTACCACCACGGCCTTGACGATTTCGCCCTTCTTGACGTTGCCGCCCGGGATAGCGTCCTTGACGGTGGCGACGATGATGTCGCCGATGCCCGCGTAGCGGCGACCGGATCCTCCGAGCACGCGGATGCACAAGATCTCCTTGGCACCGGTGTTGTCGGCAACCTTGAGTCGCGACTCCTGCTGGATCATCTCTGCTCTCTCTTCTCAGACTTGTCAGCGTAGGTGGCGGCTATAGCAGCCACAGGCGCTGACAAGTCGGTGTCACTACTTGGCCTTCTCGAGGATTTCGACGAGGCGCCAGCGCTTGGTAGCGCTCAGCGGCCGGGTCTCCATAACGCGTACCCGATCACCAACGGCGGCACTGTTCTGCTCGTCGTGTGCTTTGAGCCGGCTGGTCTGGCGCAGCACCTTGCCGTACAGGCGGTGCTTCACCCGGTCCTCGACCGCAACCACAACGGTCTTGTCCATCTTGTCGCTGACGACGTAGCCCTCGCGGACCTTACGCCGCCCCCGGTCATTAATGGGCCCCGAGCTTGTCGAAGGGTCTTCGACAGGCTCAGACCGCGTATCCGTCGTTTTTTCAGTCATGCCTCAACCTCCTCGGCGTCGGGATCGTCGATGATGCCGAGTTCACGTTCGGTCAGCACCGTGTAGATGCGCGCGATGTCTTTGCGTACGGCGCGGAGCCGGCCATGCGACTCGAGCTGACCGGTAGCCGACTGAAAGCGAAGCGTGAACAGCTCCTCCTTCAGCTCGCTCACCTTGGTGTTCAGCTCGCTCCCGCTAAGGTTGCGCAGCTCGGCCGCGGTAGCAGCCTTGGCCATCAGATGTCACCCGCCTCACGCTTGATGAAACGTGCCTTCATCGGCAGCTTGTGGATCGCCAGGCGCATCGCCTCGCGGGCCACGTCCTCATTGACCCCGGACAGCTCGAAGAGCACCCGACCCGGCTTCACGTTCGCGATCCACCACTCGGGAGAGCCTTTGCCTGAACCCATCCGGGTCTCGGCCGGCTTCTTGGTCAGTGGCCGGTCCGGATAGACGTTGATCCAGACCTTGCCACCGCGCTTGATGTGACGGGTCATGGCGATACGCGCCGACTCGATCTGGCGGTTGGTGAGATATGCGCTCTCCATTGCCTGGATCCCGTAGTCACCGAAGGCCAACCTCGTGCCGCCTTTTGCCGCACCGGTCCGTCTCGGGTGATGCTGCTTGCGGAACTTGATCTTGCGTGGAACCAGCATGGCTCAGCCCTCCTGTCCCGACGTTTCGGTCGGAGCAGATACGGCAGCAGTGACCTCAGTTGGCGCTGGCTCAGGCGCGGCTTCCGGCGCACCTTCGGTGCGAGGCGATTCAGGCGCACCTTCGGTGCGACGCCGCGCGCCGCGGTCCGGACGATCACTACGGGCCGGCCGATCTCCCCGACTCGGGCGACCTGGACGGCTACGACCACCGGCAGCGTTGCGCGCGGCCTTCTGGGCTGCCCGCTCAGCGCGTGTGCCGGAAACATCTCCCTTATAGATCCAGACCTTGACCCCGATCCGACCGAACGTCGTCTTGGCCTCGTGGAAGCCGTAGTCGATGTCTGCCCGCAAAGTGTGCAGTGGCACCTGACCCTCGCGATAGAACTCCGAGCGGCTCATTTCTGCACCGCCCAGACGTCCCGAGCACTGAATTCGAATGCCGCGGGCGCCGGCGCGCATGGCACTTTGCTGTGCCTTGCGCATCGCGCGGCGGAACTGCACTCGGGATGCGAGTTGCTCGGCTACGCCCTGAGCGACCAGCTGGGCATCGGTCTCGGGATTCTTGACTTCGAGGATGTTCAGCTGAACCTGCTTCCCGGTCAGCTTCTCCAGGTCGCCACGAACACGCTCGGCCTCGGCGCCATTGCGTCCGATGACGATGCCCGGGCGAGCGGTGTAGATGTCCACCCGAACCCGATCACGAGTCCGCTCGATCTCCACCGAGGAGATGCCGGCACGCTCCAAGCCCTTGGTCAACATCCGGCGGATCTTGACGTCCTCGCCGATGTAGCTGGAGTAGAGCTTGTCGGCGTACCAGCGGCTCTTGTGGTCGGTGGTAATGCCGAGCCGGAAGCCGTACGGATTGATCTTTTGCCCCATGCTCACTTCTCCTTCGAGCGGGTGCTCGCTTGCCCGCGGACTGCCAGTTCGGTTCTGGGTTCGACGACGACGGTGATGTGACTCGACCGCTTGAGGATGCGGCCCCAGCCACCTCTGGCCCGCGGGCGGATCCGTCGGATGGTGACGCCCTGGTCGACAAACGCCTGGGAGACGTACAAATCCGCTCGCCTCAGGCTGTCGCTCCGCTCGGCGTTGGCAGCGGCGCTAGCGATCACCTTGTAAACCGGCTCACTGGCCGCCTGCGGCGAAAACCTGCAGGTGTTCAGCGCATCCTCGACGTCCATGCCGCGAATCATGTCCACGACACGGCGAACCTTGGTCGGGGACATCCGGACCTGACGCGCGATCGCGTACGAACCAGGACGGTCGCCGAGCAACGCCTGGCGGCGGGTGGGACGTGTGTCCTTGCTCATCTAAGTTCAGATTCCTTCTCTGTCAGCCGTTACCGCGTGTCAGCGGCGACGAGACTTTCGGTCGTCCTTGACGTGGCCGCGGAAAGTTCGGGTAGGCGCGAACTCCCCCAACTTGTGGCCGACCATCATCTCGGTAATGAACACCGGTACGTGCTTACGGCCGTCGTGCACCGCGATCGTGTGACCGATCATGTCGGGCACGATCATGGAGCGGCGCGACCAGGTCTTGATCACATTCTTGGTCCCGCGTGCGTTCTGCGCCTCGACCTTTTTGGTGAGGTGATCATCGACGAAGGGACCCTTCTTCAGACTGCGTGGCATCTCTTTTTAGTGCTCCTGCTCAGCGCTTCTTGCCGGTCTTGCGGCGACGGATAATCATGCGTGAACTTGCCTTGTTCTTGTCGCGGGTACGGCCCTCTGGCTTGCCCCATGGCGAGACCGGGTGCCGACCACCGGAGGTCTTGCCCTCACCACCGCCGTGTGGATGATCTATCGGGTTCATTGCCACGCCGCGGACGCTGGGCCGCTTGCCCTTCCAGCGGTTACGGCCGGCCTTGCCCCAGTTGATGTTGGACTGCTCGGCATTACCCACCTCGCCGACGGTGGCGCGGCACCGCACGTCAACCATCCGCATCTCGCCGGACGGCATCCGGAGCGTGGCATTCTTTCCTTCCCTGGCGACCAACTGGATGCTGGAACCAGCAGACCGGGCCAGCTTGGCGCCGCCGCCAGGCCGGAGTTCGACCGCGTGGATCGTGGTACCGACCGGGATGTTACGCAGCGGCAAGTTGTTGCCCGGCTTGATGTCAGCGCGCTCGCCTGCTTCAACCTGGCTGCCTTGACCAAGGCCTTCCGGAGCGATGATGTATCGCTTCTCCCCGTCGGCGAAGTGCAGCAGGGCGACACGGGCGGTGCGGTTCGGGTCGTATTCGATGTGAGCGACCTTGGCCGGCACACCGTCCTTGTCGTAACGCTTGAAGTCGATCAACCGGTACGCCTGCTTGTGTCCACCGCCGATATGCCGCGTGGTGATCTTGCCGGAGTTGTTCCGGCCACCGGTCTTTGGGCTCGGTACGACCAGCGACTTCTCCGGCGTGGATCGGGTGAGCTCGACAAAGTCAGCGACGCTGCTGCCGCGGCGGCCCGGCGTCGTTGGCTTGTACTTACGGATACCCATGTGATCTTTCCTTCGCTTCGCTGCTCAGCTGCCCGGTGAGGAGAAGATGTCGATGCGCTCGCCAGGAGCGATCGTGATAATCGCCCTTTTCGTGTCGGGACGCTTGCCAAAGCCGTACCTGGTGCGCCGCTTCTTCCCCGGTCGATTCAGCGTGTTCACCTCAGTGACCCGGACCTTGAACACCGTCTCCACGGCGATTTTGATCTCCGTCTTGTTGGCGTCCGGGGCAACCAAGAACGTGTACTTGTTCTCATCCAGCAGCCCATAGCTCTTCTCGCTGACGACGGGCGCGAGCAGGATGTCGCGATGATCACGGATCTTGACGCTGCTCATTTCTCATCCCCCTCTGATGTGTCCTGAGCTTCCTCTGCTGCGTCCGAGGCTTCCTCTGATGCGTCCGACGCTTCCTCTGATGCGTCCGACGCTTCCTCTGATGCGCCCTGAGCTTGTCGAAGGGCATCATCGCGGCCTTCGACGGGCTCAGGCTGCGTGCTTGCCGCACCACGATTGACGAAAGCCTGCAGCGCAGCCGAGGTGAAGACGACCTCGTCGTTGACGAGTACGTCATAGGCGTTCAGCTGGTCGACGACCAGCACATGCACCGTGACGACATTGCGCAAGCTCAGCCAGGCGAGATCCTCGTCGCGATGAATCACCACGAGCACCTTGTCGGATGTGGTGACGCCAGCCAGCGCGGCCAGCGCGGCCTTGGTAGCAGGCGCATCGCCTGACACCAGCTTCGCGACGACGTGGACGCGGCCATCGCGAGCCCGATCGGACAACGCGCCGCGCAGTGCTGCAGTGATCATCTTCTTGGGGGTGCGCTGCGCGTAGTTGCGCGGCTGCGGGCCGTGCACGATCCCACCGCCCACGAATTGCGGCGATCGCCTCGAGCCTTGGCGCGCGCGGCCGGTGCCTTTCTGACGGTACGGCTTGGCGCCGCCGCCGCGTACCTCGCCGCGAGTTTTGGTGGCATGAGTCCCTTGCCGCGCTGCTGCCAGCTGAGCAGTCACCACTTGGTGAATCAGCGGAATGTTCGCAGGCACATCGAACAACTCGGCAGGCAACTCGGCGGTGCCTGACTTGGCGCCTTTGGCATCGAGCACATCGACCGTACGGGTGTCGCTCATGCCGCGTCTCCCTTCTTGGCGGCGGTCCGCAGGACGACCAAGCCACCTTTATTGCCTGGGATGGCGCCCTTGATCAAGATCAGGCCGCGGTCTGCGTCGACGCCGTGCACGACGAGGTTCTGGACGGTGACGCGCTCGGCGCCCATCCGCCCAGCCATCCGAAGCCCCTTGAAAACCCGCCCGGGCGTAGCGCAGCCGCCGATGGAACCGGGTGAGCGGTGCTTGCGATGGACGCCGTGGGAGGCGCGCAGACCCGAGAAACCGTGCCGCTTCATCACGCCAGCAGTTCCTTTGCCCTTGCTCACACCGGTCACGTCAATAACGTCTCCCGCTGCAAAAACGTCAGCACTGAGCTCCTGGCCGAGGGTGTATTCGCTCGCGTCGCTGGTCCGGATCTCGACCAGGTGCTTGCGCGGGGTGACTCCCGCCTTCTCGAAGTGGCCGGCACTGGGCTTGGTCAGCTGCTTGGGCTTGACAGCACCGAAGCCGAGCTGGACGGCCGAGTAACCGTCGACAGTGGGCGTGCGAACTTGGGTTATCACGCATGGCCCTGCCTGGACCACAGTGACAGGGACAACGCGGTTGCTGTCGTCCCAGAGCTGTGTCATGCCGAGCTTGGTGCCCAGCAGGCCCTTGACTGTGCGTTCTGTCTTGGTGGCGCTCATCGTTGATCGTCCTCAGAGCTTGATTTCAATGTCGACACCGGCCGGCAGGTCGAGCCGCATCAACGAGTCGACGGTCTTGGGAGTCGGGTCGATGATGTCGATGAGACGCTTGTGCGTCCGCATCTCGAAGTGCTCCCTGCTGTCTTTGTACTTGTGCGGGGAGCGGATGACGCAGTAGACGTTCTTCTCCGTAGGCAGTGGCACTGGCCCGGCGACCTTCGCGCCAGTACGTGTCACCGTGTCGACGATTTTGCGCGCCGACGAGTCGATGACCTCGTGGTCGTAAGCCTTCAGCCTGATGCGGATCTTTTGTCCCGCCACCGTTCGTCCTTACTTCTCGTCCTAGGTTTTACGGGTGTGATCAACACCCGCTCGTTCCGACCCCCGTGGTCGGGCGTGTCGGCCAACTTTCGGCGCACCACACCCATCACTTGCGTGCTGAGGAGGTGGCCCAGCCCTGGACCGGGCGTCCAGGCAACCGGGCAATCAAGGATCTCGCGGTTCGGCGACCTCACCATCAGGCTTGGTGTTCAGGCCTGACAAGCATGGCTCACCCCGGCGACCCCGTCGGAGCAACCTGACGATTCTGTCAGACACCTTCGGTCAGATCAAATTTCGGCGCCCTATTTTAGAGCTGCTATCTCTGGGGCGGGTACTGCTGGGGTGGATTTGGCTGATCTGGCGGCGGCTGGGTGCCCGGGTACTGCTGCGGTGGGTATTGCTGTGGCGGGTACTGCTGAGGCGGATACGGCTGACCCGGCGGCTGCTGAGGCGGGTAGGACTGCATCGGATAGCCACCAGGTTGTTGTCCTGGAATGGAGGTCGGGTACGCCGGAGCTGCCGCAACGGCGGCCGGCTTCTTCCCCAGCACGAGACCAAGGATGCCCGCCAACAGCAGCACGCCCCCAGCGATAAGGCAGATGATCCCTGAAATTCTCAAGGTGGCCGCGACACCACTGAGATTTGCGAGGCCCGGCACGTTGACGACGAGAATCTGGCTCGGATCGCTGGTGCTGTAGTAAGTCGACACCTTGTCACCCACCTCTGGCGCCGTGGCACCGGATGCCGCGCCTTGACCGGACTGCGTCTTACCCTGCTTGTCGGTGTAGGTCACAGTGACGATCACCGGGTTGGTCTGCTCGACAGACTTCACGGTTCCCTCGACAGGCCCGGTATATCCAGACTTGGCAAGCTCCTGCTCGAAGGCGCCTTGGCCTTTGCTGGCGAGTGCCGATCCTGCGAGTAGCCCACCGCCGGTCAAGAGCAGCAAGATCCCGAACACGATTCCAAGGATCTTCAGAGCCTTCATAGTTCTGCCTTTCTTTGGGCTTGCTGCTCGCGCAATCGCGCTGTGTTTGATTGCTCGCTACCGCTCGCGGCGATGTTCGCTGGGTCGCCGCCGTCTTCGTCGGAGATGATGGAACGGAAAGGCGTTGTTCCATCATCTCCTCCTGCAGATCGGCGGCACGAACATCGGGAATCCACCGCCGTCGTCGTCGCTCGCAGAGGAAGAACGCCTCTGCCCCCTTCGTATATATTGCTCGCTCCGCTCGCTGAGGCTGGCGCTGGTTAGCCGCTGCCTTCCTCACTCGCTCGCAGACGAAAGGCACGTCCACTCGCTCGCTCGTCCAGGACAGCGGCGCGCCAGCCTAGCTCCGTGCGGCGGCGCGCGATTTGCCGACGCTTGCAGCAACGCGCTGCCCATTCTCCGACCCGGCAGTACGCGCTTTGCTGACGCTTGCAGAGGGGCAAACTACCGGCCTGCAACGACTCTATTGCCCAGCGTCACAAAGAACGCCGGAGCTGCACGATTACGTCACAGCTGAATGACCAACACAGCAGCCCGAGCGCAACGAGCAGGAATATGGTTGGCACCCAGTGCTGGCCGTGGGTCAACCCGAAGCTCAGGGCGGCGATCAGAGCGACAGCCTGGACCACCGCAACGACTTTCGCTGAATAGCGTGAGGGCAGCTGGGCCCGTAATGCCGGCAGGACGAGTGACATGGCGACGTAGCCGTATCGCATCGCGCCGATCGCCAGTACCCACCAGCCGGCTATACCGAGCGCCGCAACCGCAATACTCAGGACTGCCAGCATTGCGGCATCGGTTTCCATGTCGAACCGGGCACCGAAAGCGGTCGCCTCTCCCCTGGCTCGCGCGACCTTGCCGTCCAACCCGTCGAGCGTCAGGCACAGTGCGCTCACGATGATCATGGTCAGCACCCCGGTAGGGGTCAGACCTTCGGCTAATGCTTGCAGGGCAAGTCCGGCGAGGAAACAGACACCCAGCCCTCGTGCGAGGGTGACAAGATCGGCGATGCGCAGGCTTCTGCTCCGGGAATACTTTGCCACCAGCGTCGCGAGCAGCAGGAAACAGAATGTCGCGGTCGAGGCCGACAGCCAGCTCAGCCACCAACCGACCAGCGCAGCCCCAAGCAACACCAGACCAGACGCGGCAACCAGCCAATACTCTGTACTGCTTCGCCTGCCTGTCCACAGCTGCGCCGACACAAGAGTCTTCATCACCGACTCAGACGACCAACAAGCCCCATGGGTTCAGCCTCTCAGCCGAAGCGGATCGGCTGCGGTACTCCGCCTCGGCGATGCGCAATCCTCCTGTAGCCAGGACTGTCGGCCATTAGGCTCGCAGGAGTGAGAATCGGGGTGGGATGAGGATCCGCGCTGGCGTCGCCGCCGGGCACCCATCGACGGCGCAGGCCGGGGCTGACATCCTCTCCCAGGGTGGCAGCGCAGTCGACGCGGCCGTCTCAATGATGCTCGTCAGCTGCGCGGCGGAAACCATCTTCACCGGGCTGGGCGGCGGTGGCTTTGCGACCGTCTTCGACGCGGCAACGGGCCAGGTGCGCTGCCTGGACTTCTTCGTCAGCGTGCCGGGCCTCGGCGGCAAGCGGCCAAGTCACGCCGAGTCCATCGAAGTGATCTTCATCGGGCAGCACGTTCCGTACGAGATCGGACCGGCGACGGTGGCCGTACCCGGCATTCCCGCCGGGGCGCACTATTTGTGGCGGCGGTGGGGCCGGCTGTCCTGGGGAGCCGTCACCGCAGCCGGGCGAGAAGCCTCGTACGGCACACCGTTCCCGGCAATGCATGCCCAGGTGCTACCCCGGGTTGCCGCAGCGATGGTTGTGGGGGATGGCGTCGAGGTCTATCAGCGCGCGGATGGCTCCCTGCTGCACGCCGGTGACCCGCTGCGCCACCCTGATCATCACCGGGCCTACGAGCTGATGCTGCGTGATCCGCACGCCTTCTATCACGGCGCGTACGCCGACGCCTTGGTCACGTCGGTCGCTGACGGGGGCGCGCTCAGTCAAGAGGACCTCGACGCTTACCACGTCGTCGAGTCGGCCCCACGCACAGTTCGCGTGAATGACTTCACCGTGCACGCCCGCGGTAATGATCTTGACGATTTGCTCGGCACGATGGACCGGGTAGCGCCGATGGTGCAGGAAGATCCCACAACTGATGCCATCTCGGCGGCGGCGTTGGTCGATGCCTTACGGGCACCGAGCAAGCGGGCCGAGACGACCAATGTCGTCGCAGTCGACGAGCGCGGCAACGGCTGCGTGATCACCACGAGTCTTGGTCTGGGTTCGGGGGTGTGGGTGCCGGGCTACGGGGTACACCTCAATTCGATGCTGGGAGAGGGAGAGCTGGTGAGAGGGCTGGTGCCCCCTGGAACTCGAATGGGCTCGATGATGTCGCCGCTGATCGCACTGGACGATCATGGACAGCTGGCCGCGATCGCCGGTGCCGCGGGCGGGAGCCGGATCCGACCGGCACTGGTGCAGTGCGTGCTCAGAATGCTGCGTGGCGCGGCGCCTCAGGATGCCATCGATGCCCCACGGCTCAATGCGCTGCCAGATCTGGTGAGGCTGGAGCCTGGCTTTTTCTCTCACGTCATTCGTTCCCTCGAGGCGGCCGGCTACCATACCTCGATTGCCGACCATCGCGATCCTTACTTCGGCGGCGTCTCCGCTCTCAGCCCTCTCGGTGGCGGCGCCGACCCCCGGCGCAGCGGCTTCGTGATCATGTTGTGAGTTGGGAGAAACACGTGACCATCCCCTCCTCGACCTATCGGCTGCAGATCAATCGCCGATTCACCCTTGACGATGCGGCTCGACTGATCGGCTATCTCAGCGAGCTCGGTGTGGGCGCGGTCTACCTGTCACCGATACTGCAGTCGACGATGGGTTCCGATCATGGCTACGACACCACGGATGTTTCCAGCGTCGATCATGATCGCGGTGGCGAGCCTGGATTGACACAGCTGTTGACCAGCGCCCGACTCGGTGGCCTTGGGGTGATCATCGACATCGTGCCGAACCATCTGGGCATTGAGCATCCGATCGAGAATCCAGCCTGGTGGGACGTGTTGCGATTGGGCCAGGATTCGCCGTACGCCTCGTGGTTCGATATCGACTGGAGTCGGGGTCGCATCGTGGTGCCGGTCCTCGGCGATGATCCACAGCTGAGCGTCGTGGACGGCGAGTTGCGCTACTTCGAGCACCGCTTCCCGCTTGCGCCGGGAAGCTGGTCCGAGGGCGAGGATGCCAGTGCGGTGCATGATCGCCAGCATTATGAGCTGATCCACCACTCGCGCGGCAACCAAGAACTGAATTACCGCCGATTCTTCGCGATCACAACGCTGGCGGGGGTACGCGCTGAGGATCCTGAGGTCTTCGCGGCCACGCATGCCCTGATCCGAACATGGTGCGAAGACGGCGTGACCGGGTTGCGTGTCGATCACCCCGACGGCTTGCGGGACCCTCTCGACTATCTGGATCGACTTCGATCCTTTGCCGCACAGCAATGGATCACGGTGGAGAAGATCCTGGAGCCCGACGAGGAACTGCCAGCCAGTTGGCCCGTAGCTGGCACTACCGGCTATGACGCCATGCGTGAGGTCAATGGAGTCTTCATCGACCATGATCATGAGCGGGATTTCACGACCCTCTATCAACGCCTCACAAAAGATCAACGCATGATCAGCGATCACATCGAAGCCGGAAAGCGCATGGCAGTCGAGGTATTGCTGCCGGCCGAGGTGCGACGGATGGCATCTCTTGCACCTGACGTTCCGGATGCCGCGGCTGCCCTTGCTGAGATCGCGATTGCCTTCGATGTCTATCGCTCTTATCTGCCGGACGGCGTTGCTGATCTTGATCACGCCATCGCAACCGCCAAGCAGCGCAGGCCCGAACTCGCCGCCGTCATTGACCAGCTCAGCCCCCGTCTTCATGATCATTGTGATGACCTGGCCTTACGCATGCAGCAGCTGAGCGGCGCCGCAATGGCCAAGGGAGTCGAGGACACCGCCTACTACCGGTACTCGCGGTTTGTTGCGCTCAATGAAGTCGGCGGCGATCCAGGCCAGTTCGGCATTCCGTTGCAAGATTTCCATGCCATGCAGGTCGCCCGAGAGGACCGGCTGCCCGCCTCCATGACCAGCCTGTCGACCCACGACACCAAGCGCGGTGAGGACGTTCGCGCCCGGTTGGCTGCGCTGTCGGAGATTCCAGAACGGTGGGCCGATTTCGTCGAGCTGTTCTTGAGCATGACCGCAATCTCGAATCGGCTCTTCGGCTACTTCGTTGCGCAGACACTGGTGGGCGCCGGCCCGATCGAGCCGGCCCGCGTGCACGCGTACGCCGAGAAGGCCATGCGCGAGGCCAGCGATGGCACCACCTGGACAGCTCCGGATGGAGCCTTCGAAAAGGCGGTGCATGATGCGGTCGACGCAGCGTACGAGGACCCGCGACTCCGCGCAGCGTGGGATCAGATGGACGGACTCATTACGGCTCCTGGCCGGTCGAACTCACTTGGTCAGAAGCTCGTGCAACTGACTATGCCGGGCGTTCCAGACGTCTACCAGGGCACGGAACTGTGGGACGACTCGCTGGTGGATCCCGACAACCGACGGCCGGTTGATTTTGCCCGACGCATCCAGCTACTCGAAGAGCTCGGCGACGGCCCGCCCGACATCGACGAGACGGGTGCGGCAAAGTTGTGGATCACCCGGCAGGCACTTCGGCTGCGGCGTGCCCGTCCGGACTGGTTCAACGGCTACCGGCCGGTGGTGGTGAGCGGTGCCGCGCATGATCATCTCATCGGCTTCGATCGGGGCGGGGCGATGACGCTGGTCACTCGACTGCCCATCCGCCTCGCTGCTTCAGGTGGTTGGCGAGGTACCACCGTGGAACTTCGCGGCGGCTACGTTGATGTGCTCACGGGCCGCCGATGGAGCGAGACCGTGGCTGTAGAAGACCTGCTAGCCGTGTACCCCGTTGCCCTACTCGCGGCGGAGTTGACTGCACTCTGAAAGGCAGCCACCAGATTCGCCGGGTTTACTCGAGGACGAACGTCACCAGCAGGTTCACGCGGTAAGCGACCACGGCGCCGTTCTCGACGTCGATCGACTGCTTCTTGACCCAAGCCGAGGTGACACCGCGGAGTGTCGAGGTGGCCCGATCAAGACCAACCTTGACGGCGTCCTCGAAACTGGTGTCGGACCTGGCGCTGATCTCGGTGACGCGAGCGACGGTGCCTGCCACGATGACCTCCTAGAGTCACAAGCTGGATGGGACGATCAAGAGTTTCATCCATCTAACTCCCGCCCCCGCGCGGCAAGGAGAAGACCCTGGACTTCAGGCGAAGTCCAGGGTCTTCCTTGATCAGAATTGTCGTCGGGGCGACTACTTGATGATCTTCGTTACGCGACCGGCGCCAACCGTACGTCCGCCCTCGCGGATTGCGAACTTCAGCTCTTCCTCCATAGCGATCGGCTGGATGAGCTGCACGGACATGTCGGTGTTGTCGCCCGGCATGACCATGTCGGTGCCCTCCGGAAGGTTCACCACACCGGTCACGTCAGTCGTACGGAAGTAGAACTGCGGACGGTAGTTGTTGAAGAACGGCGTGTGCCGGCCGCCCTCCTCCTTGGACAGGACATAGACGCGAGCTTCGAAGTCGGTGTGCGGCGTTGTGGTGCCCGGCTTGATCACGACCATGCCGCGCTCGACGTCCTCGCGCTTGGTGCCACGCAGCAGTAAGCCGACGTTCTCACCCGCCTGACCCTCGTCAAGCAGCTTGCGGAACATCTCCACGCCGGTGACGGTGGTGGTCTGCTTGATGTCGCGGATACCAATGATGTCCACGGTTTCCATGACCTTGATCACGCCGCGCTCGATGCGCCCAGTGACCACGGTGCCGCGGCCAGTGATCGTGAAGACATCCTCGACCGGCATCAAGAATGGCTTGTCCACCTCGCGGATCGGCTGCGGGATGTAGTCGTCGACTGCATCCATCAGCTCCATCACGGCGTCGCCCCACTTGTTGTCGCCATTCAGCGCCGGCAGTGCGGCGACCCTGATGACCGGGAGGTCATCACCGGGGAACTCGTACTCGCTAAGCAACTCGCGAACCTCGAGCTCGACAAGCTCCAAGATCTCTTCGTCATCGACCATGTCGCACTTGTTCAGCGCAACCACGATCGCCGGTACGCCGACCTGGCGGGCCAGCAGCACGTGTTCGCGGGTCTGTGGCATGGGGCCGTCAGTCGCGGCGACGACGAGGATGGCGCCGTCCATCTGAGCTGCACCGGTGATCATGTTCTTGATGTAGTCGGCGTGACCGGGGCAGTCCACGTGCGCGTAGTGACGCTTCTCGGTTTGGTACTCCACGTGCGCGATCGAGATCGTGATACCGCGCTGGCGCTCTTCAGGCGCCTTGTCGATCTGCTCGAAGGCCGACACTTGGTTGAGTGTCGGGAACTTGTCGTGCAGCACCTTGGTGATCGCCGCGGTCAGCGTGGTCTTTCCGTGATCGATGTGTCCGATGGTGCCGATGTTGACGTGCGGCTTTGTCCGCTCGAACTTCGCCTTTGCCACTGAGGCTCCTCCTGGATGTACGCCACGCCGGTCGCGTGGCGTTTCGTTCTTGGGTTATTGGTCGGTGGCCGGTTTGACCCGGCCTAAGTTTTGTGGACGATTCCCGTCAGGTCAAACGGAATCGTCCGCTGCTCGCCGCACGAGGTGATGCGCGCTTGGATCATTCACCCCGCGCCTTCTGGATGATCTCCTCGGCGATGGTCTTCGGGGTCTCCGCGTAGGAATGGAACTCCATCGAGTACGACGCCTGCCCGGACGTCTTGGACCGTAGGTCGCCGACGTAGCCGAACATCTCCGACAGCGGAACGAGCGCCTCGACGACCTTGTTGCCATGTCGGTCATTCATTGCCTGAACATGACCGCGCCTGGCGTTGAGATCACCGATCACGGTGCCGAGGTAGGTCTCCGGCGTCGTGACCTCGACTGCCATCACCGGCTCTAACAGCGCCGGATCCGCACGGCGTGCCGCCTCCTTGAACACCATCGAGCCGGCAACACGGAACGCGAGCTCGGAGGAGTCGACATCGTGGTAGGCACCGTCGACAAGGGTGACTTTTACGTCCTCGACCGGGTAACCCGCGAGTACGCCGAATTGCATGGCGTCTTGGACGCCCTCGTCGACCGCTGGGATGTACTCCCTGGGGATGCGCCCGCCCGTGATCTGATTGACGAACTCATACCCTGAGCCAGCCGGCAGCGGTTCCACGTTGATGATCACCTTGCCGTACTGGCCGGAACCACCCGTCTGCTTCTTGTGGATGTATTCCACCTTCTGCACTGGGCGGCGCAGGGTCTCGCGATAGGCCACCTGCGGCTTGCCGATGTTGGCTCCGACGCGAAACTCTCGCTTCATCCGATCGATCAAGATCTCCAGATGCAGCTCGCCCATCCCGGCGATGATCGTTTGACCCGTCTCATCATCGGTGTGCACGCGGAACGTCGGGTCCTCTTCGGCCAACCGCTGGATCGCCATGCCCAGCTTTTCTTGGTCGGATTTGGTCTTCGGCTCGATAGCCTGCTCAATCACAGGTGCCGGAAAGTCCATGGACTCCAGCTGCACCGGATGTGCCATGTCGCACAGCGTCTCGCCGGTCGTGGTGTCCTTGAGACCCATCACGGCAACGATCTGTCCGGCACCAACTGAGGCGATCTCCTGCCTCTTGTTGGCGTGCATCTGATAGATCTTTCCGATGCGTTCCCGGCGACCCTTGGTCGCGTTCAGCACCGTCGAGCCTGCCTCGAGCTTGCCTGAGTAGAGCCGGATGTAGGTCAGCCGTCCAAGGTGCGGGTCGGCCGCGATCTTGTACGCCAAGGCCGCGAACGGATCCGCGTCAGTTGGGTGTCGCTCGATCTTGACCGACTCGTCACCGGGCTTGAAACCGATGATGGCGGGCACATCGAGCGGAGACGGCAGGTAGGCGATCACGGCGTCCAGCAACGGCTGTACACCCTTGTTCTTGAAGGCGCTGCCACACAGTACGGCAGTGATCTTGGATGCCAGCACCGCGCGGCGAATCGAATCCTGCAGCAGCTCCGGAGTGATCGAGTCCTCGTCGGTCAGGTAGGCCTCCATCATGTGATCGTCATGATCGGCCACCAGCTCGATCAGCGCATGGCGCGCCGCCTGCGCCTGATCGACCAGGTCGGCGGGAATCTCTTCGACCGCGTAGTCCTCGCCGATCTTGGTCTCACCGCGCCAGGTAAGAGCGCGCATCTTGATCAGGTCCACGACGCCGATGAAGTTCGCCTCGGAGCCGATCGGCAGTTGCACGACGGCCGGTATGGCGTTCAACCGCTCCTTGATCGTCTCGACGCAGTGCTCGAAGCTGGCGCCCGTACGGTCCAGCTT
>DASVEX010000172.1:0-13542 GCA_036380335.1 Propionibacteriaceae bacterium | reverse complement strand
CCTCGCGGAGAGCGCGAATGAGGTGTTCCGCCTGGGTCGCGAGCTGCATGAGAAGTTGGGCCTGTTGGGCAACCGCTTCGACAAACTGGGCCGGATGCTGCGCGGCTCGGTAAATGCCTACAACGAGACGATCGCCACGGTCGAGGGCACCGTGTTGGTACGCGCGCGCAAGTTCCGTGACCTGAAGGTCAGCGAGAAAGACCTGCGGGGACTCACCCAGATCGACGAGCCCGTACGCCAGATCCAGGCCGCCGAGCTGGTTGAGGACGCGGTCCAAGTGGAACCGATGGTCGGTCGTGGCAGCCGACACCGCCCTGCGGCCATCCCCGAGGCGGCTGAGTTGTACAGGGCGGACCCAGATCTCTCGGAGTTGATCGAGGAAAGCTCGTCTGAGGAACCTGAGGAGACTGCGCAGTCCTGCTGATCGTCCCCTGAATCTGCAACGCCAGCGAGCTGAGTTCGACCATTTCAGGGCTGCTGCGGCTTACTGGCGATGCGTTTTCAGGGATCCGAGCTTGATCAATCGTTGATAGCCCCTGGACGAAGGTCCTTCCGCAGCTCCGGAGGCAGAGCGAAGACTAGCGATTCCTCAGTAAGTCGCTCTTCGCGCGCCTGAGGAAAGCCCTGGTCGACTAGGTAGTCGAGTACGCCCCGAACAAGATCATCCGGCACAGATGCTCCACTGGTGACACCGATCGAGTCAACGCCGGCCAGCCAAGCCGGATCGATCTCACTGGCATTGTCGATTCGGTACGACGCCTTGGCACCGGCTTCGAGCGCAACCTCGACCAGCCGCACCGAGTTGGATGAGTTTGCCGACCCGACCACAATGACCAGATCGCTCTGCGCAGCGATCTGTTTGATCGCCAGCTGACGGTTCTGCGTGGCATAGCAGATGTCATCGCTCGGCGGATCCTGCAGCAGCGGGAACCTCTCCCTCAGCCGGTTGACGGTCTGCAACGTCTCGTCGACGCTCAGTGTGGTCTGGCTCAGCCACGCCAGTCGTGATGGATCGCGAACCTCGAGGCGATCCACATCATCGGGTGACTGCACGAGGGTGATGTGCTCGGGGGCCTCGCCGCTGGTCCCTTCGACCTCCTCGTGCCCCGCGTGACCGATCAGCAAGATCTCAAGGTCATTGCGCGCGAACCGGCGGGCCTCATGATGAACCTTGGTTACCAGTGGGCAAGTCGCATCAATCGCCTTGAGGCCGCGATCCTTCGCCTCCTGCTGGACGGCTGGCGACACGCCATGTGCCGAGAAGACCACAGTGGAGCCCTCCGGCACCTCGTCCAACTCTGCGACGAAGATGGCGCCTCGCTCCTGCAACTCTTCGACGACATGCCGGTTGTGCACGATCTGCTTGCGCACGTAGACCGGAGGTCCGTACCGCTCCAACGCCTTCTCGACGGTGATCACCGCACGATCAACACCGGCGCAGTAGCCACGGGGTGCAGCCAGCATGACCTGCCTGGGGCGACTTTGCCTCGACGGGCTGGGGGCTATCGCCTGGCCGCTCTCAGTCACCCGGTCAGTGTAGGTGCTGCAGACTGTCGTCCCGCCTGACCAGCCAGCAGCCCAGGCTGCCGCGCCGCTGTCCTGGACGAGCGAACGAGCAGACACGCTTTTCCGTCGCGAGTGAGTGAGGAAGGCAGCGGCTAACAGGCGGCAGCCTCAGCGAGCGGAGCGAGCAATAGACGATAGTGCGGTACTACGCTCGCGGGGTGGCCCTGGAATCCTCGCCTGAGCACCCGCAACCTTTGCGGGTGATCGCACATGCGGTTCGGGGCTGGGTGGAACGCCTCGGAGCGGTCTGGGTTGAAGCGCAGCTCATCGAGATCAACCGCCGCTCGGGCACCCGAACGATCTTCTTGACGCTGCGCGACAAGCTCGCCGAGGTCTCGGTCTCGGCGACCGTCTCGCCAATCACTCTAGATTCGGCTGGACCCCTTGCCGAGGGCGCGACTGTGGTGGCCCGGCTCAAACCAACGTTCTTCGAAAGTTCGGGCCGCTTCATCTTTTCTTGCGATGCCATCACACCGATCGGCGAAGGTCGCCTACTCGCCCGATTGGAACAGACGAAGCGTCTGCTGCAGGCAGAGGGACTCTTCGATCCGGCGCTGAAAAAGTCGTTGCCGTTCCTGCCGAGGGCGGTTGGTCTGGTCACCGGAGCGGGCAGCGCCGCCGAGCGCGACGTTGTGGAGAACGCGCGGCGGCGCTGGCCCGCGGTCCGGATCGTGGCTCGATATGCACTTGTCCAAGGACCACAGGCCTGCGAGCAGGTCATGGCCGCCGTGGAGCAACTCGACCGGCATCCGGAGGTGGATGTCATCGTCATTGCCCGAGGGGGCGGTTCGGTGGAAGATCTCCTCCCCTTCTCAGACGAAGGCCTGATTCGAGCCGTTGCCGCCTGCCGTACGCCCGTAGTCAGCGCAATCGGACATGAATCAGACAGTCCCATCCTTGACCTGGTTGCCGACTATCGAGCCTCGACACCGACCGACGCGGCGAAGCGCATCGTCCCTGACGTGGCTGACGAGGCGGCCCGAGTGGATCAAGCCCGGCATCGGATGATCCGGGCGGTATCGGGCCTCGTCGGACGCCAGCAGGAGTTCCTCAACTCACTGCGAACTCGCCCGGTGCTGCTGGATCCGGCAGCCTCATTCGGTCGACGATACGAGCAATTGGCCGACCTCAGGTATCGCGCCCATCGGGCCATTGGTTCGACGATCGACCGGGAGTCTGCCCTGGTAGGCCACCAACTCGTACGGGTACGGGCCATGTCGCCCCAGGCAACCCTGGAACGCGGCTACTCGATCCTGCTCGACGGGGAGGGCACCGCAATCCGATCGGTCGACCAGGTCGCGTCCGGAGATGATCTTTCGGCACGGCTGGCGGATGGGCAGCTGCTGGTCGAGGTGCTCGAGCTGAGAGCGCGAGGAGAGGCATGACGGATCGAATGGCGAGCCCGGAGGCGCTCAGCTACGAGCAGGCGCGCGAAGAGCTGATCGTCATCGTGCAACGGCTCGAGTCGGGTGGCGTCCCGCTGGAAGAGTCGCTTGCTCTGTGGGAGCGCGGTGAGCAACTCGCTGCCGTGTGCCAGGCGTGGCTAGATGGTGCGAAGGCCAAGATCGACGCTGCTCGAACGAAGGACAAGGCGACAGCCGAGGAGACCTGAGTGTCGCGTCTCCCAGGTTCCTTTGCGTTTGGCGTCGTTCAGTTGCGTGCATCGCAAGGCCGACGAGGGAGGTATACCGGGTCGTATGCCGACCGAGGAGAACGCCGCGAGGTGCGTGCCTGGGCGGCGCGAAACGTGAAGAAACCTGGGAGACACGACACTAACTACGCGCCGCTGGACAAGGTCGAGGCGTACGCCTCCAATGCCTCATACGGCAGATCGGCCGTCACAACGACGGTGGAATTTGGGCTGGTGAGCACCAACGATCTGGTTCGGCCATCAGGGCTGATCAACCGTTGCCAGGTCTTGCCCGCGACCACACTGCTCCCATCGGCGGTACCGTCCCGGGACTGCTGATCAACCATCTCCTGAGGGCGTACGTCGCCCTGATTGAGATCAACGAAGGCATCATCGGGGGTCAGGAATCCGATCTGCCAAAGATTGCGCGGGGAGGCCTCGCCATTGAGGTATGGCTTTCCCTGCGGCACCCAGTTGACTCGGGTCGCTCGCCAGCCACTCGGCAGGTTCTCGGGCGCGAGAACCTCGAATGGAGCCTCCTCACGTGCGTTTGCCAGCACTGGTTGCCAGTCGACTTCCTTCACCGGGTGGTCATTCGGTGTGTTCGTGAAGATGATCGTGATCACCGCCAGAGGGATCAAAATCAAGGCAAGCGAGCGAATCATGTCGCCCGCGCTCGCCTGCCTCTTGGTACGCGCCACGTCACTTATCTTCACAGACCGCACCAACTCCTAGCTGCTGGCGATCGGCGACACTGTTGGTCAATGGGGATGATTGAGACCATCGCCCGTCACCACGGGCCGCGAGGCGAGGTCGTGCTGCGCCGTCGGGTGCGGGACGGTGGCGATGTCGAAGAGTTGATCATCAACGGTGCATTCGCCATGGACAGCAGCTAAACCGGCACCGAACGCCTGCTCGCCGAATTCGCGTGCTTGACGTGGACAACGGGCCGGACTTCTTGATCCATCCGCATAATCACGCCCTATACGCCGAGGACAGCCTCCGCGCGGCGTACGCTCAGCTCGCTCCTGGCGGAGCGTTGGCTATCTGGTGCCAAGGTCCAGCTCCGGCGCCCGAGCGGTGCTGGAACACATTGGGTCATCGGTGGAGGAGCACATCATCGACGTTTCTCGTGGCGAGCGCAGCTTTGGCTACGCGATCTATACGGTTTCCCGAGGGCTGAAACCTCAGCAGGAGAGCTAGGCCAGAATGGGCCTATGACGTATGCAACTGATGTGGGCGACTATCGCATAGAGCACG
This sequence comes from Propionibacteriaceae bacterium, assembly GCA_036380335.1. GTDB lineage: Bacteria > Actinomycetota > Actinomycetes > Propionibacteriales > Propionibacteriaceae > Microlunatus. Next base: position 9,086 of record DASVEX010000172.1, on the reverse strand, counting down.
ACACGATGGGCGACGTGAGAGTGCCAGCGGGCGCTCTCTGGAAGGCCCAGACGCAGCGTGCCATTGACAACTTCCCGATCTCCGGCATCCCGATCAACCCTGAGTTGATCGCTGCCCTCGGACTGATCAAGGAGGCGGCCGCCAGGACAAACGCCGAGCTCGGCGTCTTTGGCCAGGAGTACGCCGACGTGATCGTAAAGGCCGCGAGCGAGGTCGCAGCGAACCGTCATGACGCCGAGTTTCCACTCGACGTTTTCCAGACCGGGTCAGGCACCTCGAGCAATATGAATGCCAATGAGGTGATCGCCTCCCTCGCCACGGCCGAACTGGGCAAAACGGTGCATCCCAACGATCACGTCAACGCGTCACAGTCCAGCAACGACGTCTTCCCGAGCGCCATCCACATCGCTGCGACACAGAGCTTGGTGGAATCCCTGATACCGGCATTGCGCCATTTGGCGGAGACGCTGAGCCTCAAGGCCGCAGAGTTCGCCGAGGTCGTCAAGTGTGGCCGTACTCACCTGATGGACGCCACGCCCGTTACCCTCGGGCAAGAATTTGGCGGCTATGCCGCGCAGATTCGTTACGGCATCGAGCGGATAACCGCAGCACTTCCGCGAGTGGCTGAGCTGCCGCTTGGCGGGACCGCGGTTGGCACCGGAATCAATACCCCGGCCGGTTTCGCCGAGTCTGTAATCTCCATCGTCGCGGAGAGGACAGGTTTGCCCCTGACCGAGGCACGTGATCATTTCGAGGCGCAGGGCTCGCGGGACGGGCTCGTGGAAGCCTCGGGCGTCATGCGAACAATCGCCGTGAGCCTCTACAAGATCGCTAACGACATTCGCTGGATGAGTTCAGGCCCGCGCGCCGGCCTCGGGGAAATCTCGCTACCAGACCTCCAGCCGGGCTCCTCGATCATGCCGGGCAAGGTCAATCCGGTGGTCTGTGAAGCGACCTTGATGGTTTGTGTTCAGGTGATTGGCAATGACGCTGCCGTCGCCTTCGCGGGCACGACCGGTCACTTCGAGCTGAACGTGATGCTTCCTGCCATGGCGCGCAACCTGCTGGAGTCCATTCAGCTTCTCGCCAGCGTCACTCGGCTGCTTGCAGACCGCTGTGTAGCGGGAATCAAGGCGAACGTCGAGCATTGCAGAACTCTCGCCGAGTCTTCGCCCTCCATCGTCACGCCGCTGAACCGCTACATCGGCTACGAGAATGCTGCAGCGGTGGCCAAGCAGGCGCTCAAAGAGGAAAAGACCATCCGCGACGTCGTGATCGAGAACGGGTACGTCGCCAACGGCGCGCTGACCGAAGAGCAACTCGATGCGGCTCTGGACGTTCTCGCTATGACTCGCCGGCCCGTCTAAGCGGCTTCCCTCTTCGAGTTGTCAGAATCTCAGCAACCTCTATGGTGCTGAGATTCTGACCAGTCGCTTCTCTCAGTACCAGCCGTGAGATGACTTGAAGCCCCAGGCTCCACACGGACTGCCGTAGCGATCCTTCATGTACTCGATACCCCAGATGATCTGAGTCGCGGGGTTGGTCCGCCAATCGCTCGCGATCGTCGCCATCTTCGAGCCAGGCAGAGCCTGCGGGATGCCGTACGCCCCAGAGCTTGCGTTGGTCGCGTTGATCTTCCACATGCTCTCGCGCATGATGATGTTGTTGAAGCAGCTGAACTGACTCGAGCCGTAGCCGTACTTGTTCTTCAAGATCTGCCGAGCTATTTCCTTGGGATCGGTCACACCAGGCTCGTAACCGCGGTTCTTGAGCGCTCGCTTGAGGGCAGCCTTCTCCTCGGCAGCCTTCTTCGCGGCAGCTGCCAGCTCGGCCTTGATCTTGGCCTGTTGCTCGGCGATCGCCTTGGTTTCCAATCCCAGTGACTTCGCGCGCTTCATCGCCTGCTTGGCGGCAACCAGTTGGGCTCGGGCAACCGCACGATTCGCGCGGGCCTTGGCAGCCGCGCGTTCAGCGGCAAGCTGGTCAACGGCAGCTGCAGACGCAGGAGCTGAGATCGCACTTACTGGGGCTGGCACCGCGATAGCGGAGGTCTCGCCGTTGGGGCTAGCTAGCCCCGCGACTGCCACCGTTGCGACTAACGCTGAGAAGCCAACCCCGACTATGGCATGCTGAGCGAGTCGACGCACGGAGGCTACAATGCCACATGCCGTTATCCAAATGAAATCATCCCGAGATCTTTTCGATGCTTAATTTGATCGAAATCGACTCAGACCGCTACATCTTCTAACATCTCGGTCACGAGAGCGGCTATCGGCGACCGTTCCGAGCGACTCAGCGTGATGTGAGCGAAGAGCGGATGACCCTTGAGCTTCTCCACAACAGCGACCACGCCGTCGTGGCGACCAACTCGTAGGTTATCCCGTTGAGCGACGTCGTGAGTCAAAACCACGCGCGAGTCCTGACCGATCCGAGAGAGCACGGTGAGCAGCACATTGCGTTCCAACGACTGCGCCTCGTCGACCACAACGAATGCGTCGTGCAGTGACCGGCCCCGAATGTGCGTCAGCGGCAACACCTCGAGCAGGCCTCGGGCCAGTACCTCCTCAATGACCGCCTTTGTCGTGAGTGCGCCCAACGTGTCGAAGACAGCTTGGGCCCAGGGCGCCATCTTCTCCCCCTCGGTCCCCGGCAGGTAGCCGAGTTCCTGGCCACCGACTGCGTAGAGCGGACGGAAGACCACGACCTTGGAGTGCTGCTGTCTTTCCAAGACAGCTTCGAGTCCCGCGCACAACGCCAGCGCCGATTTCCCCGTGCCGGCTCGGCCGCCGAGGGAGATGATGCCGATCGAAGGATCTTGCAGCAGCTCCAGAGCGACCCGCTGCTCGGCCGAGCGGCCATGGATGCCGAACACATCCCGGTCCGCCTTGATCAACTTCACCTCCTTGCTTGGCATCACTCGACCTAGCGCGGATGCGCTGCCACTCAGCAACACGACGCCGGTATGGCAGGGCAGGTCACGAGCCTCATCCAGCTCCAGCGACCCCTGTTCATAGAGACGGTCGATGTCTCTTCCATCGACGTCGATCTCACTCATTCCCGTCCACTCGGTTTCGACTGCCAGCTCGGCGCGGTATTCCTCGGCTTTGAGCCCAACGGCTGAGGCCTTCACGCGCATCGGCAGATCCTTGGAAACCAAGGTGACCGCGCAACCCTCGGCGGAAAGATTCAGCGCAACGGCCAGAATCCGCGAGTCGTTGTCGCCAAGACGAAAACCATCCGGTAGAGCTGCTGGATCAGTGTGATTCAGCTCGACCCGAATGGTTCCACCCACGTCGTTGACGGGAACGGGGGCGTCAAGACGGCCGTGGATGATCCGCAGGTCGTCAAGGTGACGCAGCGCCGTACGAGCGAAGTACCCCAGCTCATTGTGGTGACGCTTCCCCTCAAGCTCAGTGATCACGACAACCGGAAGCACCACATCATGCTCGTCGAAACGCCGCATAGCGTGCGGATCGCTCAGCAGCACGGAGGTGTCGATCACGTAGGTGCGACGGCTTGATGAAGAAGACACAGGACTGCCCTTCTTGGGGGCCGTACGCGATCCGCGCCCGGCCCCACTGTTACGTGGTCGGCCGGGAAAGCTGACCGGCAGCGAGCTTCGGCAGTTCGCTGCCCGTCGAGTGACGGTGCATGCATCGCCTCCCAGGCGGGACCGCCTTGCTGCGTCCCGCACCTCGACGGTACGTCCGCAGATGGGTCTAAGGCGAGTGCCACGCCGGGAATTTCACGTGATGGCAACGTGGCGATCAACGAGATTCAGCGACTCTTTAGCCTCCTTTCAGGGGTGGTCTCCCACCAGCACGATCCGAACCTGCTGACCCGGAACAGCCTGAGCAGCCCGATCGATGTCGTCATCGAGGAGAACAGCGACAACGGGATATCCCCCGGTCACCGGATGATCTGCCAGAAAGATGACAGGCTGCCCGCCCGGCGGAACCTGGATCGAGCCGGAAACGACACCCTCACTGGGCAACTCTTGCCCGCGTCGAGAGCCCTCGCGTTTCAGGGGCGCGCCCGACAGCCGGATCCCAACCCGATCGCTGTGGTCGGACACCGTCCACGTCGTTACGGCGAGAGCGGCTATGTCGTTGAGCCAGTCGTCTCTCGGGCCACAGAGCGCATGCAGAACGAGGGTCCCGGCCGACCTAGCTGGAGCTGGAACGAGGTCCTGGTTGGGAAATGTCTTCGGAGCTGGACCGACGGGTAGCACGTCTCCGGCTCGCACCGGCGGCGGTCCAAGACCTGACAGGGTGTCGGTCGCGCGAGAGCCCAGAACGGGGGCGACGTCGATGCCGCCGCGTACCGAAAGGTAGCTACGCAGCCCGACCTGAGGGGCTCCCAGTGTCAGGATCTGGCCGTCAGCCACCATGAACGGCCCGAAATAGCCGACGGCGCGCCCGTCAACGGCAGCATGTGCCTGAGCGCCGGTCAGCGCTAGCTGAAAATCGCCTCGGGCACGAACCGACAAGCCGCCGAAGGTCACCTCGAGCGCAGCTGTCGTGTACGGCTGGGCAAGCAGCCGGGCGCCAAGCCGGAAGGCACCTCTGTCCGCGGCTCCGGACGGCCCCACTCCGATCGAGGCGAAGCCAACGCGCCCGAGGTCCTGAATCAGGGTGAGCAGGCCCGCATCCAGTACCTCAAGGGCTCGGTCAGCCGCCATGACGCGCTCCGGACACATCGACAAAGCGCACAACTGCGCCAGCGTGGAGCAACGCTGGTGGCTCCCGATCGGGGTTGAACACCGCGATGTCCGTACGGCCGATCAGCTGCCAGCCCCCCGGCGAGGAGCGCGGATAGATCGCGCTGAATTCACCCGCGAGCGCAACACTGCCCGATGGCACAGCAGTACGCGGCTCGCTGCGCCGCGGAACCTCAAGTCGCGGGTCGCCTCCAGTCAGGTAGGCGAAGCCGGGTGCGAAGCCACCGAATGCCACTTTCCACTCGGTCTTGGTGTGAGCAGCGATGACCCCGGCAACAGACAGTCCTGTCAGTACGGCAACTTCGGCGAGATCAGGCCCGTCGTAGTGCACGGGGACCTCTAGAGTCTCGCCGCTGCTCGGGAGGTCGTCAGGCTGAGCGTCCGGCAAAGTCGACAAGGCCTGTCGCACAGGCGCCATCGGTGCATCGTCACGAACCACGACCAGTACCGTCCTGGCAGCCGGGACAATGTCGACGATGTCGGTGAATCCGGCAGATCCTGCTGCGGCGGCCTCGCGGACGGCGTGAGCCAGGGCGAGGACCTCCGTCAAACCCGCTGCTTCGACCAGAACCGCATGCTCACCGCAAGTCAGCAGCGTGCGGCCCTTGGTCATGAGGCGAAGGCTCGAATGTCAATGCCTGCCTCGGCGAGAGCCTCTCGCACGGCGATAGCCATGGTCACCGCGCCGGGCGTGTCCCCATGAACGCAGATGGACCGCGCAGCGACGGCAATCTCGACACCGTCTACCGACCGCATTCGCCCGGTAAGCAGCATCTGCACCATCCGGCCCGCCACCAGGGTCGGCTCATCCAACAACGCACCAGGCTGTGCTCGAGGTACGAGGGTGGCCCGGGCGGTGTAGCCGCGATCGGCAAAGGCCTCGGTCACCGTAGTAAGACCTGCCCGCTCCGCATGGTGAAGCAAGGCCGACCCCGGTAGTCCCAGGAGCGGAAGCGTTGAGTCGTACGCAACTAATGCAGCGACGACTGCCGCCGCTTGATCATCATCGTCTACGGCTCGGTTGTAAAGCGCTCCGTGCGGCTTGACATAGCTCACCCGGGAGCCCGCGACCCGAGCGAACCCGTCCAGCGCAGCAATCTGATAAATCACGTCGTTGGTCAAGCTCGCCGCCTCGACATCGATGCTGCGGCGGCCGAAGCCGGCCAGGTCCCGGTAGCCAACCTGGGCGCCGATGGCAACGCCGCGGCTCACCGCGTTCTCGCAGACTCGCCGCATGATATCGGGGTCGCCGGCGTGGAAGCCGCACGCGACATTGGCGCTCGTGATCACGTCGAGCAGGGCATCGTCGTCGCCCAGTGCCCAGATCCCGAATCCCTCGCCGAGGTCGCTGTTGAGGTCGACGACGGATGTGGTTCGCGGCTCGGTGGACACCGTACTAATGCCCGAAGCGACGCTCCCGCTGCCCGTACGAGCGCAGCGCGCGGATGAAGTCCACCTTGCGGAAGTCGGGCCACAGCGCTTCGCAGAAATAGAACTCGCTGTGGGCTGACTGCCACATCAAGAAGCCGGACAAGCGCTGTTCACCAGACGTCCTGATGATCAAGTCCGGGTCAGGCTGGCCCTTCGTGTAGAGGTGTTCGGCAATGTGTTCGATGTCGAGGTTTTGGGCTAGTTCATCGATCGAGGTGCCGTGCTTGGCATGCTCGGCAAGCAGCGACCTTACGGCGTCCCGCAACTCATACCGGCCCCCATAGGAGACCGCGATGTTGACCAGCATGCCGTCGATGTCCGCTGTGTCCCGAGAGGCCATCTTGAGCCGCTTTGCGGACTGATCCGGTAGCAGATCCAGCGCTCCGACCGGATGAACCTGCCAACGCCGGGTAGCCGCCAGATCGCTTACCATCCGCTCGATCACGCGGAGTAGCGGCTCGATCTCCTCACGATTGCTGCGCGACAAGTTGTCCGTCGACAGCACCCACAAGGTGACAACCGGGATCCCGAGCTCGTCGCACCACCCGACGAACTCCTTCAGTTTGTCGGCGCCTGCCTGGTAACCCGCAACAAGTGGTTGCTCCGGCGCGTTGGTGCGTGCCCAGCGGCGGTTTCCATCGGCGAGTACGGCGACGTGGCGTGGCAGCCTCTCGGTGTCGAGCTCGGCGATCAGCCGATGCTCATAGGTCGCGTACAGCAGCCCCGACGGGTGCAGCCGATCCACGAACTCCCGCAGCCGATCGAGACGTGCCACAACTGGCAGCGTATCCCGATGCGATCTCTTCATCGCCGGCCGCGCAGTGATTGGTGAACACGATCTCGGTCCGTACGCTGAAGCTACTGAGTCGTAACCTTCGGCGAGCCGGGTTGCGGCCATTGCCGTCTGAAGGGTGCGCCATGCCAGCAATTCATCTCGGCGAAGACCGGTCCGCGGCATCGACCGGTGAAGCCGGTGCCGACACCGGACTGGCGGAGGTCGCAGAAGCGGTCAAGCCGCGGCTTCGTGGTTGGTTGCATGCCGGGATGGCTCCCCTCGCTCTGGCCGGCGGGATCGTGCTCATCTGTCTGGCCGCCACCCCTGCCGGCGTCGTCGGAGGGGCCATCTTCTTGGCTGCGTCCGTTCTCTTGTTTGGCACCAGCGGCGTGTATCACCGGGGAACCTGGGGCGTACGCGGCCAGGCGATCCTCCGCAGGATGGATCACTCCAACATCTATCTCTTTATCGCGGCAACCTATACGCCGCTGGCGCTGATCTTGCTCAACGGGACTTCGCAAGTGATCTTGCTCGTGCTCATCTGGTCCGCCGCGATAGGTGGTCTGCTCTTTCGCCTTGTCTGGTTGTCAGCGCCGCGGTGGCTCTACACCGTGCTCTACCTCGTGATGGGCTGGGCAGCAGTTGGATGGCTCCAAGTCTTCTACCACACGGCTGGCCTGGCAGTGCTGATCTTGCTCGTAGCCGGCGGCGTCTGCTACACCCTTGGTGCAGTGGTCTACGCCCGAAAGCGTCCCAATCCAGCGCCTACCTGGTTCGGCTTCCACGAGATCTTTCACATCGGGACCATCGGCGGCTTCGTGTGCCACTACGTGGCCATCTCGATGATCAGCGTTTAGTTTGAGCTGCTCGCGCAATCGCGCGGTGAATCCGCCGTCGTCGTCGTCGCGCGCAGAGGGAAAGAACGCCTCTGCGCGCGATTTCCCGACGCTCGCAGCTAGTCACCTTGGCCTATTCCAGGGCTGTTGGACTGTCAGTACTTTGCAGCTGGCGAGCCAGGTCTTCGGCCGAAGTGACCGGGAGTTTGCAGACGAACTGTCGACAGACGTAAGCCGTCGGCTGGTCGTTGATCAATGGCCGGTCAGCGAGCAGCGCAATTCCAGGCTGGTCCGGCTTGCCGGCCACGACAACCGATCCGGCCGGTGCGAGGTGATGAGCTACGAGCGCCAGCTCTGACCGAGCCGGATCGTTTAGTCCTACGACGGCTACCTGGACCGGTTTCGGCGTCGGCGTCTGGCTGATCGCATCGGCGAGCAGCCAGCCGGCAAACCGTGGTGCCCGGCGAGCCAGCTCAGCCGCGCTGGCACCCGCCCGGTCGGCCCGGACCACGTAGCGCTCCTCGCCTGTCAGCTCGGCCATGGCCCGCAAGGCATGGACTGTGGTGCTCAGCCCGGATGGGGTGGCGTTGTCAGTCGGATCCTGCGGCCGAGCGTATAGCTGCTCTGCATCAGCGGCGGTGTCGAAGAAGCCGCGGCCGCCGTCATCGAACTGCTCCATGATCACTTCGACCAGCTGCTCGGCACGAGAAAGCCAGGTCGGAGCCGCATGAACCGCAGCAAGCCGTACCGCTGCCAGGGCGAATGCCGCATAGTCATCCAAGATGCCGGCAGCTGCGCCTACCAGGCCATCGCGAGAAGTGCGCCGCAGTCGGCCCTCGCGCCAGTGGATCTGCCAGAGGTACTCGGCCGCCTCAGTCGCCACCGCTAGCCATTGCGGACGGCTGAAGACCACGGCTGCCTGCGCGAGCGCATCAACCAGCCATCCGTTCCAGGCGGCTACGACCTTGTCGTCTCGCCCCGGGCGGGAGCGTTGGTTACGCGCTACCCGGAGCCGCTCTCGAACATCGGCAAGCCGAACCCGATCATGGTCGGCCTGCAGTTGCAAGGTCGAGGCGCCATCCTCGAACGTGCCTGCCGCAGTTACCGCAAAGATCTCAGCCGCCCATGTTGCGTCTTCCTCCCCGAGTGCGGCCAGGAGTTGATCACGCTCCCACGCGTAGTAGGCACCCTCGCGTAGCTCACCATGATCATCTTTCGAGTCCGCATCAAGGCTGGCCGCGAAAGCTCCCTGCTCGGTGCGCATCTCGGCTAGCAGCCAGGCCACGGTCTCGGTGACGACACGCTCGGCCAGCGGGTTGCGGCT
>DASVEX010000171.1:0-64199 GCA_036380335.1 Propionibacteriaceae bacterium | reverse complement strand
GGCGAGCTCGACGCTGCGGTCGTGGCGCGCGACGAGCAGGTAATCGCCTTTCTTGATCACCGGCCGGTCTTCAAGGGTCATGTCCTGGTCGCGCCGACGCGCCACGTCGATACGTTGTTGAGCTTGCCGAGCGATCTCATGATTCCGCTGTTCACCATGACGCAGCGGATCGGTACTGCGATTCCCGACGCATTGGGCGCGGAGGGGACCTTTGTGGCAATCAACAACGTCGTCAGCCAGTCCATACCGCACCTCCACGTACACGTGGTGCCCAGAACCAAAGGTGATGGGTTGCGGGGTTTCTTCTGGCCGCGGACCCGCTATGGCTTGGGTGAGATGGAGAAGTACGCCCAGTTGATCTCGGAAGCGCTGACGCAAGCTGCTCACGATCAAGCTGACCTTACCCGTCTCGCAGAGCCCGACCCCGGTACAGGTAGCTGAAGGGCCGCGGTCCGTCGCCGTAGCCCGTCTCCAGATCGCTGATGATCAGTCCGGAGCGCGTGATCAAATCGTCGATCGGCCGGTCCAAGTGGCAACCGCCGGCGATGCGGCTGTGGACAGGATGTAGCCGGCGCTGCCAGCCTCGTACAGATTCAGTCGGCGCTCTCCCGTGCTCCAGGAAATGCAATGCGCCGGCAGGCTTGAGCACACGATGGACTTCCAGAAGTGCCGCATTCACGTCCGGGATCGTGCACAAGGTGTAAGTGGACAACACGCAATCCACCGAGTCATCGGGCAGATCGAGCCCGGCACCGTCCAGGCCAACATGCTGGACCGGCGCGGATACGGCGGCCTTCCGCGGTTCGGCCAGCCGTAACGCGGAGGCCGAAGGCTCCACCACCAAGATCTCGGTTACCTCGGCCGGGTAGTGCGGAAGATTGAGGCCGCTGCCGAAGCCGATCTCTAGGACTCGGCCGTGCAGACCATGACATACCTTGGCGCGCCGGGTATTCACCTCAGGCGTACTCAGCGCCCGATCCACCAGGTGCGGCAGCGCATGATCGTTCCATAGGCCCACGTGTCCAGGTTAGTGTCGCGTCACTCAGACGCCGAAGGCCTGCTCCAGCAGCGCGGTCAGCGCACGAAACTCGAGCTGCCGCTCGGGAAATCCGCAATCAGGTCCCTCGGCCGCCGGCTCCTTGTCGACCTGCAACCGGTAGTAGGCCTGCGACGTACAGGGGGAAACAGGCTTTTCGATCACTCGCGCCACCAGCAACCGGACGGTGTCGCGTTGCTGGACCGACAACGAGTGCCACTCAGACGTACGGCCAGAAATCCTGATCTTGGCCCGCCCGGCGGCGTCGATCTTGATCACATATGCCGGCCGATCTTGGAGCTGGATACGCTGCAGCGACATCGGAAACAGGCGCGGCTGCGCTGTGTTGGCCGGTCCGTCGAAGTTGCCCCGCAGCGCCGGAGCAAGGATGCCGGTGATCTCGTCAAACGCAGGAGTCGGCTCGGATTTCTCGCGGCATGGATCGCTGCGGCTCATCGACAAGCTGCCCATGGTGACCTCGATCGTGATCTGGTCGGCGCAGACCGGCACTGGCGCTCGCTGCTTTCGCTGCGCGTCTGCTGCCACTTCTTGCCGAAACTGATCCGATGTCAGCAGGGTCCGAAGCCGGCTCAGCATTTGGCCGCTCAACCGCCCGGAGGCCGGCTGGCGAGAAACCAGCAGTGCAACGCCGTCCGCGCGGACATACACGATGTTCTGGCGGCCGTCGATGCCACCGAACTCACCCACCGCAAAATCACCAAATGGCTCCGACGGTACGGCCACTTGATCGACGAGCGAGCAACCCGTGAGGACCAGCAGGACAGCTACCCCGATGACCGCGAGCGGCCGCCGCATCGCCCTACTTCTTGATCAGAGTACGCAACACGAACTGCATGATTCCGCCGTTGCGGTAGTAGTCGGCCTCGCCTGGAGTGTCGATGCGTACCACTGCGTCAAAGCTCACATCACCGGTCGTGACCTTGACCGTCTCCGGCGTACGGCCTTCGTTCAGCTCGGCGCTCCCGACAATCTCGAAGGTCTCCTCACCGGTAAGACCGAGCGAGTCAGCACTCTGACCCTCGGGGAACTGCAGCGGCAGTACGCCCATCCCGATCAGGTTGGATCGGTGAATCCGTTCGTACGACTCGGCAATCACAGCCTTCACCCCGAGCAAGGCAGTGCCCTTTGCCGCCCAGTCACGTGAGGAGCCTGAACCGTACTCCTTGCCAGCGAGGACAACCAGCGGCGTGCCTGCGGCGAGGTAGTGCTCCGACGCCTCGTAAACGGTCGTGACGGGCTCGTCCGGCACCGAGAAGTCTTTGGTGAAGCCGCCCTCGGTCCCTGGTGCCAGTTGATTGCGGAGCCGGATGTTGGCGAAGGTTCCCCTGATCATTACCTCGTGATTGCCACGTCGGGATCCGTAGGAGTTGAAGTCCCTGCGCTCCACGCCGTGCTCGGAGAGGTACCGCCCGGCAGGCGAGTCCGGCTTGATCGAGCCAGCTGGAGAGATGTGGTCGGTCGTGATCGAGTCGCCAAGCTTGAGCAACACCCGTGCTCCGGTGATGTCGCCGACGGCGGCAGGCTCGGCAGGCATGCCGTCGAAGTAAGGCGGCTTCCGGACGTAAGTGGAGTCAGGATCCCAGTCGAAGATCTCCCCCTCCGGTGTCGGCAGCGACTGCCACTGCTGATCACCTGCAAAGACATCGGCATAGGAGTCGGTGAACATCTCCGCGCCGATGGCCGAGGCGACGATCTCGTCGATCTCGGATTCTGTCGGCCAGAGGTCGGCAAGTCTGACGTCATTGCCCTGCTCGTCAGTGCCGAGGGAGTCGTTCATCAGGTCGATGTCCATGGTGCCAGCCAGCGCGTACGCCACCACCAGTGGCGGCGAGGCCAGGTAGTTCATCTTGACGTCCGGGTTGATCCTGCCCTCGAAGTTCCGGTTGCCGGAGAGCACCGAGACCACCGCAAGATCATTTTCCTGGACTGCTGTGCTGACTTCAGGGATGAGCGGCCCAGAGTTTCCGATGCAGGTGGTGCACCCGTAGCCGACGAGATTGAAACCCAGTTTGTCCAGGTACGGCGTCAGACCTGATCTGTCGTAGTAGTCGCTGACGACCTTCGACCCAGGGGCAAGTGTGGTCTTGACCCAGGGTTTGCGATTCAAGCCACGCTCGACGGCCTTCTTGGCAACCAGCGCGGCACCGATCATCACGCTGGGGTTGGAGGTGTTAGTACACGAGGTGATCGCGGCGATCACCACTGCGCCATGGTCGAGGTCGAACGCACCCCCGTCCGCCAAACTGACCGGCACCCGCTTGCTCGGCCGGCCGATATCAGCCGGGACGTCTTCGCCGTACTCGTGTGGCGCCGTGGATTGCGTGCCGTCTCCGCGACTCGGCACGTCGGAAGCCGGGAAAGACTCATCCACCGACTCGTCATAGCCAGTCAGTTCCTCGGCCGAGACGAAGTCGCGCAGGGCTTCCCGGAACCCCTGCTTGGCATGGGCCAGCTGTACCCGATCTTGCGGTCGCTTCGGCCCGGCAATGCTCGGAACGACGCTCGTCAGGTCGAGCTCCAGATTCTCGGAGTACCTGGGCTCGCGGTCGTCGCTATGCCACAGGCCCTGCGTCTTCGCGTACGTCTCGACCAGCGCAATCTGGTGTTCACTCCGGCCAGTCAGCCTGAGATATTCGCTAGTCTTGCCGTCGATCGGGAAGACCGCGATCGTCGAGCCGTACTCCGGACTCATATTGCCGATCGTTGCCCGATTGGCCACGGGGACATGGGAAACGCCGGGCCCATAGAACTCCACGAACTTGCCGACCACCTTGTGCTGGCGCAGCATCTCGGTGATCGTCAGCACAAGATCAGTTGCGGTCGCTCCTTCACGCAGCGCACCAGAGAGCTTGAAGCCAACGACGCGAGGAATGAGCATCGAGACCGGCTGACCGAGCATGGCCGCCTCGGCCTCGATCCCCCCGACGCCCCAGCCGACGACGCCTAGCCCGTTGACCATGGTGGTATGTGAATCGGTGCCGACGCAGGTGTCCGGATAGGCGTATACCTCGGTCTTGCCTTCGGTCTCGATCGTGCGGGAGAAGATCACCCGGGCGAGGTGCTCGATGTTGACCTGGTGCACAATCCCGGTGCCGGGTGGGACCACTTTGAAGTCGTCGAAGGCGGTCTGTCCCCAACGAAGAAACTGATAGCGCTCGCGGTTGCGCCCGTATTCGATCTCCACGTTCCTGGCGAAGGCGTCAGCGGTCCCGAATACGTCGGCGATGACCGAGTGATCGATCACCAACTCGGCCGGGGCCAACGGGTTGATCTTGGCGGGATCGCCGCCCATCTCCTCCATCGCCTCGCGCATCGTCGCAAGATCGACAATGCAGGGTACACCGGTGAAGTCCTGCATGATCACCCGTGCGGGAGTGAACTGGATCTCCTTGCTGGGTTCGGCGTCCGGATCCCAGCCCGCGAGCGCCCGGATGTCATCGTCAGTGATGTTGGCGCCGTCCTCGGTACGGAGCAGGTTCTCTAGCAAAATCTTGAGACTGTACGGAAGGGAGTTCGAGCCTTCGACGGCATCGAGCCGGAAGATTTCGTAGGACTCTTCACCCACCTGGAGGGTTGTCTTTGCACCGAAGCTGTTCACACTCATGAGCCCTCCCTCAGCCATTGCTCAATTATCTTGACGTCAAGATACGAGACTAGCCCGTGTACAGCTGACGCCGGGCGTTCTCCTGAGCTGTCTCGCGCTCGATACGCTGTTCGGCCTTGGTCGAGGACGCGAGGTGGAACGGTACCGAGGTCACCATCACACCAGGCGTGAAGAGCAGCCGCCCCTTGAGTCGCAGGGCGCTCTGGTTATGCAGGATCTGTTCCCACCAATGGCCGACCACGTACTCCGGAATGTAGACCGTCACCACATCCCGCGGGCTCTCTCGCCGCAGGTTCCTGACGTAATCGACGATCGGGTTGGTCACCTCCCGGTACGGCGAGGCAATCACCTTGAGCGGAACTCCGGTGTCGGCCTCCTCCCAGACTTTCACCAGCCGCGCGGTCTCATCGGTGTCCACTGAGACCGTGAGCGCTTCCAGAGTGCTCGGCCTGGCAGCCTTGGCAAACGCGATCGCCCGCAGCGTCGGTTTGTGGAGCTTGCTGACCAATACCACGGCCCGTACCCGGCTGGGCAGCGTCCGATCCTCACCCTCGACCAGGGCAGTTTCCCGGGCTACCGCCTCGTAGTGCCGCCTGATCAATTTCATCATCACGAAGATCACGGCCATCGCGATGATCGCGATATAGGCGCCCTTGGTGAACTTGGAGATCAGCACGATGACGAGCACCGTCGCCGTCATCGTCAGACCGATCGCATTGATCACTCGGGAACGGATCATGCGGCCCCGGACCGCGGGATCCTCCTCGATTTTGAGGTGCCGCGTCCAGTGTCGCAACATGCCCAGTTGGCTGACCGTGAACGATACGAACACGCCGACGACATAGAGCTGAATCAAGGCAGTGACATCAGCCTTGAAGGCGATGATCAACACGATGGCGAAGAAGGCCAGCACGACGATGCCGTTGCTGTACGCCAAACGGTCGCCGCGGGTGTGCAACTGGCGAGGCAGGAAGCCGTCCCGGGCCAAGATCGATCCCAGCACCGGAAAACCGTTGAAAGCGGTGTTCGCAGCCAGGAACAAGATCAGCATCGTAGCGGCTACAGTGAAGTAGAACGCCGGCTTGAAGTCGGCGAAGATCGCCTGGGACAACTGGCCGATGGCGGTCTGCTCGACGACCTCCACGCGCTGACCGTTGAGCGTGTAGTGCGACAAGCCCTGGTCGATCAGCTTGAGTCCTGTCAGGTTGGCCAGCACGACGACACCGATCAACATGGACACCGCGATGACGCCGAGCAGCAGCAAGGTGGTTGCGGCGTTCTTGCTCTTCGGCTTACGAAATGCCGGAACTCCGTTGGAGATCGCCTCCACGCCGGTCAGTGCAGCGCATCCAGAGGAGAAGGTACGGGCCAGCAAGGCGATCATCGCGAAGCCCGCAAAGGCGGCATAACTCGGATCCGGCTCGATACCGTACTGGGCGCTGTCCACTTGAATCTGGTCGCCGAGGACCAGGATCCGAAACAGGCCGAAGATCACCATGCTCAAGATGGCGAACATGAAGCAGTAGGTCGGAACGGAGAACAAGGTCCCGGACTCTCGTGCGCCCCGCAGGTTGAGTGCCATGAGCAGCACGGCAACAGTGGCAGCGACCCATGGCTCATGCCCGTCGATGATCGGAAATGCCGACTTGGCGTTCTGAACCCCGGAGGATATCGAAACTGCGACCGTCAGGACATAGTCCACCAGGAGCGCCGACGCAACCGTCAGGCCAGCATTAGAGCCTATGTTCACGGTGGCCACCTCGTAGTCGCCGCCGCCTGAGGGATAGGCATGCACGTTCTGCCGGTAGGACGCGACGACCACCAGCATGACGATGGCGACCAGAATGGCGATCTTCCATGAGTAGGAATAGGCCACCAGCCCCGCGAGCGACAACGTCAAGAAGATTTCATCGGGTGCGTAGGCGACCGAGGACAAAGCATCCGACGCGAAGACCGGCAGAGCGATGCGCTTCGGGAGCAGTGTCTCGGAAAGCTGCGTGCTGCGGAGCTTACGGCCCAACAGCAGTCGCTTGCCGATGTCGGCCACATTCACCACATTGCAAACCCTAGTAGAGCAAGCGCGATCAGCCACTGGTCGAACGCGGCTGTCGGTGACCGGCGTCACAGAATTTCGCCCCTTGTTCACTAGACTCAACGTGTGCACATCGTGATCATGGGCTGCGGCCGAGTGGGGTCCAGGCTGGCGAGAAGTCTTGAGAAGCGGGGGCACACGGTCGCTGTGATCGACCTCGACTCGGAGGCCTTCCGTCGACTCGGCCCTGACTTTGCCGGCAAGACCGTCCGGGGCGTTGGTTTTGATCGCGAGGTGCTCTTGGAGGCCGGAATCGAGGACGCGGAGGGGTTTGCCGCGGTGTCTAGCGGCGACAATTCCAACATCTTGTCCGCCCGCGTCGTGCGCGAGACCTTCGGCGTGGACAACGTGGTGGCTCGGATCTATGACCCCGGACGCGCCGAAGTGTATGAGCGGCTGGGAATACCCACGGTAGCGACGGTGCGGTGGACATCTGATCAGGTGTTGCGGCGGTTGTTACCTAGCGGATCCGAACCGCAGTGGCGGGATCCGTCGGGTTCGGTGCGTCTGATGGAAGTACATGTCGACCGCGCTTGGGTTGGCCGGACCATCGAGCAGATCGAGGATGCGACCGGCGCGCGCATTCCGTTCGTGTTCCGGATGGGATCGGGACTCGTGCCCAAGCGCACCAGCATCTTCCAAGACGGCGATCTGTTGTACGCGGCCGTCGTCGACGCCAAGCTCGCTGCGGTCGAGGCGATACTCGGTTCGCCGCCGAGAGGAGTATGACGATGCGAGTAGCGATAGCGGGCGCCGGAAATGTCGGCCGGTCCATTGCGGCAGAGCTGATCGACAATGGTCACGAGGTGCTGCTGATCGACAAGGATCCGCATGCCATCAAGGCCGAGACGCTGACGGAGGCAGAGTGGCTGCTCGCTGATGCCTGCGAACTGTCCTCACTGGAGGAAGCGGGCCTCGATACCTGCGATGTGGCCATCGCCGCTACCGGCGACGACAAGGTGAACCTGGTGATGTCGTTGTTGGCCAAGACAGAGTTCGGCGTACCGCGTACGGTCGGCCGGGTCAATCACCCCAAGAATGAGTGGCTGTTCAACGAAGTCTGGGGGGTTGACGTCTCCGTGTCGACACCTCGGCTGATGTCAGCGCTGGTTGAAGAGGCAGTCACTGTCGGTGATCTTGTACGGCTGTTGACGTTCCACGAGGGCGCCACGAACCTGGTCGAGATGACATTGCCCTCGAGCAGCCCGTGCGTCGGCGCCCGGATTGGCGACCTGCACTGGCCTGGTGACGTCGTCTTGGTCGCGATCATCCGCGACGGGCATGCGCGACCCCCGGACACCGACGGCTCGCTAGAGGCGGGCGACGAATTGCTGTTCGTGACAGCACAGGATTTCGAGAAAGAGCTAGCCGAGATGCTGGCCCCGCGCGACGGCTCGATCAGCATCTCCAAGACGGCTACGCCACGCGCACAGGCAATCTCCTAGCACACAGGCGACTACGAGGCACTCTCCGGACGACTCTCGGCCGAGAGTGAACCCGCGAAAGCAGAATCCTCCATCGGGGTTTTGCCCTTGGAGAGCATGAACCCGATCACGGTCAGGGCACCGATCAGCATCGGCCAACCGAGGACGACCTTGGCTATGCCAAGCAGCACGACCTGTCCGGCCAGGAATAACGGCAGCTGGATGACGAAACGCGCGACGTAGGGCACTGCGAGTACCAGGGTCAGCTTCGAGGTCATCCTCACCAGCCCGCGATCCCTCGTCCAACCTGTAGGGTCACCGACCGCGGCGCCGATGATGAAACCGACGAGGGGTTTGCGGATAGCGACGGTCAGCAATGAGATCACGGCGAGGGCGCCGTTGTAGAGGATGCCCGGCAAGAACACGTCCTGGGCCCGGCCAGTACGCGTGGCGATCAGCACCGCGATCGCCGTCGGAATGACGGCCTGGACCACGTACTTGATCGACTGACGCTGGACGAGGCGGATGACCGCCAGGAGAATCGCCGTACCCACGGCAGCGGCGATGGCCGGGTAGAGCTGCCGGGATACGACCCAGGCGATAGTGAAGGCGATGAACGGCAGTGCCGACTCGATCATGCCGCGGGCGCCACCGAGCGACTTGCTCAGCTGGTAGCGCACGAACTCTTCTACATAGCGGAATTGCGGCGTCTCCGCATCTGCAGTTGGTCGTACGTCCTGCCGCACTGCCTTCGGTTCTGCTGGCAGCTCACTCATGTACCAGGCACCGCGCCGACCTCGATCACGCGGCCGGCGCCTCCATCAGCTCATAGCGCGGGTTATAGATCAGCCGTTTCCCCTCGTGGCAGCTGATCCGGCCCCAGACCTTGAGGGTTCGACCGGGATCGATTCCAGGGATTTGTCGCCGGCCCAGCCAAACCAGGGTCACCGCCCCTGAGCCGTCACGCAGCTCGACCTCCAACGCCGGATGCCCCGCTCGAGGAGTGATGGTCACCGTGGACACCGTGCCTGTGAGCTGGACGCGCTGACGGTCCTCACAGTTCTGAATGGGTACGGCGCCCTCTTCACGGACCTTGCGTTGCAGATCCTCGGACTCGAGCTCGGCATTTGATGAGGCGAACCGACGTAGTGCTCGCTGCAGCATGTTTTCTTTCGCCATCGCGTGTCACCTCCGCCCTTCAAGCATCCCACCCCGGTCAATCTTTTGGTATCCGCTCGCGCCCGAGCGTGCGCTGCAAGTTGCTGTCTTCCTCCCTCGCAGGCACAGCTTGTCCCCTCCCCTATGTAGCCTCATCCCGCTGATCACCGTGCCTGCTCGACCGTCCAGACAGCACCGGCACCCGCTCTACCCGACGCTCGCGGATGAAATTTTGGTATCCGCTCGCGCCCGAGCGTGCGCTGAAAGTTGCTGTCTTCCTCCCTCGCAGGCCACGACGATCGAGCAGACACGGTGATCAGCGGGTTGGCTATATCTCCGATTCCTCGGACTCCGGGCTGACATTGGTCGGCATCGTCAGCGGTAGTAAGTCGCCCGGCGCCATCGCCTCGTCGCCTCGTCGCACAATGACCTGACGGAACGCGGAGAGCACATCAGCCACAATCGGTGAGTCTGCGTCGTCTTCGATGGCCGCCTGGCCGTACACGATGCCGCGCAGCAGCCAACGTGGACCTTCCGCGACCCACATTCGAGAGGGTTGATATCCCTCCTCGCCGTCGGGCGTCGTCACCGGAATGAGCCGCCTCAGCTCGATCCCAAACGGCCCCTCGCCGAGTGACGCCGTGCCCCCCGCCTCTGTCGCGTTGTGGGCAATCTCATCGCGCAGCTCTGCCCAAAGGCCCCCACTGCGAGGAGCCGCGTACGCGCCCAGCTCCAGTGCTGACGAATAGGCCTGAGGTTTCTGGTTTGCACTGGCGGGTGGTTCCACGATGGTTTCGATCACGAGCATCGCCGAGGCAATCTCGCCGGTCTCTTCGGCTACCTGAAGTCTGAGCTCGGAGCCCGATACCGCCGTGAGGATCAAGCTGCCGAGGTCGATCCTGGGGCTCTCCTCAGTGCTCTCGATATCCTCGACTTCACCGATGTCGTACGGGCCTGAGGTCCGCCAGTCCAGCTCGTCCAACGCCGCCAACTCCGCGCCCTCGAGATCGGCGCTCTCGAGATCCTCGCCTCCCAGCTCTTCGGTCGAGGTTTCACTCTCCGCGTCGGTAGCCTCATCATCCAGCTCGTCGAGGCTCGCTTCGTCGGTAGATTCCTCGGTGGATTCCTCGACTGCGGACTCGCTGCCGCGCTTCCTGCCCCTCTTGAAGATCATCCGCGTTCCCTGGGCACACTCATGCTTTCGTCTCCTCGCTGGGTGGCCGCTGGCTCGTTGGCACCGCTCAGTATTCCTCCGGTTGACCCATACCCGCCAATCCCGCGCGCCGAACTGGGCAAAGCCGTCACCGGCACGAAAACCGCTGTATTGACCGGCTGGATCACCAGCTGAGCGATCCGGTCCCCGCGGGCAATGTTCACCGGCTGGGTTCGGTCGGTATTGATCAGGCAGACCTTGATCTCGCCGCGATAACCGGAATCTACGGTGCCCGGAGCATTCACGATGGTGATGCCGTTCCGCGCGGCCAGCCCGGAACGCGGGTGCACGAAAGCTGCATAACCAGCCGGCAACGAGATAGCAACACCAGTTCCCACCAACCGTCGCTCTCCCGGCCGGAGCTCGAAACCTTCGCTGCTGCGCAGATCCGCACCAGCGTCGCCGGGGTGCGCGTACGACGGCAATTCCAGTCCAGGATCGAGCTGGAGAAGCAGCACCTCGACGGCTGTCATGACTCATTCACCCGGTCAGCGTAGACGAGGCAGCCTCCCGCAGTGCGGCTGCCAGTTGTTGCGGACGACGTGTGGAGACCAGCCAATACGGCACCGGATCCTGGGGGTCGTCGAGGGTGATCTCGACCGCAGTCCTCACATAGGGCCTCAGCACCAAGTGAGCCCTGGCATCGGCTTCCACGCCGGCGCGCTGACGCGCCTGCTCAGCAGTCAGCGCTTGACTGGAGGAGATATAAGCATGCTCGATGCTGGCCCGGCCTATCCGGATTTCCCGCGCATCGATGCTGATCACTACCGCAGCCGAGACGAAGATCGCCGCGGCCACCATCATGGTGGCAAGCGCGGTTCCGATGCCCCATACCGGCCCAAGGTAGGCGCCAACGGCGAGCAGCACCGAGAGTGCAAAGAGACCCGCAAGCACCCACCACATGATGGGAACAGTGAGCCGCTCTCGGAACAGCATGGAGGTAACTTACGCGCCTTGACGAGAACCCTGCGGCGGCTGCGTTGACCTCTGCATCGCGCACTAAGATGCGAACACGCAACCGGGAAGCCGGACTCCGGACGGCCCAACATGGAAGGTTGATCCGATGGGACCGACGCAAAAACTGCTCTGGAAGCTCTATGTCGGAGTGATCGGCGCGGTCACCACCGTTGTAGCCCAGCGGCTGGTCAAGGCGGGCTGGAAGCTCGTGACGGGCAATGAACCACCATCACCGACCGATCCTGAGACTCCGGTGCTGGAAGCGGCGAGCTGGGCGCTGGCGAGCGGCATTGGCGTGGGCGTCACCCAGCTACTCACCCAGCGGATGGCTGCCAGGCACTGGGGAAAAGAGATCGGCCATGAAACGCCCGATGCAGGAAAGATCAAGTTCAACATCTGAGGCCAAGAAGCACCACCCCGCGCCCCGTTCGGGGGCGCAAGGTGGTGTTCTGTCCGGACTGACTGCCCCCAATCAGCCCGGTACACCGTGTGCACCTCGTGCCGCGCCCCCGGGGTCAAGCACCAGCCGGATTGCCTAAACCGACGCATGCTGCTTCGGCGCGTCTTCGTGCCTCAAGCCTAAGTGATCATGCAGTCGACAGCTAGTGGATGATCGTTCCACTCATCCGGCGCAGTCGAAGCAGTATGCCTCTCCGTTCGGACCTTCTTCGGCGATCTGGCTGCGATGCCGTACCAAAAAACAGCTAGCGCAGGTGAACTCATCGGACTGGCGTGGCAGCACGCGAACCGTCAACTCTTCGTGGGAGAGGTCCGCGCCAGGAAGCTCAAAGGCTTCCGCCGCTTCGGCCTCGTCTTCGTCAACCTTCCCGGAGTTCTTATCGTTACGGCGAGTTTTGAGTTCTTCAATGCTGTCTTCGCTGAGTTCTTCATCGGTCTTGCGAGGGGCGTCGTAATCGGTCGCCATCTTTGCCTTCCCGGGCCTGAAAGCCCAGATCATCATCTGACTCGTGCGCAGTCATACCACACGAATCAAGCGATATGCGTGCTATGGGAGCTCGCGCCCGCTATAACGCCCTCGCGTGTCTAAAATTCCCGCTCGACTTCAGGATCCTGACCATTCATTTGCGGCCGGTCTGCCTTGAGGAAATACCCGGAAATCCGGGCCAAAAACCGCTCAGCTGCGTACTTCGCACAGTGCTGGTCGACCGGGATCGCGCAGGTTCGGGCAGCAATCAGTCCAGCATTCGTACCAGCCGACGGTTCCGGATCCGACGACGGGCTGGTCCGGCCGCTCCCCGCGGGCGGCGGCGGCCCGCTCCAGCATGAGATCAACGAGTCCGCTGACGAACGCCGGATGGTCGCCAGCGCTGGCTGCGCGAGCGAAGGCCAGTCCGCATTCCTCTGCAGTCGCTGCTGCCTGGGTATCAAGGTCGAAGACCACCTCTATGTGATCTGACACGAAGCCGATCGGCACTGCGACGACCGCCGGTACGCCGGAAGCCGCGAGCTGACGCAGGTGATCATTGATGTCCGGTTCCAGCCATGGCTGGCTGGGGGGACCGGACCGTGAGCAATAGACCAGGTCGCTCTCGTAGCGCCGGCCTCGGTGTTCGCTGACCCGATCGGTTACTGCGGCTGCGACGAACGTGTGCCAGTCCACGTACGCGCCGCTCGGGCTGCGCGGCACCGGGCCGGCCGTCTCCGCCATAGTCATCGGAATGGAATGAGTGACGAACACCAGGCGGGCCTCGTCTACAGTCTCACCCAATGTCTCCAGTGCTTTGAGCGTGGCATCCACTGCTACTTCAACGAATCCTGGGTGGTTGGCGTAGTGGCGGATTCGGTCGATCTGCACCTGAGTGCCGTGCGCCGCGTCAAACAAATTCTCGCGATATTGCCGGCATGAGGAGTACGACGGATAGGCACTCGTCACCACGGCCAGCACCCGACGACGACCGTCCCGGTCAATGGCACGCAGCTCATCAGTCAGGTAGGGGGCCCAGTTTCGGTTACCCCAATACAGCGGCACCTCAATCTCGCGACTGCGCAATTCGTTGGCCAACGCTGCGAGCAGACTGCGACACTGGTCATTGATCGGGCTCTTGCCGCCGAACAGCTGATAGTGCTCACTGACCTCGACGAGTCTTTCGGTGGGAATGCCACGACCACGGGTGACGTTTTCCAGGAACGGCATCACATCCTCCGGGCGCTCGGGGCCGCCGAAGGACACCAGCAGGACTGCCTCATACGGCGACAGTGTGTTGCCTAGCTGGCTGTCTGATGCGTGATGAGAAGTTGCAGAGCGATCATCCACACACGAGATCTTTGCGTACGAGGAGGACAGTCGTGGCCGCGGGACCTAGGCGTGACGGCCGGGCAAGTCGGCTCGGCGCACCCGCGGGAGTTCACGGGGGTCGCCCTCCTTGCTAAATATTCGCCCGTACCGGGAAGTGTTGTCCGATCGTCGAGCGGTTGCGTTCAGCTTGGCCGGATTTGTGGCCAGATTGCCGCTGTCCATGACAGGTATCGGCATCGTGCTGCTGGTATCGCTGACCACGGGTTCGTTCGGCCTCGCCGGTTTGCTTACTGCCGCTGGCACGGTGACTGGTGCTGTCGTTGCGCCGCTCTGGGGCCGCGCGATTGACCGCGTGGGCCAAGCTCGTGTCTTGCTTACCGCTGTCGTGATCAACCTGCTCAGCGTGGCCCTCCTGGTGACCGCAATCGAGCTGGCCTGGCCGCTGGCTGTGAGCGTGGCCGCGGCTATCGGCGTCGGCGTCGGTTTCAGCATGGCCGGATCCGCCGTACGCGCACGTTGGACACTCCGGCTGCACGGCTCGCCTCTCTTGAACACGGCGTTCGCGCTCGAGGCCATGTTGGACGAAGTGGTGTTCATCATCGGTCCGGTCCTGGTCACCTTTCTTGCCACCGCGTTCCATCCGGCACTCGGGATCAGTGTCAGCGCGGTCATCGGCTTCATCGGTGCCGTTGCGCTCGCTGTCCAGCGCAGCACACAGCCGCAGATCCGAGCGACGCCGCGCGATGGCCGTGCGGGATCATCTCGACTGCCATGGCGTGTCCTGATCCCCGTCGCCATCGCGTGTGCTGCCCTCGGCATGGTGTTTGGGGGTATGGAGGTCAATGTCATCGCTTTTGCGAAGGAGGCTGGTGTCGTTCGGTATGCCGGCGTGATCTTGATGTCATGGGCCTTTGGGTCGTTGGTCGCTGGCGCCATAGCTGGGGCGATCACGTGGCGAGCGTCGGCCGCCAAGCGCTTCCGAGTGGGCGCGTCCCTCCTTGCAGTGTCGCTGCTGCCCCTGCCGTTCGTCGGCCACCACCCGGTGGCTCTTGCGCTGCTGCTCATGCTCAGTGGAATGGCCATCGCGCCAACCCTGATCGCCTCCGTTGCGGTCACCCAATCTTCAGTGGACCAGACACGACTGACCGAGGCACTGGCATGGATCTCGACCGGCATGGCCGCTGGTGTGGCCGTCGGCGCCGCCGCGGTTGGCCACGTGATCGACAGCTCGGGAGCAGCTGCGGGCTTCGTTGCCGTCGCTCTTGCTGGGCTGCTTCTCACGCTCAGCGTGCTCTTCGTCCGTGACCATCATTCGGCTGTGGACTCACCGACCATGGACGTGCCCACAGCGGAGCTCAAAGCTCCGCTGCCAGGTACGTCTCCAGTTCAGTCATCGCATCCGCAGGTTGGAACCCGGAGCCGATGATCTTGTCAAGACTGAGCATGCTGTTGCGCGGCCGGGGGGCGAGCGATTTACCGGCCCCATACTCGGTCGTTGTCACGCCGCTGACTGAGGCTGCGTCTCGGCCGCGCGCCTGAAACACTGCCCGAGCGATGCTGGCCCAGGTCATACGATCGCCGGCATTGCTGAGGTTGTAGGTACCGTACGGCGCGTTCTTCTCGAGCAGGTGGTGGATGGCGCGGCTGACCTCCGTCGTGAACGTAAGCCGGCCAAATTGATCATCTACTACCTCGGGATTGACCCCGCGGTCGGCCAGCGATGCCATGATGCGCACGAAATTGTGGCCGTCGCCGATCACCCAGCTGGTTCTCAGCAGGTAGTGCGCCGGCAGTGATCCGACCAGTGCGTCACCGGCTGCTTTGGTCTGACCGTAGACGCCGAGCGGGGATAAAGGCTCCGTTTCGGTGTGCATCTCTACCGAGCCATCGAAGACGTAGTCCGAGGAGATGTGCACCAAGGTGAAGCGGTGCTTCCGAGCTGCCTCCACGAGGGCAGCAACGCCTGCCACGTTGACGGCCCAGGCCTCCCGCCGCCCGGCCGCGGTCTCAGCAGCATCGACCTTGGTGTAGGCCCCGGCATTGATCACGACGGCGTACGGTACGAAATCGAAGTTCTTGATCGACTCCGGGCTGCCGAGATCCATGGTGGCGCGGGTGGTCGGCGCCGCTGCCGGAATCATCGTGCTCAACGCTCGTCCCAGCTGACCAGCCGCGCCGATGATCAAGATCTGCTTCGGCTCTACAGGTTTCACGTCGGCAAGTCGTGGATGAGACTTGTCAGCCGCCGACAATTCCGACTGCTCGAGCGGAATCGGCCAGTTGATCGCCAATGTTTCGTCCGCAAGATTGACGAAGGTGTAGGAGTCCTTCGCCGCCGGTGTCCAATGATCATTGACCAGATAGGAGTACGCCGTCTGATCGGCCAAAGTCTGAAAGGCGTTGCCGACCCCGCGCGGCACGAAGACCGCCGTCTCCGGACCCATCTCAACCGTGAAGCAGCGACCGAAGCCGGCACCGGCCCGTAGGTCGACCCAAGCACCGAAGATTCGTCCGGTTGCCAGCGAGACCAGCTTGTCCCACGGCTCGGCGTGGATACCTCGGGTCGCGCCGAGCGCGGAGTTGAACGAGATGTTGTTCTGCACCGGCGCGAAGTCAGGCAGGCCAAGAGCAACCATCTTCTCGCGCTGCCAGTTCTCCTTGAACCAGCCACGGTTGTCGCGGCGTAGGTCCAAGGAGACGACGAGCAGACCAGGGATAGGAGTCTGGCTGACGGCCAGCTCGGCCATCGCCTACTGGCCTTGGCGGGCGTACTTGTTCTCTGTCTCCGCCTTCTGTGGCCGCCACCACGCTTCGTTGGCTTGGTACCACGCGATCGTGGCGGCCAGGCCCGCCTCGAAGTCGGAGAAGATCGGCTGCCAGCCCAGTTCCATCCTGAGCTTGGACGAGTCAATGGCGTAGCGCAGGTCGTGGCCGGCTCGATCAGTGACGTGATCGTAGTCCTCGCGCGACTGCCCCATCAGTTCCAAGATCGTTTCCACGACCTGCTTGTTGCTTCGCTCGCCATCGGCGCCGATCAGATATGTCTCGCCGATCTTCCCCTCAGCCGTGATCAACAGCACAGCGGCGCTGTGATCATCGACATGAATCCAGTCCCGAACATTCAGACCCGCGCCGTAAATCTTCGGCCGGCCACCGTTCAAGACGTTGGTGATCTGACGAGGAATGAACTTCTCGACATGCTGGTAAGGACCGTAGTTGTTGGAACAGTTGCTGAGTGTGGCCTGTACGTCGAATGAACGTACCCAGGCGCGGACCAGGTGATCCGAGCCGGCCTTGGTCGCGGAGTACGGGCTGGACGGATTGTAGGCAGTGGCCTCGGTGAACCGGTCAGGGTCCTCGAGGCGAAGATCGCCGTAAACCTCGTCAGTGGAGATGTGGTGGTAGCGCGTGCCGTAGCGTCGTACGGCCTCCAGCAGTGTGGCGGTGCCGATCAGGTTCGTGGTAACGAACGCCGATGGGTCGCGCAGCGAGTTGTCGTTGTGGGACTCAGCCGCGAAATGCACCACAAGGTCTTGGTCACGCACCAGCTCATGAACCAGGCTGGCATTGCAGATGTCGCCCTGAACGAATGCGAAGCGATCCTTGGGCAAGCCTCGCAGCGACGCACGATTGCCGGCGTACGTCAGCTTGTCCAATACCGTCACCGAAGCATCGGTGTTGTCGAGTACGTAGCGGACGAAGTTGGATCCGATGAATCCTGCCCCGCCAGTCACCAGGAATTTCGTCATGCGAGTCATCCTAAAGACGAAGTGACGGTCTCTTGTCGACACCGCCACTCGCCTCATTCTGCGAGACTGACGGCCATGCGAGGCATCATTCTGGCCGGCGGATCCGGCACCCGACTGCATCCTGTGACACTCGGGATAAGCAAGCAGTTAGTCCCCGTCTATGACAAGCCGATGATCTACTATCCCCTGTCAACTCTGATTTTTGCCGGGATCCGCGACGTTTTGGTGATCACCACGCCACACGACCGGGCCGCCTTCCAACGACTGTTGGGAGACGGCTCGCAGTTCGGGATCTCGATCAGCTACGCCGAGCAACCTTCGCCTGACGGACTTGCCCAGGCTTTCGTGATCGGCGCCGATTTCATAGGTTCTGAAAAGGTCGCGCTGGTGCTCGGCGACAACATCTTCTACGGCCCCGGTTTGGGCGCTCAGCTGCGCCGATTCGCACAAGTCGAAGGGGGAGCGGTCTTCGCCTATTGGGTGGCGGAGCCGAGCGCGTACGGCGTCGTCGAATTCGATGCCGAGGGTCGTGCCATCTCGTTGGAGGAGAAGCCCGCTCATCCGAGGTCCAACTACGCCGTTCCGGGCCTTTACTTCTACGACAACGACGTCATAGAGGTCGCCAGCCAGCTCCGGCCGTCGGCGCGCGGCGAGTACGAGATCACCGACGTGAACCGTCACTATCTCGAGGCTGGAAAACTCCAAGTGGGTGTGCTGCCGCGTGGCACAGCCTGGCTGGACACCGGGACGTTCGAGTCCATGAATGACGCCTGCAACTTCGTACGCACTATCGAGGCTCGGCAGGGACTCAAGATCGGGGCTCCCGAGGAGGCAGCCTGGCGACAAGGCTTCTTGACCGACGACGAACTCGAGCAGCGTGCTCATGCCCTGCTGAAATCAGGCTACGGAACCTATCTTGCCGACATCGTGCGCAGGCAGCGGCAGAGCGCCCTCAACCTGGTCTCCTGATTCTGATTCGCGGAGCCGTCCGGCCTTACCGACGGCCGCGCCGAACCCTCAGATAATCGGCGACCACGTACTCTCCGAGGCGAGATATGTCGGGCGTGAATACCCGGCCCCCGGCCCGCCTGGCCAATGCATCGACAAAGCGAGCAAGCCCGGGATCGTCTCCCAGCATGAAGGTGTTGATGGTCGCGCCGTAGCGAGTGAGCTCGTCCACCTCCGCGATCGTGGCACGGAGTGTTTCCGACGTCGTCGGCCAGTGGAAATATGCCTCTCCCCCACCGGTCAGGTGAGCCGTCGGTTCGCCATCAGTGACGACCAGCACCACAGGTTCGGCATCCGGGTGCCGCCGCACGTGGCGCAAGGCAAGCAGCAATGCATGCTGCAAGTTGGTGCCTTGCGTCCACTCTGGCTCGGCCTCGGCCAGTTGGACCGGTGTCAGCCGGCGCGCCAGCCGGTTGAAGCCGATGACTTGCAGCGCATCCTGCCGGAATCGGGTCTCAATGAGCTGATTGAGCGCCAGCGCGGTTTGCTTCATCGGTCCCCAGCGTCCGTCATGCACCATGGAGAACGACAGGTCAACGCAGAGAGCCACGGCAGCGCTGGTTCGCCGCTCGGTTTCGGTGACCTCGAAGTCGTCAACCAGCAGGGTCACACCGTCCGATCCCAGCCCCGATCTGCGCAACGCATTGGCCACCGTACGCGGCGCATCGATCGGCAGCTCGTCACCGAAGACCCACGGCCGGGTCAGGCCCGTCGGCTCATCAGCCGCACCAGTCTGGTGCTCGTCGTGATCGCCACTGTTCGAGCCGTCGAGCTGCGCGAACACTCGCCGGAGCGCTGTCTGCCCAAGCCGTCGGACCGCCCGCGGGGTCAGTCGGAGTCCGTCATCACCCCGGGTCAAATATCCCTGCCGCTCCAGCTCTCGTTCAAGATCACGCAGCGCCTGTAGGTCACTGACAGCCTCTCGACTGAGGTGCTTGGCCAGCAAGTCGACATCCACATCGTCCAGCGTCGAGGCCTGATCACCCTGGGACAGCTGGTTCTGGAGCGCCTCGAGATCAGCCAGATCAGCGACTGCCTCGACGGCGGCGCTGTAACCGAGCGGTTCGCCACCCGGCCGCATGCCCACTGGTTGATCTCGATCGAGTTCTGGACGCAATGCCCGCAGATTGTCAGCCAGCTGCGCCATTTCTGCGGCAAGATCTGCGTCGGCGAGCGCCTGGCTCATCAATTGGCCGAGTTGTTCGCGCTGCTCAGGGGTGAGAGAGGCCATCAGTCTCATGGCCGCTGCCTCGCGGCGGGCCAGCGCGTCGATCAGTTCCTCGACCGTCTCTGGCTGTTCGGGAAAAAATTCGCCGTGCCGCTCCATGAACTCTGCGAACTGGTCGGTCGTGTCCTCCTGCCGCGCGTGTGCGGCCAGCAGCGCATTGAGATCGGCCAGCATGTCCTTCACGCGTTGCATGGCCTCAGGATCCGGCGACTCGAGCGCCTCTTTGATGCCAGCGAACTGGGCGTCCAGCACCTCGCGCTGCAGCATGTTCTTGATCGCCTCGAAGATCTCGCGGGCTTCCTCGGATCGCCACGGATATTGATCAAGGCCCCGAACAGCCCCGGCGACATCATCGGGCAGCGTCTCCAGCTCGAGCTCCGCCAGCCGCGCCTCCGCCGAGCTATCTGCCGCCAGGGTATCCCGCTCGGCGGCGAGCGCCTGGTCGAGCGCCGCTCGGACCTGATCCAGGACGCCACCCAGATCGCCACGTCGCCGCGCCTGCGCGCGCAGCTTCCTGATCTTGTCGGCCAGCCGGTCGAGGCCACCGCGACCATCGATGCCGCGGCGCATCAGGTCCCGCAGCGCATCGCGAACTGTGCCGGCCGACAGCACATCCTGACCGATCCGATCAATGGCCTCGCGTACGTCGAAGGGGGGCCTGAGTGGGTCCGGTCCACCGCGCCAGGCACCGTAGCGGTACCTGTGATGGGCCCGGTCCGGTCCCTGGTCGTCGGGGTGATCGCGATCACTGTTGCCGGAAACCATGATCACTTCCTGTCAGGCTGCGCCGTAGATCGCCCGCCCGTTGGCGATCTCCTTATCGATCCGGCGAGTCAGGTGCAACCCTTCCAAGGTGAACTCGGCAGCGGCAGCAACCTGTCCAGGGCCGGCCGAATCGTCGTAACCGAGGCGGAACAACACCTTGAATAACCCGGGCACCGCGCCCAGTTGCGACAGCAGATCGGATGCCGGGACCAGATCACCTGTCTCGACCAGGCCACCCTGGGCGAAGACCTCGGTGAAACCCGACAAGTCCAGACCGGAAAGCCGATCGCGGAACGTCGCCGCTGTGGCGAGCCGGAGCAGGTGTTCCAGGACGGCTCGTTCCCGGCCTTCCTCACCCATTTCGAACTCGATCTTGCCGAGCAAGGTAGGTAGCACCACCGCAAGATCACAGGTTCGCGCTATCGCTGTTTCATGATCATGATTACGCGCAGCGCGGCGCAACGCCGAGGCTGCCACGCCTTCTGCCGCTGCGATGGCGAAGCGGGCCGAGACACCCGAACGCTGATCGATGGAGCTGGATTCGCGGAGGTTGCCGACCAAGCGCGCCAGCACCTCCAGCAGATGATCACCAACTTCGGCGACCAGCGTGGCCTCCTGGCGGATGAGCCTCACCTCGTCGGCGAGGTCGGTGAGGTAATGGGTGCGCAACTCGGCACCGAACCGATCCTTCAGCGGTGTGATGATCCGGCCCCGATTTGTGTAGTCCTCAGGGTTGGCCGTGGCGATGAGGAAGACGTCCAACGGCAGTCGCAGCGAATAGCCGCGTACCTGAATGTCGCGCTCCTCCAACACATTGAACAGGGCCACCTGAATGCGCTCGGCAAGATCGGGCAGCTCGTTGAGGCCGAACACGCCTCGGTTGGTGCGCGGCACGAGTCCGTAGTGCACCGTCTCCGGATCGCCGAGAGTGCGGCCCTGAGCGACCTTGACGGGGTCGACATCCCCGATCAGGTCACCGACCGAGGTATCCGGTGTCGCCAGCTTCTCGGTGTATCGCTCCTCGCGGTGCCGCCACTCGACGGGTAGTTCATCGCCCAACTCAGCAGCCAGGGCTCGACATCGCACGCACACCGGCGCGTAGGGGTCATCGTGGATCTCACAGCCGGCGACCTTGGGGCTCCACTCGTCGAGCAGCCCAGCTATCGTTCGCATCAGCCGGGTCTTGCCCTGTCCGCGCTCGCCGAGCAACACCAGATCGTGACCAGCCAGAATCGCACTCTCCAGCTCGGGGAGCACTGTGAGATCGAAGCCGACGATGCCGGGGAATGCCGTGGTCTCGGACCGGAGGCGTTGCAGCAGATTGGCGCGCAGCTCGGCCTTGATGCGACGACCTACGTATCCAGATGCGCGGAGCTGGCCTCGGGTGACTGGCTCCGGTTGGGAAGGCTCACGCATGGAGAAGACAGTACGACGCCGCCCAAGGTCGACTCGTTTCCCTCGCGCACTCGCAGGGCCGAGCGCCTCCCGCATTTCGTAGGAGAGGCAGAGTAAGTTGAGGAGAACAATGCCGCACGAGGAGCCGCCGCGACGGATGCGCAGCGCACGACTGGTGGGACTAAGCCCGGATGGAAAGTCCTTGATCGTGGTCACCGAGAGCGGTGAGGAATTGATCATCGAGGCGGACGAAAGACTCCGCGCAGCGGTGCGGGGTGACCGACCGCGGCTCGGACAACTGGAGATCGAGATGCAAACCTCACTCACCCCCCGTGATATTCAGGCCCGGATCCGGGCCGGCGAGAGCCTCGAAGACGTGGCCGGCGTCGCAGGAATTCCACCCGATCGTGTTGAGCGCTTCGCGGCGCCGGTCCTCGCTGAGCGTGAACATGTTGCGTCGATGGCCATGTCGTCCTCCGTACGCCGCCGTGGTGAACCGTCGGGACACCGCAGTCTGCGCATCACGGTCACTGAGCGACTGGTCGGGCGCGGGGTCGACATCGATGCGATCACCTGGGACTCCTATCGTCTGGACGATGGCCGCTGGGCCATTACCGCGGACTATCGGGCTGGTGAGGCAAGCCGGCATGCGGCATTCTTCTACGACCTGCGAGGCCGGTTTTCCGTAGCTGGGAACGACGAAGCGCGATGGTTGCTTGGCGATCAGCCGTCCTCGGTCAAGGGGCTGCACTCGGGCCGTCCGCGGCCTGCGGAGTCCGCTGAGAGTGGCGACAACGAGCCCACCCTCGATCTGAGCGAGAGGCTCCTCGCGACGAAGAGGACTCGTCCCGTTACCCAGCAACGGCCCGTACCCGACGAGCCGGCCAACGACGAGCCGACTGTTGCGGTTTCGCGGACGCTGCATCCAGTCGTGGACGTGCCCGTCCCGAGCGAGACTGACGAGGACGATGCCAGCCGGTCGCCGATCGGAACGCTCTACGAGATGCTGGGCGGCGACGGATACAGCGAGGACTCCCCGCGGGTGTACGCGGGCCTGAGCGATGCCACAGCGGTACCGGAAACCGGAACGAGCACCGACGGCGGCTGGGAGCCGGCGATCGTGATCAACTATCCGGTTGAGCCCAGCATGCACGAGGATGGGGCACTTGACGCGCCTGAAACGGTGCAGCGCCCATCAGAGCTGCCTCACGCAGCAGCCGAGGAGGAATTGCGTGGGACCGACGAGCCCGGACCACCTGATCCGGCGGTGAATCTGGCGGATCGGACCGACGAAGCACATGAGTTCGAGATCGAGTCGCTGGCCCACCCCGACACCGAACCGCAGCGGAAGAGCATGAAACGCAAGCGGGCGTCGGTGCCGAGCTGGGACGAAATCATGTTCGGCGGACCCAAGCGGCAGAGTTAATCAAGGACGGCGACCGACCGCAATAGGCCGATTCGGGTCACTGATCCACTCGCTCCAAGAGCCTGGGTAGATGGCAGCCGTCTGGCCAGCCGATTCCAGCGCCAACAAGCTTTGTGCGGCGGTGATTCCTGACCCGCAGTACAGCACCGCGTTGTCGGTGACGCCGTGGCTAACCGCACCCGCCGCCTCGTACAAGGCCGCGATCTCGGCGGACGGTAGGAATCGGCCGTCGGGATAGGCATTCGCCGACGACGGCACATTGACGGCTCCGGGGATGTGACCGGCGACTGGGTCGATGGGCTCGTTCTCACCTGCATAACGCTCGGCGGTCCGCACGTCGACGAGTGTGGGAGCATCCGGCTTGCCCAACCGCGCTGAGATCTGATCTGCACTCAACCGTCGGCGTTGGCCGGGTCGTGCAACGAAGTCACCCGGAGTTGGCGTCGGTGTCATGCCAGATGCGGTCGGGAGACCGGCGGCTATCCAGGCGGCGAGGCCGCCATTGAGCACCCGGACATCATCGTGTCCGGCGTCGCTCAACAGCCACCACAAGCGTGCCGCCGCCTGCGACGTTGCAGCATCGTAAGCAACGACCGAGGAATCCTGCCGTACGCCGATGTCCCGCATCGCCTGCTCGAAGATGGCCACGGGAGGCAACGGGTGTCTGCCGCCGGCGCCCGGCGTATCGGTGAGGTGCGACTCGAGATCCACCCAGACAGCGCCGGGAATATGGCCGGCTTCGTACTCCGGCTTACCGGGTGGTCCGCCTAGAGTCCAGCGCACGTCAGCGACGACCGGCTGTTGCGCCGACTCAAGCAGAGCGGCCAGCTCTGCAGCAGAGATCAACACGGCTGCTCTACGGCTCATCGGCAGACCCGCGTTCGCCGAGCGGGAGCGGATCAGAGAAGCTCGCCCGCGCTACCGCTCGCGTGAGCCGACGCCGATGATGGCGGCGACAGAGCACCTCGTACGCGACCTCCTGACCCTCTCCACTGCCGTCTGCGTCTGGACCAGGGAGCATATCGCCGATCACGACCTGATCGCCCTCCAGCACCATCGCGCCGTTGATCGTGCGAGCGTTGTGGGTCGCTCGCTCCCCGCACCAGCAGAGCGCGCGGACCTGCAGGATCTCAATCCTGTCGCAGAGCTCAACGAGCCGCTGTGAGCCAGGGAACAGCCGGGTGGCGAAGTCGGTGAGGAGGCCAATGGCGAATACGTCGATCTGCAGCTCGTCCACGATCCGGGCGAGCTGATCAACATGTAGTGCCGAGTAGAACTGTGTCTCATCGCAGACCAGGTAGTCGATCCGATGACCACTGGTGAGCTGGCTGACCACGTAGTTCCAGAAATCAAAATCCCAGGTGACCTCGATCGCCGCCCTGGCCAGGCCAAGGCGTGAGGAGATCGTCGACTCGCCGGCACGATCACGGCTGGTGAAGAGCCGGCCCTTCCGTCCAGCGGCGGCCTGCGTGTAGTCCAGCTGCAAAGCCAGCGTCGACTTTCCGCAGTCCATCGGTCCGGTGAAGTAGCACAGCTCAGCCACGCCGGAATCCTGTCATCCCACCGCGCCTCCCGCTCAGGCCACGATGAGTGGCACCAGCATCTCGGCTGGTGTGAGTGACCCATGCATGCCGATCAGCGTGAATTCTCGAGGGAACGTCTTCGTCATGATCGCCCAGTCGCCCCGCAGCGCGACCAGCACGTGTCCCCAGCGATCACGCAGTTGATCATCGATCGCGGCGAACCAGCCTTCGTCGATCGCCTCGTCTCGGGTGCGCACCCAGGCCAGCTCACCCAGCCGTGCCCGCCATCGATCGGCCACCCGTTGTGGCAAGTCATGATCAACATAGAGCTGCCTGAAGCGGCCTTCGCCGGCCAGCGCTGACACACCCGCCATCAGAGCGGGATCATCCTCAGCCACGATGCGTTGCTGTGGCGGAATGTCGATCATGCCATGGTCAGCGGTGATGATCAGCGTCACCTCGGGTGGCAAGGCAGCGCGCAACCGCTCGCACATGGCATCGATCCGCGCCAGCTGCTCGAGCCAGGTAGCCGAACTGCAGCCGTGTACGTGCCCACAATGATCAAGTTCTCGCTCGTACGCGTAAACCACGCTGTGATCACCACGTAAGGCCGCTTCGGCAATCAGGGCGATCCGAAGGTCCTCAGCACTGTCCTCGGTGAATGGCACGAAGGAGGCTCCACGCAGCGCGGCCTCGGTCAACCCGGTGCCCCGGAATCGCGCGAGCGCAACCGTAGTCACCGCTATCCCGCCTGTCGCGGCGCGCTCGAAGAACGTCGGCTTGGACTGGTAGGCCGCCGGAGCTGGCTCCGACTCCCAGGTCAAGGCGTTGAGGATCTCACCGGTCGCCGGCACCCGCGAGGTGTAGCCAACCAGACCGTGCTGACCTGGCGGTAGACCGGTACCCAGGCTTGCGAGGCTGGTGACTGTCGTACTCGGCACCGCTGACGTGATCGGCTGCGCGCTGCCCAGCAGCGACGCGAGATAGGGCGCCTCGCGTACGGCGCGGCGCAGCAAATTCCACCCGAGCCCATCGATGAGGACAACGACGTAACGAGCCGACTGTGGCAGCCGGAGCACGTCCTCGCGGAATCCTGGCACGCGTAAGTGCGCACCGATGCTCGGCAGGAGCTCGCCGAGCGTGCTGGAGTTGTACCGCGGAACGATCATCCCAGGCAGTGACTGGCTCGCCGGTTGCGATTTCTCGGAGTCGCTCTTGTCAGAGTCGTTTTTGTCAAAGTCGTTCTTGTTGGGGTCGTTCTTGTTGGGGTTTGCGCGCTGCTCGGCTAGTGGCGAAGATCTCCCCACCACGGGTGAGGTCATACTGCCGCCGCTCGCTGGAGCGAGCTGGCGAACCGCACCAGCCGGCCGACTCGGTCCGAGCCATCAGCTGCCGCGCTCATCCGCACGGTCAAGTCGTCACCCACCAGGGTTCCGGTGTATCCATGATCGGCCTCGCACTGCGGATCGCTGCATGTCGCTGGTTCGACATCGATCCGGCGCACCGCTCCCCAGCCCACTGCCAGCCAGGTCTCAAACACATCCTCCGAACCGGCCTGGTAGGCCTCCGGCTGGGTGACAACGCGGGTCAAAGCGACCGTGTTGATCTTCTTCAACGCCACCGACTCAGTCGAAGACGCCGCATAGATGCCTGGCGTCGGCGGCTCGGCAGGCTGGTCATCGGTATGCCCGATCACCAATCTGGTCGGAGTCAAAGCGAGCACGGTGACATGACGGTGGATCTCGTCACGATTGAACGTCGGCTCGTGGTGCACGACAAAATCCAGCAGCTCCTCGTCGCCGAGCGCAAGCATGACCGCGTCCTCGACGAGTTCCGGGAAGTATCCGCACGCGTCAATTTCGGCGCGCAGATCCTTCCTGGTGGAGCCAATTCTCATGTCGATCATCCTGCCACGCACCGCCGACAGTCGGAGCATCTAGAGGAACCGTGCCAACGGGTCGCGCTGGTCGGCGGTGGGCGCGACGAAAACGCGCCCGCCCAGGACCGAGATCGAGTTGACCGAGGCCACGCAAGGCCGCAGCGTCAGCGAAGCCAGCTGCGGAATGGCGTCGGACAGCTGCGCCACCCGATGTAACAAGTCCTCGACCCCTGTCACGTCGACTCCTGGCGCACCGTGCCGACCGAAAAGTGTAGGAGCAGCCTTGAGCTCTCGGACCATCTGGCCGGCATCGACGGTCGTCAACGGCGGTACCCGATAGACGATGTCGCCAAGCAGCTCGCTCGGAATTCCGTCCAGGCCCAACGAGACGATCGGACCGAAGGCCGCATCCTCGCGACTAGCGATCACCAGCGCCACGCCCGGCGGCGCCATGGCCTGGACGACAGGCTTGGCCGCCGAGAGGTCCTCATCCTCTGGTAGCCCGGTCTCGGCCATCAGCTGGCGCAGATCCTTCCAGGCTTCGGTCAGCTCAGCGGGGTTGTCGATGTTGCGGTGCACGCTCGCAAGATCGGGTCGACCGCGGACGGCGGCCGTCGTGGCTTTCAGCACGACATTCCAGCCAAGCTGCTCGCCCGCAGCAATTGCGTCCGCCAACCCTGAGACTGCAATCTGCGGCACAAGGTTGATCCCATAGCTGCCCAGCAGCTCGGCCGTCTCCGCAGTGGTCAGCTCGCGACCCTCGGGCTGCTGGGCGAGGACCCGATTGACCACCCGCCGTGCCGCCTGCGAGTCCACCTCCAGCACGGGGACGGCACCTGGGTCTTGAGCGCACCACTGCGCATATGCCGCCAGAGATGCGAGAGCCTGAATGGCGTCCACCGAGCCGTCGAACCTCGGCAAGGATCCGGGGCTGTCTGGCTCGCCGTTGCTCCCCAGCGGTGGATGGAAGTCCAAGAAGACCCCGATCAACGGCTTCACTCCCTCGGCGGCAACCTGCTCAAGAGCCAAGATGACCTCCTCGGTGCCGCGGTCGAATGCATTGACCGCGGCGCAGACGACGGAGTCATATCGGGGATCCGCCAATGCCGCCCTAGCGGCTTGGGCGAACGCTGCTGCGCTCGCATCAGCGCCGAGTAGCTCCGGCTCCGGGTCGTGGAACAGACCGACCGAATCCATCTTCTGCATCATCTGGTGGCTGAGGCTGAGGGAGTTGGCGACGATCCGGACTCGCGGGCCTCGAGGCAACGGCTGACGTGTGGCGATCTTGGCAATGTCGATCATGTCGCCGCGGTTGTGCACCACCATGACACCTGCCTGTCGGAAGAGCGCGTCAACTGCCTCATCCGGAGCATGCCCGAGCCCACCGCGTACCCCGGCATGATCATTCCGGCGGGTACGTCCAGGGGCAAAGACGACAACCGGCTTCTTCCGAGCCAGGTGCCGGGCGATCCGCGAAAACTTCCTGGGATTACCGATCGAATCGAGGGTGAGCAGGCAGACACGGGTTGGTTCGTCGTCCTCCCAGTACTGCATGACATCGTTCGCAGTGACGTCGGCGTAGTCGCCCGTGCTGATGAAGGACGACAGGCCGACATCGTGACGTACGGCATGGTTCAGGAGGGCCACCCCGACGGCGGCCGACTGACAAAACAAACCCACTCCCCCGGTCCGTGGCATCGGTCCAGGTGTGCCGTTCAGTTGCACCGCCGGCAGAGTGTTGATCACTCCCAGGGCGTCGGGGCCGAGCGCCCGGATACCGTACGCGCGCGCCAGGTTGATGATCTGGTGGTTGTCCCCGGCGGCGTAATCCGTCCCGGTCAGCACCACAATGCCGTGCACTCCCTTGTGCGCCGCATCGATGACCACGGCTCCTAGTTGGCTAGTCGGCACTGATACGAGAGCCAGGTCCAGCCGACCCGGGAGCGCGCCGATCGATGACGCATTGCTGATACCCGCAACCTCGCGACCATCGGTGGCTACCGCCGCTACTTCACCGCGAAAGCCACCGTCCAGCATGGAATCGATCAAGCCTTGCATGCGATCACCGTTGCCGTACACCACGATCCGTTCCGGCGTCAGCAGCCGTCGCACGGAGGCACTCTCCGCACGATGCTCGCGACGCTCCATCACACCGACAGATGTGTCGGTGGGCAAGATCGGGAACTCGACGGCGAGTACGCCATCCTCGATGCCCTTGGAGACGCGGTATCCAGCGTCCGCGAACACCTTGGCCATCCGGCGGTTCGCCGGCAACACCTCGGCGACGAAGCGGGTGATGCCGCGCTCGCGGGCCGCTTGGGCCAGATGCTCCAACAGCAGCTGGGCGATGCCGCGGCCCTGATGAGCGTCCTCGATGAGGAACGCGACCTCGGCATGATCATCTTCGATCCGGTCGTAACGGCCGACCGCGATCATGTCATCGACAAGGGTGATGATGAAGGCCACTCGATCCACGTAGTCGACTTCGGTGAACCGTTTGACGTCACGATCACTCAGTCGCGGATAGGGAGCGAAGAAACGCAGATATTTGGACTCCGGAGAAACTCGATCGTAGAAGGCGACCAGCCGGTCTGCGTCTGACGGCCGGATCGGGCGCAGATGGGCAACCCCGCCGTCGGAAAGCAACACGTCCGCTTCCCATCCTCGTGGGTATCCGGGAGGGTCACCTGCCATATCCGATGGGGCCTCGCTTGCGGACACGGCAAAAGCCTACGCACAAAAACGAAGTAGGCGGGCGCCATCCGCGCCCGCGATGTTCGCGCCGCCGATCTGCAGGAGAAGCCGACGAAACGGGTCGAAGACGGAGGGTAACTCTCCAGAACAGCGTTTCGTCGGGTGCGACGAAGACGGCGGCTCCAGGCGAACATCGCAGCGGGCAGAGCGAGCCATTAGGCAGAGCGAGCCCGGCGAGCGACGCAATCCAACTCCCACTAGTGTCAGGCCATGGCCGACTTCGTTGCTGCAATCGACCAAGGTACGACAAGCACCCGCTGCATGATCTTTGATCACTCGGGCCGCGAGGTCGGCAAGTACCAGCTCGAGCACGAGCAAATCCTGCCTAGGGCCGGTTGGGTGGAGCACGATCCCGTCGAAATCTGGCAACGCACCCAACAGGTCGTGAAGCAAGCCATGCAAGAACGAGGGCTGGCTGCTGGCGATCTTGCCGGCCTCGGCATCACCAATCAGCGGGAAACGACCGTGGTATGGGATCCGACCACTGGTGAGCCGTACGGAAATGCGATCGTCTGGCAAGACACCCGCACCGACAAGATCGCTGCCGCCCTTGATCGAGACGGTCGAGGGGACGTGATCAGGCAGCGCGCCGGCCTGCCGCCAGCCACCTACTTCTCCGGCGGCAAGCTGCAGTGGATTTTGGAGAACGTCGACGGCGTACGCGCCGCCGCAGAACGCGGCCGCGCGCTCTTCGGCACGACCGACTGCTGGTTGTTGTGGAACCTCACCGGCGGCGTTGCGGGTGGTCAGCACATCACCGATGTCACCAACGCCAGCCGCACCATGCTGATGGACCTGGAAACCCTCGATTGGGATCCGGAACTGTTGAGCTTATTCGGCATTCCTGGGTCGATGTTGCCTGCCATCCTGCCGTCCTCGCATCCCACTGCCTACCAACGCACTCGCTCCGACGGGCCGTTCGGCGGTGAGGTCACCATCAGCGGAGATCTGGGAGATCAGCACGCCGCCATGGTCGGGCAGGTGTGCCTGTCCGAAGGCGATGCGAAGAACACGTACGGCACCGGCAACTTCTTATTGCTCAACACCGGAGAGAAGCTGTGCCGCTCGACAAACGGCCTGTTGAGCACCGTGTGCTACCAGTTCGGGGATGCCGCGCCGGTTTATGCGCTCGAGGGCTCGATCGCCGTTACCGGTTCCGCGGTGCAATGGTTGCGCGACCAGCTCCACATCATCCGGGATGCCGCCGAGATCGAAACCCTGGCACGTCAGGTTGACAGTGCATCCGGGATGTATTTCGTCCCCGCTTTCTCCGGGCTCTTCGCGCCCTATTGGCGCTCTGATGCCCGTGGCGTCATCGTCGGACTATCCCGCTTCCATACCCGTGAGCACCTCGCCCGTGCGGCCTTGGAGGCGATCTGCTATCAGAGTCGGGATGTCGTCGAAGCCATGCAAAAGGACGCTGGCGTCCGGCTCGAGGTGCTGAAGGTCGACGGTGGCGTCACCTCGAACGAGCTGTGCATGCAGATTCAGGCCGACGCCCTCGGCGTTGAGGTGAGTAAGCCTGTGGTGGCAGAGACCACTGCGCTAGGTGCCGCGTACGCCGCTGGTCTCGCGACCGGGTTCTGGGCGTCGGCGGACGAGCTTCGAGACAACTGGCTAGAGGACCGGCGCTGGGCCCCGCAGATCAGCGAGGAGGAACGGGCCGCCGGATACAAGGGGTGGAAAAAGGCCATCGAACGAACGCTGGACTGGGTCGAGGTCTAGCGCAGCGACGACAAGAGGAGTGGTGGAGATGGCGACAGGGACTCAACGTCGGACCCGAGAACAGCTCGGCGCGGAATCGGACCGGAATCTCGCACTGGAGCTGGTCCGGGCAACCGAAGCCGCCGCGATCAACTGCTCGCGGTACATGGGCTTCGGTGACAAGAACCAGGTGGATGCCGCGGCCGTGGACGCCATGCGCCCAGTGCTTGGCACAGTTCGGATGAACGGCGTCGTGGTGATCGGCGAGGGCGAGAAGGACGAAGCCCCCATGCTTTACAACGGCGAGCGGGTCGGTGACGGCTCTGGGCCGGAGTGGGACATTGCCGTCGACCCGGTCGATGGCACCACGCTGACGGCCAAGAGCCTGCCCGACGCCGTCAGCATCATCGGCGTATCTCCTCGCGGCACGATGTTCTCCCCCGGCCCCGCGGTGTACATGCAAAAGCTCGTGGTGCCTGGCGAGGCCGCCAGCGATGTTGATCTTGACGCACCGATCGCTACGAACCTCGCCAAGATCGCCGCGACGACCGATCGTGCAGTATCCGACCTTACGGTCTGCGTCCTCGATCGACCGCGGCACGCCGAGCTCGTCACCGCTATCCGCGCTGCGGGTGCCAGAATTCGATTTCTGCTCGATGGGGATGTAGCCGGTGCGATCATGGCCGTCACCCCCTCGACCGGAGTCGATCTTCTGGTGGGCGTCGGCGGAACTCCCGAAGGAGTGCTTGCCGCATGTGCGCTCCGCTGCCTGGGGGGTGAGATGTTCGGCCGTTTGATCGCGCGCAATGAGAGCGAACGGTCGGCGATTCTTGATGCTGGCTATGACCTCGATCGCACCCTGACCACAACCGATCTTGTCTCTGGCGACAATGTGTTCTTCGCCGCCACCGGCGTTACTGATGGCTCACTGCTCCGCGGCGTGCGATTTGAGAGCCATCGGATCGTGACGCACTCGCTTTCCATGCGATCTCGATCGGGCACGATTCGGCTGATCGAGGGCCGCCATGATCCGGAACGATCCTTCCTGGTCAACCCCTGACGGCGCGGATGTTCTCCACAACCTCACCCCTCAGCCCTGCGGCTCGGGCGGACGCCCTAGACCGGCTAGCCAACGACGACCTCGACATCCTCGTGATAGGTGCGGGCGTCACCGGCTGCGGCTGCGCGCTCGATGCCGTGACCCGGGGGCTGCGAGTGGGACTGGTCGACGCCCGCGACTTCGCGGCCGGCACCTCGAGCCGGTCCAGCAAGTTGTTCCACGGCGGACTGCGCTATCTCGAACAGCTCAACTTTGCCCTCGTGTTCGAGGCGCTCAAAGAGCGATCTCTGGCTCTCAACAAGCTGGCTCCGCACCTGGCCAAACCGGTGCCGTTTCTCTACCCACTAACCCGACCCATCATCGACCGCAGCTACGCGGGTCTCGGCATCGGCGTGTACGACCTGATGGGCGCCGGGCGCGGAGTGCCACACCACCTCAGGCACCTGAGCCGGAAGCGCACGCTGGAGTCCTTTCCATCCGCGAATCGTCAGACGGTGATCGGCTCGATCAGGTTCTTCGAAGGTCTGGTCGACGACGCCCGGCACACCATGATGATCGGCCGCACTGCGGCGCATTACGGTGCCGCAGTCGCAACCAGCACCAGAGTCTTTGGCTTCCTACGCGAGGCCGATCACGTAGCCGGCGTCACGGTTCGTGATCTCGAGTCCGGCAACACGTTCACGATCCGCGCGAAGCAGACGATCAACGCAACCGGAGTATGGATCGACGAGCTGCAGCGGATGCTTGGCGGTCGTGGCCAGTTTCAGGTACGTGCCTCCAAAGGTGTGCACCTGGTGGTCCCGCGTAACCGCATCAATTCCATGACTGGGTTGATCACGCAAACAGAGAAGAGCCTGCTGTTCATTATTCCGTGGGGAAGCCATTGGATTATCGGCACGACCGACACCGACTGGCAGCTGGACCGAGCCCACCCCGCGGCCAGTCAGGCTGACATCGACTATCTGCTGCGCCATGCGAACACCTTGCTGGCCGACCCCCTCACCCGAGACGACGTCGTGGGTGTTTATGCCGGCCTGCGCCCCCTGCTGGCCGGCGAATCGGACTCGACGTCAAAGCTCTCCCGAGAGCATGCTGTCGCCTCCCCGGTCCGTGGCCTGGTGATGATCGCGGGCGGCAAGTACACGACCTATCGGGTGATGGCCAAGGACGCTGTTGATGCGGCGGTCCGGGACTTGGATCAAAAGGTGCCCGAATCTTGCACCGAGGATGTGCCGTTGTTGGGCGCCGATGGCTACCACGCCCTGTGGAATGCCCGGCCTCTACTGGTCAACGAAACTGGTCTGCGTGATCTTCAGGTTGAGCACCTGCTGAACCGCTACGGGTCCCTGTTCCCAGAACTCCTGGAGATGATCAAATCCCGCCCCGAGCTCGCTCATCCCATGGACGGCGCAGCCGAATATCTCAAGGTCGAGGCGATCTATGCCGCCTCGCACGAGGGTGCCCTGCACTTGGACGACATCTTGGCCCGGCGTACTCGCATCTCCATCGAAACCTGGGACCGTGGCCTTGCAGCGGCGCCTGAGGTCGCCGCCCTTGTCGCTCCCATCCTCGGCTGGGGCCCGGCAGATGTTGATCGCGAGGTGGAGCACTATCACAAGCGGGTTGCCGCTGAACGCGAGTCGCAGGACCAGCCGGACGACCTCTCTGCCGACGCCGCCCGTCTCGGCGCTCCCGACGTCCGAATGGGCCGTGTGCACTAGCTGTCTGTATGTGCGCTGAGCCTGTCGAAGCGCGCACAGCTATGTGCCCTTCGACAAGCTCAGCGCACATTCATCCGACACGTTCCGCAGAGCCGCACACAGATTGCGCGCTCGGCGTAAGGTCACGGCATGCCTTACACGATGACCGCGGCATGAACGACAAACCTGTCACTGTTCGCGATCTCATCGGTGCCTATCTCGCCGAGCAGTGCACGGTGCTCATCGACTCCGAGGCCCAGCTGCGAGCGGGGGAGGACGTCATCCACACCACGCGGGTGGCGGTACGCCGACTACGCAGCACCACCCGGGTGTTTGCTGACCTCT
This sequence comes from Propionibacteriaceae bacterium, assembly GCA_036380335.1. Lineage (GTDB taxonomy): Bacteria > Actinomycetota > Actinomycetes > Propionibacteriales > Propionibacteriaceae > Microlunatus. The sequence continues at coordinate 29,901 of DASVEX010000171.1, read as the reverse complement.
TCGACCCGGCCGAAGCCGATCAGCTTGAATCCGAGCTCATCTGGTGGGCGACCCTGCTCGGTGAGGTACGCGATCTGGACATCCTGACCGAGCGGCAAGCTGTCCTGCTTGCCGCGCTGCCGCCTGAGCTGATCCTTGGTCCGGTGGCATCGACGATCCAAACTGAGCTGGCGACTCGGCGCAAGCGCGCGACCGATGACCTGACTGATGCGTTGAACTCCGAGCGTTACCGCAAACTGGTCGGCCTGATCCACCATTGGCGAAGCGATCCGCCCTTCACCGCGGCCGCCGATTCACCTACGGACGCGATCGAGGCCGCCATCAAGAAGGCGAAGAAGAAGGCGCGCAAGCGGCTCTCCGCCGCAGTCGCAGTGCGGCGGGCCGAAGAGCCCTCCGAGGAGCTGTTCCATGGCGCGCGCAAGGCGTCGAAGCGCTATCGCTATGCGGTGGAGGCTGCGGCGCCGGTCTGGGGCCCCAAGGCCGACAAGATCGTTGCGCAGCGGAAGGACCTACAGGACCTGCTGGGAAATCATCAGGATGGCATCGTCAGCGCAGCCTTCCTCCGTGAGCTCGGCGCCCGGGTTGGCATCCGGTCAGGTCAGAACGGGTTCAGCTACGGAATCCTTTACGCGCGTGAGGCCGCCGCTGGCGACGCATTGCTGGATGAGCTCAAACCCTTCCTCTAGAGAGGAGGATCCGCGTTTCTATGGCCAGAACACCCGCACCACCTGAGGACGAATTCACCGAACGAATCGTCGACATCGATGTTTCCTCAGAGATGCAGACCAGCTTCCTGGAATACGCCTATTCGGTGATCTACTCCCGGGCATTGCCCGATGCCCGGGATGGGCTCAAGCCCGTGCAACGTCGGATCTTGTACGCGATGGACGAGATGGGCGTACGGCCGGACCGCTCACACGTCAAGTGCGCCCGCGTCGTCGGTCAGGTCATGGGTCAGTACCATCCGCACGGCGACACAGCGATTTATGACGCCCTGGTCCGCCTGGCCCAGCCGTGGAGCGTGCGACTGCCCCTCATCGACGGCCACGGCAATTTCGGATCGCTCGACGACGGTCCGGCCGCCATGCGCTACACCGAATGCCGGATGGCGACCGCTGCTGCGGCCATGACCGATGGTCTGGACGAGGACACCGTTGACTTCAAGCCGAACTATGACGGCAAGGACGTCGAGCCAACAGTGCTCCCAGCGGCCTTCCCCAATCTGCTCGTCAACGGCGCGACGGGAATCGCTGTCGGAATGGCCACCAACTGCCCACCGCACAACTTGGTGGAAGTCGTCCAAGCCCTGCGGCATTTGATCAAGCATCCAGACGCCGACATCGATGAACTGATGCGCTTCGTACCCGGACCCGATCTGCCCAGTGGCGGCAAGATCATCGGGCTGGATGGCATTCGGGACGCCTATCACACGGGAAAGGGATCCTTCCGGATGCGCGCGACCGCCCGCGTCGAGCAGGTCCACCCGCGCCGGAAAGGCATCGTGATCACCGAGTTGCCGTATCTAATCGGCCCGGAACGAGTGATCGAACAAATCAAGAATCTCGTCAACGCTCGCAAGCTGCAGGGCATCGCCGACGTCAAGGACCTCTCGGACCGGGCGAATGGAACGCGCCTGGTGATCGAGATCAAGAGCGGTTTCAATCCGGACGCGATCTTGGAGCAGCTCTACAAGCTGACCAAGATCGAAGACAACTACGCAATCAATGCCGTCGCTCTAGTTGACGGTCAGCCGCGTACCCTGACGCTGCGCGACCTGCTGACGGTTTACCTCGGGCACCGGTATGACGTCACCCGACGCCGCACCGATTTCGCCCGCCGTAAAGCTCAGGACCGCCTGCACCTCGTCGAAGGCCTGCTGGTAGCGATTCTCGACATCGACGACGTGATCGCGATCATCCGTGGCTCCGACGACACCGCGCAAGCCCGTTCCCGGCTGATGGAGGTGTTCGAGCTGTCGGAGACCCAAACCAACTACATTCTCGAGATGCCACTGCGCCGGCTCACCCGATTCAGCCGGATCGAGCTTGAGACCGAGCGAGGCAAGCTGGAGACGACGATCGCTGAACTCACCGAGATCTTGGAAAATCCCGAGCAGCTCCGCACCCTGGTCAGCAATCAACTTGCCGAGATCGCTCAACAACACGGCACACCACGCCGCACGATCTTGCTAGCAGCCAGCGGCGTTGCGACGACGGCAGCAACTGCTCCGCTAGAGGTCGCAGACGATCCCTGCTGGGTGTTGCTCTCCTCCGCGGGTCTGTTGGCGCGAACCGCTTCCGCCCAGCCGCTCCCACCGGTCGGCGCCCGAGCCAACCACGATGTCATGGTGTCCAAGATCATTGCTACGGCACGTGGTAGCTGCGGTCTGATCACCAGTGCCGGTCGATTGATCAAGATCAGCGCGCTGGATCTCCCCACCGTGCCCAGCACTGCGCACGCGCCGAACCTCCAGGGCGGCACCCATGTCAGTGAGCTGGTCACCTTGGACGCCGGAGAGAAAGTGCTCTGTCTGACCACGCTGGCCGATGATTCACTCGGCCTCGCGCTTGGCACGGCTCGCGGTGTCGTCAAGCGGGTCAATCCCGAGATCCTCGGCAAGGATTCGTGGGAAGTCATCCGCCTCGAGGCCGGCGACCGGGTCGTGGGCGCCGTAGAGCTCACTACTGCAGCGGCCGAACTGGTCTTCGTCACCAATGACGCCCAGCTCCTGCACTTCCCAGCCACCGCCGTACGGCCACAAGGCCGTCCGGGCGGTGGCATGGCCGGCATCAAGCTCGGTATCGGCGTGAGCGTCGTCTATTTCGGGGCTGTGTCGGCAACGGAGGCGGTTGTTGCGACGGTCTCGGGGACATCGCGCGCCCTCCCGGGCACAGACGCCGGATCTGTCAAGGTCACTGGCTTCGGGCAGTATCCGGCCAAAGGCCGGGCGACTGGCGGGGTACGCTGCCATCGGTTCCTCAAAGGCGAGGATGCTGTGCTGCTCGCTTGGGTGGGGCCGGCGCCGGCAATCGCCGCAGCGCCTAGTGGCAGTCCCGTGCCGCTGCCGGCCGCTGACGCCCGGCGCGACGGTTCAGGAACCCCTAGTAGTCAGCCCATCGCGGCGATCGGATCGGCCGCCGCGGGCTGAACAACCCGCATGTGGAGGCCGATACGCATGGAGCACGCAGCTGAAGACCGGCCCGACAAAATAACGGAGGCGGACCACGCCTTCGACGATCTGCTGGCAAACAACAAGAAGTTCGCCGAGAGCTTTGATCAGCACGGTTTCGACGGGATAGCCCATGCGGGGGTCCTCGTCGTCACATGCATGGACTCTCGGATCGTGCCACTCGAGATGCTAGGTCTGACCTTCGGCGACGCCAAGATCCTCAGGACGCCCGGTGGTCGCGTCACGACTTCCGCGCTTGCTGGCTGCATCGCAGGCGTTCATCTGCTTAACGTCAATCGCATCATGGTGATCCCGCACAGCCGTTGTGCGATGGCAGCAGCTGATGACGATGTGATCATCGAGTGGATCCGCAACGCCAGCGGCGCTGATGCCTCCTGGGTGCGATTCGGCGCATCGGCGGACCAGCGCCGCACGCTGCATCGCGATACCGAGAAGCTCCGCAATCACCCACTGATCGGCGATCGAGCAGTTGTCGGTGGGTTCTACTACGACGTCGATACAGGGCTCTTGGAACGCTGGGACTAACTGCTTAGCGCCAACTTGTCGGTGGACTTGGCGCCGCCACACCCTGTCGACGCCTCCTCGCGATCAGGAAGGTCGATCCTTGATCAGCAGCCCTACGAGAGTTGGCGAAATCCACCTCAGATACTGGTTATGGCTCCAGCCACGATCCCGGGTGAATGCGACATAGGTGGCCGGGCCGAGCAGGGTCAGCAGGACATCCGTGGCTACTTTGACGCTCAGTCCCGGGCGAAGCAGCCGGTTGCGGTGAAGGTGGCGGATGAAGGCCAGATAGCCTTCAACACGGAGCTGCTCGGTATGCGCGAGATGCTCGGCGATCATCGGTTCGAGGGCAGCTGCACTGGCCAGGACGGATGTCAGCGGACCAATCCGATCCAGAACGCTCGCGACTCCAGCGACGAAGGCCGCGACGGCCTGCTCCGGATCGGCTGCGCTCACGGCCGCCTGATACCACTCGGCCAGGTTCGGCGGCTGCGGGTCTGAGACACCGATGACAGCAGCGTCGGCAACGGCCCGCAGCAGTTCGGTCTTGGTGTGAAAGATGAAGTAGACGGTCTGAACAGCCACTCCAGCTCGCTCCGCAATCGACGGCATGGTCGTTGCCTGGAAACCCGACTCTACGAAGGCGGCGTACGCCGAGGCCAGGATGCGCGCCCTCGTGGCAGCGGCACGTTCTTTCCGCGACGGTGCCGGAGAGGACTCTGACCTAAGGGACTTGACCGCCATGGTCAGATACTAGTGGCCTACACTAGTGATTATCTCTAGTTAGGAGTTCCATTGACCGACTTTGAACCCTTCACTGTGAGTGCTTTAGACCAAGCTCAGCCGTGGGCCGTGCTGGCGAGTGGCGATCGCACCGGAGGGCTGGTCGCCTTCGGGCAGGCCCGGATGCCGGCACACGCTCCGGGACCAGGGCGACACGTCCACAGTCGGGAGGACGAGGCAATCTTCGTCATCTCGGGAGTGCTCACGCTGCAGGTTGGCGAGCTACAGATCGAGGCTGGCCCCGGCACCCTTCAGTGGCTTCCCCGTCGTGTTCCGCACGCCTTCGCCAACTTGTCGGATGAACCGGTGTGGGCAGTGGGTGTCATCGTGCCGGCTGGAATGGAGAAGCTCTTCGCCGAGCAGGCAGAGTACTTCGCATCGCTGCGGGGACAGCCGCCGAACCCCCAGGTCCTGCTAGAGCTGAGCAGGAAATACGGGATTCTGCCAAGTCCTGGTCCAGCACTTGCGCGGGCGACCGCTTGAGCTTGCGACTGAGTTAGGCGTCGATAGTGGCGGCGTCGAGCGCGTACGCGCCATCGATGATGAACTCCTTACGCGGACCCACATCGTTGCCCATCAGCATCTCGAATGTGGTCTCGGCGATCAGGCCGTCGTCCACCGTCATGCGGCGCAGCGTACGGTGCCGCGGATTCATCGTCGTCTCGGCCAGCTGGTCGGCGTCCATCTCGCCAAGCCCCTTGTAACGCTGTGGCTCCTTGAAGTTCAGACCCTTCTTGGTGAGCTCAGCTGCCTTTCGCTGGTACTCCGCGTCGGAGTAGGTGTAGATGTACTTCTCCTGGCCCTTGCGGGGATTCGTTAACTCAAAGCGATGCAGCGGCGGCACGGCGGTAAAGACCCGACCAGCATCGACAAGTTGACGCATGTATCGAAAGAAGAGGGTTGCGAGCAGGCAACGAATGTGGGCACCGTCGGAGTCGGCATCGGCCATGAAGATGATCTTGCCGTAGCGGACCGTGTCGATGTCGAAGCTGCGGCCGGAGCCGGCACCGACAACTTGGATGATCGAGGCGCATTCCGCGTTCTTCAGCATGTCGCCGATCGAGGCCTTCTGGACATTGAGGATCTTCCCCCGGATCGGCAGCAAGGCCTGGAACTCGGAGTTCCTGGCCAGTTTCGCCGTACCAAGTGCCGAGTCGCCCTCGACAATGAACAGCTCCGAGCGGTCGACGTCATTGCTGCGGCAGTCGACGAGCTTGGCCGGCAGCGAGGATGACTCCAGGGCATTCTTACGGCGCTGGGCCTCTCGATGCTGCCGGGCAGCGACCCGAGTCCGCGACGCGCCGACAACCTTCTCCAGGACCGCGCGAGCCTGTGTCCTGGTCGCTGCCCTGGTGGAGGAGAGAAATCTGGCGAGCTCGCGTTCCACCACCCTGGTCACCAGCCGTGACACGGCAGGCGTACCGAGCACCTCTTTGGTCTGACCCTCGAACTGCGGCTCGGCCAGTCGCACGGTGATGACTGCAGTCATCCCTTCCAGTACGTCTTCCTTCAGGACCTCGTCGCCGTTCTTGAGCAGCCGGGTGTTGTGCAGCGCATTGCTGAATGCCCTTGTCAGTCCCCGTTCGAAGCCAGTTATGTGGGTGCCACCTTTGGGCGTTGCGATGATGTTCACGAATGAGTGGGTCCGGGTGTCGTAGCCATCTCCCCATCGAACGGCGACGTCGATGTCGAGGTCTCGCTCGACGTCTGCGGGCTCCATGTGCCCTTCGTCGTCCAGCATTGGCACGGTCTCGGTAAATCGATCGGTGCCGCGCAGCCGGACGACGTCGGTGATGGGTTGATCAGGTGCGAGGAACTCGCAGAACTCCGAGATGCCGCCGCTGTGACGATAGGTCTCTTCGATGACCTCTTCGGAGCGGGCGTCGATGACATGGAGCGCCAGTCCGGGCACCAGAAAGCTTGTCTGCCGTGCACGATCCTGCAGGTCTCGCAACGAGAGTTGCGCGTCGTGCAGAAAGATCTGCCGATCGGGCCAGTAGGTGACCCGAGTTCCGGTCGCTCCTTTGGCCACCCGACCGCTCTTGCGCAGTGGACCCCCTGCGGTGAATTTCGCGGTTGGCCCCGGGCCGTCGAAGGTCCCCGGAACACCGCGCCGGAACGACATGGCCCAGGTCGCAGAATTGCGGTCGACTTCGACATCGAGCCGACTAGCCAAGGCGTTGACGACCGAGGAACCCACGCCGTGCAGCCCACCGGTCGCGTTATAGGACCCGGCGCCGAACTTGCCACCCGCGTGCAGCTTGGTAAACACCACTTCGACTCCGGACAGGCCGGTACGCGGTTCGAGGTCCACTGGGATACCGCGACCCTGATCTCGCACCGTAATGCCGCCGTCGGCGCGCAGTGTGACAAAGATCTCCTTGCCGTAGCCGCCCAGCGCCTCGTCGACAGCATTGTCGATGATCTCCCACAGGCAGTGCATCAGCCCCCTGGTATCTGTGGAGCCGATGTACATAGCAGGCCGTTTCCGGACCGCCTCGAGCCCCTCCAACACCAACAGGTGCCGCGCCTCGTAATCACGGCTTTCCGTTGCAGGGCTGGCAGTTGGCACGGGCTGAGAGTACCTCGCGACGGCCGTTTGACGGCGCACCACGAGCGGCCAATCCGCTGATGTGTCGAACAACGAAACTTTCACAACAAGGCCATGGCATCTGGCCCGGCAACGCGAGGATTCACAGGATTCGTTACACAACGGTCATTGGCACGAGACGCAGAACCGGAACAATCAGACGCAGACGAGATGTTGAGATATGCGAAGTGTGTATCGCCGACACGATGCACGCCTCGGATCAGAAAGATCATCTGACCAGAACATCAAATCGTCAGGAAGCGAGGCCCAGCGTGAATACTCCCGTTATCGAAGGTCCCGCATTGAACGCCTCGGATCGTTGCGATCGGTGTGGCGCGCAAGCATATGTTCGAGTCACCATGGCGAGCGGATTCGAGCTGCTGTTTTGCTCACACCACGGCAAGGAGCATGCAGACAAGCTCAAGCAAGTGGCGCTCACCATTCACGACGAGTCGCAGCGGATCGGCTAACTGATCCCCGCAGGCTGTTCAGCCGGCCACCACCCAGCTTCCAGCAGCCGGTTAGCCTTTCGGGCAGTTGGGCTCATCCTCAGCGCCCCTCCGGGCCAGCGAAGAGCCAGCCGCACCTCGACCGGCGCCCAGCTCGACCCCATGGCACCTGGCCCCAGCGTCAGTCCAGGTAGCGTCAGTCCAGGTAGTCCCGAAGCACTTGGGATCGGGACGGGTGGCGCAACTTGCTCATCGTCTTGGACTCGATCTGGCGGATCCGTTCCCGAGTCACGCCGTACACCTTGCCAATCTCGTCAAGCGTCTTGGGCTGACCATCGGTCAGTCCGAATCGCATCGACACCACGCCAGCTTCCCGCTCGCTGAGGGTGTCCAACACGTCATGTAACTGCTCCTGAAGCAGGGTGAAGCTCACCGCGTCCGCAGGTACGACTGCCTCCGAGTCCTCGATCAGATCGCCAAACTCGGAGTCGCCGTCTTCGCCCAGCGGTGTGTGCAAAGAGATCGGCTCGCGCCCGTACTTCTGAACCTCGACGACCTTCTCCGGGGTCATGTCAAGCTCGCGCGCGAGTTCTTCCGGTGTCGGCTCCCGGCCCAAATCCTGCAGCATCTGTCGCTGCACCCGAGCAAGCTTGTTGATCACCTCGACCATGTGCACCGGGATGCGGATCGTACGCGCTTGGTCGGCCATCGCCCGAGTGATCGCCTGCCGAATCCACCACGTGGCGTACGTGGAGAACTTGTAGCCCTTGGTGTAGTCGAACTTCTCGACCGCCCGGATCAAGCCGAGGTTGCCCTCCTGAATGAGGTCGAGGAAAAGCATTCCGCGCCCGGTGTAGCGCTTGGCCAGCGAAACCACCAACCGGAGGTTGGCCTCCAGGAGGTGGTTCTTGGCACGACGGCCGTCTTCGGCGATCCATTCATAGTCGTCGTGTTGGGTCGCCTTGATCTTGGTTTGTTCGTCATTGACTTTCTCGTCAGCGAACAGTCCGGCTTCGATGCGCTTCGCGAGCTCGACTTCCTGCTCGGCATTCAGTAGCGCAACCTTGCCGATCTGCTTCAAGTAGTCCTTGACAGGATCAGCCGTGGCGCCGGCGGCCATCACCTGCTGCTCGGGCTCGTCGGCGTCGTCAGCCTCCGACAGCGTGAAGCCCTCGTCCTCGGCCAGTTCCTCTTCGAGCTTCGCCTCTGCGGCCGGCTCGAACGCCGACTCGTCGACGTCGTCCAGGCTCCGCTTCTTGCCGACTGTGAGGACGACCTCCTCAGTCTCCAAATCGACGACAACGTCGGCGGTCAACGGCTCCGCCTCAAGATCGACATCCAGCTGCTCAAGAGCGACGTCGTCAAGTTCGACGTCTGCCGCCTCGGGATCAACAGCGTGAGGATCGACGACCTCCGGCGCAGTCGTCGCTGAGGTCTCGTCAGAGATGACTGACTCATCGCTGGCTTGCGGCGGCGGGGGTGCTGCAGCCTTCTTCGCCCGGGAGCCATCGACAGACGTCAACGGCGCCTTCCTGGCTGGAGCTTTCTTGGCCTGAACTGACTTGGCTGGCGCGGCCTTCTTGATCGGAACGCTTTCTTGCCGTGCCCGGCTTGTGGACGCAGCCACCGCGCGGGATGATCTCTGCAGTTTGGAGGGGGGTGTCACAAAGGGCCTCTCGGACTGACCTGGCGGAACAAGGGCAAGCAACGCCCACTGGATGTCAATAGGCGCTCCACCCGGTATTCTGACACGGATCTCCAAAGCAGCAGGCCGCCCGCGATTTCGTGTCGGCCGCGGCTGGGCGTCAATGCCGTGTTAGCCGGCTTCGGGCCCAGCTTTCACAGCAAGAACTGGGCAGGCCGCGTCAAGCAGCACTCGCTGGGCGTTGTTGCCCAACAGCAACTTGCCGACCGGGGACCGGCGGCGCAGTCCGATCACAATGAAGTCGGCTTCAGTGGTCTCGGCTACTCTGAGCAGCTCGTCGGCGGAGTCATGGACATCCGTGGTTCTGATCTCGTAGCTGACTCCCGAGGCGGTCAGCTCCTCAGCCAACCCGGGAGCGTCCACTTCAGGAGAGGTGTCGAGCACGACAACCGCCGCTTCGCGCAATCTCGCCTCGCTCAATGCGCGCTTCAAGGCCGCGCGGCCCTCCGGCCGCGAGGAATAGCCGACAACGATGACTGGCTTGGCGGGCGCGGGCAGCGACGAGGTAACCAGCTCGGTCTGTGACACTCAGTTCACCTCCCAGGTGTGGACTGGCTCGTTGCTGTGCATGTGTGGCAGATAGCTGGCGAGCATCCCCTGCAACGCTTCCTGCCTCGATGCGCCAGCCTGTTCACGCCGCGCCACCTCCGCGACCTGCCAAGTAGATCCATTGGCCGTACGCAAGCAGCGCCGTTCGATGATGTCGAGCAGCCGACCGATCTCAACCTCGTCCGCCTCCCATTGACGCAGGCCCTCCGCCGCCATCGGCAAAAGCTTCCGAACCACGAGCTCTGCGACGTGCACCTGACCCACCTGAGGCCAGTACACCTCGGCGTTGATGCCGTGCCGGATGCCGGACACAAAGTTCTCCTGGGCGGCCTGGAAGGACATTTGCGTCCAGATCGGGCGTTCCTCATCGGCCAACGCACGCACCAGCCCCGCGAAGAAGGCGGCATTTGCCATGGTGTCGACGACGGTCGGCCCCGCCGGCAGCACGCGGTTCTCTACGCGGAGGTGTGGGGTGCCATCGCTGATGTCGTAGACGGGCCGATTCCAGCGGTAGACGGTGCCGTTGTGCAGCCGCAGCTCGTCCAGATGTGGCACACCGCCCTCGTCCAGCACGGCGACTGGATCCTCATCGGAGCTGATCGGCAACAGTGCCGGAAAATACCGCGAGTTCTCCTCGAAGAGATCAAAAATCGAGGTAATCCAGCGCTCGCCAAACCACACACGTGGGCGTACACCCTGAGCCTTCAGCTCGTCGCTGCGCGTATCGGTGCTCTGCTCGAACAGCGGGATTCGGGATTCGGACACCAACTGCTTGCCGAACAGGAACGGCGAATTGGCCCCGAGGGCGACCTGTACGCCGGCGATCGCCTGGGCTGCATTCCAGTAGCCCGCAAAGTCATCCGGGCTTACTTGCAGATGCACCTGGGTCGAGGTGCAGGCGGCCTCCGGCATGATCGTGTTGGAGACCATCGCCAGGCGTTCCACGCCATCGATGATGATCTCCAGATCTTCGCCACGTGCGGCGAAGATCTGCTGGTCGAGCATCGAGTAGCGCGGATTCTCGCTGACACTGTCCAATGTCACATGGTGTGGCATCAGGGTCGGCAGAATGCCGATCATCACCAGCTGAGCGCCGATCTCCTTGGCACGCGGATCTGCCTCATTCAGCGACTTTCTCACCGATTGCTCGAAGTCGGAGAAGCCGAAATCGGCTAGCCGCCGCGGATCGACATTGATCTCAATGTTGAAGCGGCCAAGCTCGGTCTGGAACGAGGGATCTGCAATGGCCGCCAGCACCTCAGCGTTGCGCAGAGCCGGCTGACAATCCATGTCCACCAGATTGAGCTCGATCTCCAGACCCGTCATTGGCCGCTCGAAGTCGAACCGAGACTCGGTGAGCATCCGGGCCAGCACATCCAGGCCCTTGCGAACCTTGTCTCGGTGACGCTTTCGGTCCTCCCGGGTGAACTCTGTGGCGTCGACCTCAGCTCCCATGGGGCTATCCTCACGCATCGTCGCCGTTGCGGGAACACTACGCTCATGCTCCATGTACGCTCGCGCTTCCCTCACCTCCCCCGCACCCGCCGCCAAGAGGCGACCGATCACCCGTGTCCATCACGGTGACGTGTTCGTCGACCCCTACGAATGGCTGCGCGACAAGGACGATCCGGAGGTGATCAGCTACCTGGAAGCAGAGAATGCCTACACCGAAGCGCAAACGGCCCACCTCTCGGAGCTCTCGGACGCAATCTTTGGTGAGATCAAAGCCCGCACCAAGGAAACCGACCTCAGTGTGCCGGCCTATACGTCCCATCCAGGTGGAGATGCCTACTGGTACTACGTACGGACGGTGGAGGGATCGGAGTATCCGATCTACTGCCGGGTCGTCGCGAACGATCGCGCGACGTTGCCGGATCCTGAACATGAGATCAGCGGCGAGGAGATTCTGCTCGACGGCAACCGTGAGGCGGAAGGGCACGAGTTCTTCGCCCTCGGCGCGCTGAGCGTCTCTCTCGACGGACGCCTGCTCGCATACTCGATCGACCTGACTGGGGCCGAGCGGTTCACGATCATGATCAAGGACCTGGTATCAGGTGAGCTACGTGCTGATCAGATCGACGACACCGCATCCGGGGTCGCATGGGCGAAGAACGGTCACCTCTTCTACACCAGGGCGGATGAAGCCTGGCGGCCGTACGTCATCTTGCGGCATCGGCTGGGCGACGACCCATCGCAGGATGTCGAGGTGTTGACCGAGTCTGACGAGCGTTACTGGCTGAGTGTCGACGCAAGCCGCGATGATCGCTGGATCATCATCGGCGCCGGCAGCAAGATCACCTCGGAATTCCGGCTGCTCAGCACCGATGATCCCGAGGGTGAGCCTCACATCGTCGCGCCGCGCCGACAGGGGGTTGAGTACGTCATCGAACCCGCCGGTGATCGGTTGCTGATCGTGCACAACGATGGCGCCGAAGATTTCGAACTCGCAGAGGCGCCGCTCGGCGCCACCAGTCACACCGAGTGGACACCGGTCATTCCGCACCGCCAGGGTGTCCGGCTCCTGTCGGTCAGCGCGTACGCCACCCATGCCGTCGTGTCGCTGCGACGGGATGGGCTGACCGCTTTGCATGTGGTGCCTCGGGATGCGGGAGGCGACCTGCAGGACGGCGCCGACCTTGCCTTCGACGAGCCGCTCTACGTGGCGTACGCGCCCGGTGAGTCTGAGTACGAAACCCCGACCATCAGGGTTGGTTACGCCTCGATGTTGACTCCTGACTCGATCTACGACTATCACCTGACCACCGGTGAACTGACCTTGCTAAAACGCACCCCAGTACTGGACGACCCGCGGTTTGGCCCATATCAACCCGAGAACTACATCCAAGAACGTGGCTGGGCTACAGCGCCGGACGGCACCCAGGTGCCGCTGTCGATCGTGCGTAGGGCCGATGTCCCGCTGGACGGCTCGGCCCCCGCCATGCTCTACGGATACGGCGCGTACGAGGCATCCATGGACCCCAGCTTCTCCGTCCCGCGGCTCTCGCTGCTCGACCGTGGCATCGTCTATGCCATTGCCCACATCCGAGGCGGGGGCGAGCTTGGTCGGAGCTGGTACGAGCATGGCAAGACGCTCACCAAGAGGAACACCTTCACCGACTTCATCGCCTGCGCGGACTATCTCCTGGAGCAGGCATACACCTCGGCCGACCGGTTGGCCGCACGCGGCGGGAGCGCCGGAGGCCTATTGATGGGTGCCGTGGCCAACCTCGCCCCAGAGAAGTTCCACGCCATCCATGCCGCGGTACCCTTCGTCGACGCGCTGACCACCATCCTCAATCCTGATCTGCCGCTTACCGTGATCGAGTGGGAGGAGTGGGGAGACCCGCTGCACGACCCCGAGGTCTACGCGTACATGAAGTCCTACACACCATATGAAAATATCGGCGCGATCGACTATCCGGCCATTCTGGCCACCACGAGCCTCAACGACACCCGCGTTTTCTACGTCGAACCAGCCAAATGGGTCGCCGCTCTGCGGCATCTCGCCACCAACTCGGACAAACGTCAGATCTTGCTCAAGACCGAGATGGTGGCCGGCCACGGCGGCGTGAGCGGACGCTACAAGAGCTGGCGGGAACTGGCCTTCGAGTACGCCTGGATCGTGAGCGAGATAACGCGCGAAGGCTGAGCGGTTCGGGAATTCCCGGCCACTTGTGACCGTTTTAGATGAGTTACCGAACAGGCGCGTACCACCGCGGCTGAGCGGGTAATGCATCCACAAACGACTGTTGCTTCGAACCATTAGTGCACGCTGACGAACTCGACCGCGGGGGCAAAAAACCGCTCGGGGTTACCCCCGAGTAGGTCTCAGGGATTCTTCAGGGCAGCCGAGGAATCCAAACCGGTACCTGACGCGTTCTGGATTGTGAAGGTAACGAAAGGGGCCCACTGTGGCAACAACTACTCGTTCGCGAGTATCCGAAGGCATCGATGGCAAAGATGCAGTCGGCTTATATCTAGAAGGCATCGCCAAGACTCCGTTGCTGACCGCTGAGGAGGAAGTTGAGCTCGCGAAGACGATCGAAATTGGTCTTTACGCCGAGCACGTCCTCTCCGGCGATGTGACGCTTGCCGAGCGTGGAAAGCATGCCAAGCGGCCGAGCAAGGCTGAACTGGAGTTCTTGGTTGACGAAGGCCGTCGAGCAATGCAGCATTTTGTGACCGCCAACCTACGTTTGGTGGTTTCTGTTGCTCGAAAGTACGGCCGGTCTCAGATGCCTCTTTTGGATCTGGTGCAAGAAGGCAACACGGGCCTTATCCGTGCGGTGGAGAAGTTCGACTACACCAAGGGCTTCAAGTTCTCGACCTATGGCACCTGGTGGGTACGGCAGTCCATCAGCCGCGGGATCGCCCAGCAGGGCCGCATTGTTCGGCTTCCGGTACATGTTGCCGAGCAGGTCAATCAGGTCGGTGCGGTACGCAGGACGCTCGAGCGGCGACTCGGGCGCGATCCCGAGATCGAAGAGATCGCCATCGAAATGGATCTCGAGCCCGAGCGCGTCCTTGACCTGATGCGCTACGGCCGCGACCATGTGAGCCTCGATGCGCCCGTCGAGGAAGGCGGCGACACCGCTCTTGGCGATCTGATCGCCCGTGAGCCGATGCCAGGTCCGGACGAGGTTTTCCTTGACGCCGAAGAGCACGCCCGGTTGGAAGACATGCTCGCCTCCCTGGACGAGCGTTCTGCCGACGTCGTACGCCGCCGTTACGGACTCATCGACGGCCGTCAAGCCAAGCTCGCCGATATCGGTGCGATCTGGGGAATCACCGCAGAGCGTGTCCGTCAGATCGAGCGTCATGCCATTGCCAAGCTGCGAGGTAAGTCGGTCCTGGCTGCGTAACCCCCGCACAGCGGGACCTCACAGCGACTTACCAGCAGCCCACAGGGCGATCCGGATTCCCCCTCCGGATCGCCCTGGCCTTTCTTGAGGCTCGGCTCGCGCCGTCGCGCTGAGAGCTGGCGTCGTCGTCACTCTTCGCGAGGCGCATGCCGATTGGCCGGCGCATCACTGGCGGTGTCCGCCTCGCTCATCGATCCTCCGATCGCCAGCGCGCGCGCCTACCCGACGCTCGCCGAGCAATCCCGCCAGTCGGCTTCGTAAGACGAAAGCGCCGCTCCGACGCTCGCGGAGCGACTGACAGTTGGCACGCTCAGGAGTGGCGGAGGGGGCGAATGAGGCCTTCTTGGGCAACGCTGGAGACCAGGATGCTGTTCTGGAACAGGCGGGCGGTTGCCAAGCCGAGGCCGCTCGAGGCGGACGGGGAGATTTGGTCGTAGAGCAGCCACTCGTCGGCACGAAACGGCCGGTGAAACCACATGGCGTGGTCGATGGAGGCGACGTGCACATTCAGCCCGATGAAGACGTTGTGTGGCACCGTGGTGACTCCCAGCAACGTCAGATCACTGGCGTACGCCAACGCCGCCTGATGGAGGCGGCGGTCATCGGGCAACCTGCCCTTGGCGCGAACCCAGACGCGGGAATGTGCCGGATGGTGTGGGTTCACCAGAGCGCCCCCGCTTCGAGAGTCACCGACGTAGCGCACGTCGAGTGCTCCCCACTCGTGCTCCCAGAACGAGACTGGCCGACCTGATGCCTTGAACAGCACCTCCCCCAGGGTCGGACAATCCTCAGGCGCCGGAACGTCGTCCGGCACCGGATCCAGGTGCTCGAAGCCCTCCTCCATCTCGTGGAAGGAGCTCGACAGATAGAAGATCACCTTGCCACCCTGTCGAGCGACGACCCGCCGCGAGGAGAATGAACCACCGTCGCGCACTGGTTCGACGTCGTAGACGATGGCAATGTCGGTCCGTCCGGGAAGCAGAAAGTAGGCGTGCAGGGAATGCAGCACCCTGGAGACCGGCACGGTCCGGGCAGCGGCGATGAGTGCCTGGGCCAGCACTTCCCCGCCGAAGACTCGCTGCAGCTGGGTGTTTGGCTGCCGTGCCCGAAACAGTCCGATCTCAATTTCCTCCAGGTCCAACAGGTCGATGAGCTCGACAAGGGACTGAGGCACGACAGGAGCTTAGTGGTCTCGGCCCGCCACGTTTTGTTCCAGGTGAGCCGTTGCCAGCCGGCCGATGACGATAGTCGCATCCAGCTCGTCGGAGCTGACTACGTGGGCCACCAACCCATAACGTTCGAAGGCGGTCACGCTTCCAGCCGCCTGGTCGCGACTGGTCTCGATCAGCAGATGTCCGCGCGGGGCAAGCCAGTGCGTCGCGCCTGCGGCGATTCGCCTATGCACGTCAAGCCCATCCGTACCCCCATCGAGCGCGACTCGGGGCTCATAGAGGCGGGCTTCCGGCGGCATCAGCGCGATCGATTCAGTCGGCACATAGGGCGCATTGGCGAGCAGCAGGTCGACCCGACCAGACAGTGAGGGTGGCAGTGGGTCATAGAGGTCACCTTCGAAGACGAAGGCTGGCGGGGTGACGTCAACCAGGTTCCGGCGAGCGCATCGGACCGCAGCCGGATCAATATCGGTGGCGTAGAGCTCGACTCCCTGCAGCGTCGAGGCCAGCGCAACCGAGACAGCTGCCGAACCGCAACACAACTCGACAACCACCGGTCGGGCCGGAGCGAGCCGCAAGGCGTGTCGCAACAGAAGCAGGGTCCGCTGTCGCGGTACGAATACGCCCGGCTCGATGCCAATCCGCAGTCCGGCAAACTCGGCCCAACCAACGATCAGCTCCAGCGGGAGTCCCTGTACACGTTGCCTGATCATGTCTTCGAGGTCGTGCTGCGATGTCGCAGCGCCGAGCAACACGTCTGCTTCGTCCTCGGCGAATACACATCCCGCGAGCCGAAGCCGAGTGACAAGCGCCTCACGGTCTGGTGCATTGGGCAGCAGCAGATCAGTCGTCCTTCTCGCGCTCAGCGAGGAACCGCTCAAACTCGGCGGCGATTTCCTCAGCACTGGGCACCCGATCCGGTCGTTCAGCCTGGAGTGCATCGTATTGCTGCTCCAGTGTTGCCACGAGTTCCTGGACTTCGGTTGAGGTCGCCATCTCGTCAGCGATGTCTGCGAGATTGCTGGCAGATGCCTTCTCCAGCGGTTCCAGCGGAACCGCCAGACCTGTCGCTTGGTTGAGGGAACGCGTCAGCGTCAAAGTCGCTTCCGGGAAGGATGCTTGAGCTAGGTAATGCGGCACGTGTGCCGCAAAACCCATGGCCGTGCGATCCAGCTGGCCCAGACGGAATTCCAGCAGACCGGTGAAGCTCGCTGGCACCTCGACACGATCAATCCAACTCCGATAAGACCTGACCAGCGAGGGATCGGTAGCATGCGCCGTCAAGGTGATGGGTCGGGTATGCGGCACCGCCATGGGGATGCCGTGCACACCCACAGTCATCCGTACGCCGAACCGCTCGATCAGCCCGACCATAGCCGCAGCGAGTCGCTCCCACTGCACGTCCGGCTCGGGGCCGCTCAAGAGCAGGAAGACCTCGCCATGGCCGTCCGTGACTCGATAGATACGCAGATGAAGGTCGGCGTAAGACTTCCACTGATTGGTGTCGAAGATCATCGCTGGTCGGCGGCTGCGGTAGTCGTGGAGCTGATCATGATCGAATTCGGCGAGCACTTCGTGCTCGAGGTTGTCCAGCAGATTCGTGGAGAACAGCCGTCCGGCCTGCCCGGCGTCAACGAAGCCGTCCAACTGGTGGATCAACACCGGGCGATGCTCCTTGAGCTTGGCGACCACCGCCTCGTTCAAGGTGTAAAGCTCCCGGGGATCCATCACGGCATCCAATCTACCTTCGACTCGTTGGTGCGTTCCGTCGAAAGCTCGGCTGGGCCGGGTTGGGAAACTACCGCCACTGGCTAATCGTGGTCGCTGAAGGTGGTGCGGCCATTGAGCTTCGCGGCTAGTTCGTTGTCGATGCCGTCGGCGACGTCAGAGAGGATGCGGACGGCCTGGCGTAGGTGAGCCGGTACGAAGGGTCGGGACAGCACAGAAATAGTCACAAAGACGCGGTCCTTGATCAATTGGAACTTGACCCAGCGAGCCTCGACGTTCAAGTCGTTGAGCACCTCGGCAGCTCGGGACCGGCCGGCGATGTCGTGCACGACAGGGGCGAAAAGCACCACCTCCTGGCCATCGGAAGAAGTGCGTAGGAAGAGCATCGTCGATCCGACCCTGATGGCCACGTCACCCTCAGCATCGCGGATCGGAAGATGGCCGTATATCTCGGCAAGCTCCGCATCGACAAGATCGTTGAGATGTTGCTGGTTACGCGGCATGGTCGACCGGAGATCAGTCTCGTCCACCTCCACGACCTTGATCGAGGAGCCACTCTCGACGGCTGCCGGTGCTGGCTGGAGCGCTTCCGCGAGCTGGTCGGGAGCGAGAAAGACCGGATGCTGTACGCCGTAGATGTCGCGTAGGGCGGCTACGGCCAGCTCGCTCATACGATCGGACTCACCTTGCGGCAGCTCGATCCAGAAATTCGCCGTCGGCTCGACCGATTGGGTGGCCGATGGCGGCTCACCGCTGACTGTCGGTGGTTGCCATCCCAGGCGTTCCATCTCGCTGAGCAGCTCGGCAGAAAGTTGAAAATCACCGCCGAGCACCGCGTTGCTGGCAGCCTCACATCGGACCACGCCTGGCCGAGGACTGCTCAGCCTCACGAAGGGCGGCGGACCATTACCCCCTGACTCAGTACCGATCGTCAGATCCGCCGTGTCGTCGATCAGGGAGATGACTTCACTCAACCGACTCTGAAACTCAGCCCAGGCTTGAGCGATACTCCGGTCGAGGTCGAAGTCGTCGATGTCGGCCATGTGTGCCCCTCCCACCCACGACAACGACACTAGTGCCGGAGGCGTTCAAATGCCCAGCGCAGCCACCACCCGCGATGGCGAGGGCCGTCCTAACGTGGCGGCAAGCCAGCGGCTGGTGGCTGCCAGCTTCATCAGGTCAACGCCCGTCTCGATGCCAAGGCCATCCAGCATCCACACCAGGTCCTCAGTAGCGAGATTCCCGGTCGCTGATTTCGCGTACGGGCAGCCCCCCAGTCCGCCGGCGGAGGAATCAAATTCGCTGACTCCGGCCTCCAATCCGGCTAGCACGTTCGCGAGAGCCTGGCCGTAGGTGTCGTGCAGGTGTAGCGCGATCCGGTCTCGTGGCACCCCGGCCGCTATTACCCGGTCGAGTACGGCCACCACGTGACCAGCGGTGGCAACACCAATCGTGTCGCCCAGGCTGATGGTGGAGCAGCCGAGCTCTATGAGTCGTGCCGCTACGGCCGCGGGAGCCGCCGGGTCGACCCTCCCCTCCCACGGGTCGCCGAAGCACATCGAGACATAGCCGCGTACTGGAATTCTTTCTCGCTTTGCTGCCTTGACGACCGGTGCCGCCATGGCGATGGCGCCGTCCAGCGTGGTGCCCAGATTCTGCTTCGCAAAGGTCTCGGTTGCGGACACGAAGATCGCGAGTTCATTGGCACCGACCGCCATGGCCCGCTCGAAACCGCGCTCGTTAGGGACAAGCACGGGATACCGGACACCAGGTCGACGCTGCAGCCGAGCCATGAGATCGTCGGCATCCGCCAGTTGAGGAACCCAACGGGCCGACACGAAGCTGGTTGCCTCGATAATTGCAAGTCCCGCATCGCCGAGCCTGTCGATCAGCTCTAGCTTGACCGGCAGCGGCAGCACCGTTTTCTCGGCCTGTAAGCCATCCCGGGGACCGACTTCGTAGACGCTGACGCGGCTCGGCAAACCTGGTCGCGGATGAACTGCTGGCATCGCGTCCATAGCGGCGACTGTACGCGAGCCACCCGCTGCCTATCGTTGAGTGATGCGGTTGACGTAGCGGTGGGCCAACGGCGTACGGATGAGGTGATCAGCAGTGACTGGGCAGGCAATGTTTCCTGCGGGCGGACCTCGTCCCGTCATGGCCCCGGTAGCGCCAGCCGCTCTTTTGCACCGTCCACGTTCCGCGCTCACCTGGGTCACCATGATCGTTCTCGGCGTGGGCGGCTTGGCCATAGCGATCTTGATCTTTCTTCTGGGCGGCCCGGCTGGAGCGCTGATCGCCACACTGCTGGCCGCGCTGTCCTTCCCGCTGATGATCTTGATCTGTTTCTGGCTTGACCGCTACGAGCCGGAGCCGGCCCGGTATCGACTCACAGCGTTGGGTTGGGGTGCTGTTGCGGCCGTCGCACTGAGCTTTGTCGGCGAGCAACTCCTCTTCGGGCTGCCCGGCGCTAACCAGTACGTCAATACCGCGATAGCTGCGCCCTTGATCGAGGAGTCGGCGAAAGGCTTGTTTCTCGTCGGGATCGTGGTCTTCCGACGTGCCGAGGTGCACGGCCTGCTCGATGGCATCATCTACGGCGCCCTGGTCGGGATCGGATTCGCATTCGTCGAGGACATCGTCTACTACCTAGGATCGCTGCAATCCGGGCAGCTCGGTCTGACCTTCTTCCTGCGCGGCATCATGGGGCCGTTCGCACATCCACTGTTCACCGCCGCGACGGGCCTGGGCATTGGAATTGCTGTGTCAACCCGTCGACCGGCGGTACGCGTCGTTGCACCAATCCTCGGTTTCGTGGCCGCGGTGCTGATGCACGCGATCTGGAACGGCAGCACCTTCTTCGGCGCCAACGGGTTCTTGATCGCCTACGGCGCGATCATGCTCCCGCTGCTGGTGGTGATCTTGGCAGTGGCCATTTGGGCGCGTACCCGTGAAGGCAAGATGCTCACCGCGGCACTGCATCAGGTGTCGCAGATGGGTTGGATGAGGCCCGAGGAGATCCGCTGGATAGCCCGACTCTCGGATCGGATGTCGGCCCGCGCGTACGCCAAACGCATTGGGGGCAAGCCTGCCGCAGCAGCTCTTCGGGCGTACCAGCAAACCATGATCGAGATCGGTTTCCTGCACAATCGAGCCGTGAATGGGACAGCCCCGGCTGATCTCAACCAACGGATGAGCGTCCTGCTGCAGCGGGCCGCGTGGCTCAGGCCTTACGTCGTATTCCCGCCTCCGCCACAACCCGCCGTGTGGTCGGCTACCGGCAGCCCTGCGGGACCCCAGTTTCAGCCGCCCGCTCCGCCGGCCGCGCCGGTCTTTCCCGACCAACGAGGTTAGTCATGAGCCGGCGCCGGCTCGGCAACGTCCTGGGCTTACGACGGGCGGGTCGGCGTACAAATCTGGCGCTACTCATCGTCCTCGTTGGAGCCGCGGTGACCGGTGGACTTGCGTTCGCCGCCGGCACTTCGGGACCGGCCAAAGCTGCCACCATCGCGCACGGTCTGTTGGGACTTGCGGTTGTATTGCTGACGCCGTGGAAGACGGTCATCATGCGGCGCGCTCCAGCCATCCGAGTCGCAAGCGTGATCTTGGTCGGCTTGGTCGTTGTCTGCGTCGGTTCGGGACTTGTGGAGGTCTACGGCGGGTACGGCGTGCTGTGGTACCTCAGCCTGATGCAGGTGCACGTCGGGTCTGCACTGCTGGCCGTACCGCTACTGGTCTGGCATGTGCTGCGTCACCGGCGGCAACGGCTACGCCGCGTCGACCTGTCACGTCGGACGCTGCTGCGTACCGGCTTGCTGGCTGCGGGCGTCGGGACGACGTATGCCGCACTCGAGGGTATTGGCGGGCTGGTCGGATCTGCGTCAGCCAGCAGAATCGCAACTGGATCACATAAGGTCGCCGCCGATGCCGCCCCGGCAACGATGTGGCTCTTCGACACCATCCCGATCGTCCACCCCGACCATCACGTCGTTATTGCCGGATCCTCATACTCGATTCTCGACTTGGCATCGCGATCAACGACCGTCGCTGCGCGGCTGGACTGCACCAGCGGCTGGTACGCCGATGGGGAGTGGACAGCTGCCAACCTTGGTGATCTTCTTCCGCGGGAGCAGCTTGCCGCCGCTGCCAGCATCGAGGTGCGGAGTGTGACCGGCTACCGACGGCGATTCCCGACTGAGGACGCTAATTCGCTGTGGCTGGCCACTGCCTATCAGGGCGAGCCACTAGACGCGGGGCATGGAGCGCCCGTACGGCTGGTAGCGCCACACCGACGGGGTTTCTGGTGGGTCAAGTGGGTCGCCACCGTGGAGCTCAGCGACCTTCCGGCCTGGAGCCAGTCGCCCTTTCCCTTGCAGTGAACGGTACGCAGCCTTTAGCTAGAGGACTCGGTCAGCTCTCTCGGCACAGCGATGACATCGACCAATGCACCGTTGCGCCAGACCGTGATCTCCACTCGCCGGCCGATCGCATCCTCGACCATTCGGCGCTGCAGCTCGGTGCTGGAACCCAGGGAAGTGCCAGCGACCGCGACGACGACGTCGCCTGCTCTCAGACCCGCACTATCAGCAGGGCTGCCGGCAACCACCTGGGCCACCCGAAGGCCCTCACGCCGACCCAGCTTGTTCGCCAACGCTGGCGGCAGCGGAGCCTGGCTGCCCGCGATTCCGAGCCAGGCGCGACGTACTCGACCGGCGGTCATCAAGGCGCTGATGATGCGCTCCGTCGTCTCGTTGATCGGCACTGCCAGGCCGACACCGATGCCGGCCACCGCGGTATTGACTCCGATCATTCGGCCACGGCTGTCGGCGAGCACACCGCCGCTATTCCCGGGATTGAGTGCCGCGTCGGTCTGGATCACCTCATCAACAACTCGTCCTTGCCTGGTTGGAAGTGACCGGCCTAGGCCCGAGATAATGCCAGCCGTGACGCTTCCCGCCAGACCGAGGGGGTTTCCCACCGCGATCACGAGTTGTCCGACTTGCAGCTTGCTGGCGTCGCCCAGCGCAACGGGACTCGGTACTTCACCTCGAGCGCGCAGCACGGCCAGGTCGGAGAACGCATCTCGTCCGACCACATCTGCGGTCACCTCGTTGCCGTCTGCGAAGGCGGCCACGACGGTGTTCACTCCATCGACGACATGCGCGCTGGTCAACAGAAACCCGTCGCCGGTCAACACACTGGCACTGCCCGCGCCATCGCCGAGCCGGGACCTCACCCGGAGGCTCGCGACACTGGGCAAGACCTGCTGAACGACGGCAGTCACCGCCTCGGAGTAAGCGTCCAACGCCTCGCGGTCACGGTCATCAATCATGTTGTGGTAAACGCGCACGGCCCAGAAGTGTTCCCAAAAGGCGGCGCATCAGATCAAGCGCCTTCGAGTTGATCGAGAGGACGACGTGAGCGCACACGTCATGAATGGGACGGCGGTCGCAGCTCGGCTCCTGGAGCAGGTCACAGTAGGCACGACCGAGTTCGCACGGGCACAGGTGAGAATTCCGTGCCTGGCCACCGTGCTAGTCGGCGACGATCCGGCGTCTCACACCCATGTGCGGATGAAGCGGAACCGGACGGCCAAACTCGGGATGGAGTCGCGGTATGTCGAGCTGCCCGCCTCGACCACCACGCGCGAACTCGTTGCCGAGATCACGACGCTGTCCGACGACCCTGCCGTGGACGGGATCCTGCTGCAACTCCTTCCCTGATCATGTCAACGAGCGCGCAGCCTTCGAGGCCATCGCCCCGATCAAGGATGTCGACGGGGTCACGATGCACAGCTTCGCCGCGATGGCGTTCAACGTGTGGACGCCGGCTACAACCCCGGTAACGTCGGCGACGTCGAGTACGAGGCAGCAGCCGAGCCAGCCTGATCACGCCCGTCCCAGGTGGCGTAGGCCCGATGACGATCGCGGTGCTGCTCGGGCAAACGCTTACCGCCGCGTACGAACTCACGCACCGTGCCAGGCGCACTTGATCAATTACCGCCAGCTTTCAGCTGCAACCGCTGGTTGATCCGCAACCTTCGCAGACGTAGCAGCTGCCGCTGGGCCGCATCTTGGTGCCGCAGGTCAGGCAGAGCGGCGCGTCGACGCTGGTGCCGGTGATCTCCTCGAAGAGCTCGGCCGTCGTATGAGCACTCTGCGGGACTGGCTTCGCACCTGGGACATCCATCTCGTCGGTTCGTACGTCGTCACCCGGGTCGTTCTTGAGCGACTCCGCCTCACTGAGCTCTTCCTCGGGCGGCAGATACGATCCGGTCTCGACCTGGCGGGCCCGCTCGGTGGCCGTGTAAATGCCGAGCTCCGCCCGCTCCTCGAAGGACAGGTAGTCCAGCGCCAACCGCCGGAAAATGTAGTCCATGATCGACTGTGCCATCCGGATGTCCGGGTCGTCGGTCAAGCCGGCGGGCTCGAACTTGAGGTTGGTGAACTTCTGCACAAAAGTTTCCAGCGGGACTCCGTACTGCAAAGCGATTGACACCGCAATGGAGAACGCGTCCATCACACCTGCAAGAGTCGAGCCCTGCTTGCCGAGCTTGAGGAACACCTCGCCGAGGCCGTCGTCCGGGTACGAGCCAGACGTCATGTAACCTTCGGCCCCGCCGACCGAGAACGACGTGGTACGACTCGGTCGCGACTTGGGCAGCCGCTTCCGGGTCGGCCGATAGACCACCTTCTCCACGATTTCAGTTTCGACCGCCGCTGTCTTCTTGTCATCGGTCCTGCTGGCTGTGCCGTCGCTGAGAGGCTGACCCACCTTGCAGTTGTCGCGGTAGACCGCTAGCGCCTTGAGGCCGAGCTTCCAGCCCTGCAGGTAGACATCGGCTATCTCCTCCACAGTCGCCGTCTCCGGCAAATTCACCGTCTTGGAGATGGCCCCCGAGAGGAAGGGCTGAGCTGCCGCCATCATGCGGACATGGCCCATCGGCTTGATCGCCCGCTGCCCCATTGCCGTGTCGAAGACCTCGTAATGCTCTAGCTTCAGGCCAGGCGCGTCGATCACGTGTCCGTGTTCGGCGATGTACTCGATGATCGCCTCAGCCGTCTCGTCTGCGTAACCAAGCTTCTTCAGCGCCTTCGGGATCGTCTGGTTGACGATCTGTAGTGAGCCGCCTCCCACGAGCTTTTTGAACTTCACCAGCGAAAAGTCGGGCTCAATCCCCGTGGTGTCGCAGTCCATCATGAAGCCGATCGTGCCAGTCGGAGCGAGAACACTTGCCTGGGCGTTGCGGTAGCCATTTGCCTCGCCGATCTTGATCACGTCGGCCCATGCAGCGGTCGCCCGCTTACGAATGTCGCCGTCCATCGCGTCGACCGTGCGTAGCGCATCATTCGCAGCCTGGTGCTTGCGCATGACCCTCTTGTGAGCGTCGGCGTTGCGGGGGTAACCCTCGTACGCGCCGACGATGCCGGCGAGCTCAGCCGACCGGCGATAGGACACGCCCGTCATCACAGAGGTGATCGCCGCAGCCAGCGCTCGGCCGCCCTCTGAGTCGTATCCGTGTCCGGTCGCCATCAGCAGCGCACCGAGGTTCGCGTAACCGATGCCGAGCTGGCGATAATCACGAGTCGTCTGCCCGATCGCCTCGGTGGGGAAGTCGGCGAAGCAGATCGAGATGTCCATTGCTGTGATGATCAACTCCACCGCCCGCTCGAACGCCAGTGCATCGAAGGTGTTGTCGTCGCGCAAGAACTTGAGCAGGTTGAGGCTCGCCAGGTTGCACGAGCTGTTGTCCAGGCTCATGTACTCCGAGCAGGGATTAGATGCCGTAATCCGGCCGGTCTCCGGATTGGTGTGCCAGTCGTTGATCGTGTCGTCGTACTGGATGCCGGGATCGGCGCATTCCCATGCAGCTCTGGCCATCTTGTCGAACAGCTCACGAGCCTTCAGCGTCTCGATAACCCGACCGTCGGTACGCGCGCGCAGCGAGAAGTCCCCGTCATGCTCGACGGTTCGCATGAATTCATCAGTCACTCGCACCGAGTTGTTGGCGTTCTGATACTGCACGGAGGTGATGTCTCGGCCGCCCAAGTCCATGTCGAACCCGGCATCGCGGAGCGCGCGGATCTTGTTTTCCTCGCGCGCCTTGGTCTCGATGAACTCCTCGATGTCGGGATGGTCCACATCGAGCACAACCATCTTTGCGGCGCGGCGCGTCGCTCCGCCGGACTTGATGGTCCCCGCACTCGCGTCAGCACCCCGCATGAACGAGACGGGGCCGGAGGCCGTGCCACCCGAGCTCAGCAGCTCTTTCGACGAGCGGATCCGTGACAGGTTCAGGCCGGCACCCGAGCCGCCCTTGAAGATGAACCCCTCCTCCCGGTACCAGTTCAAGATCGAGTCCATGGAGTCGTCCACCGACAAGATGAAGCAGGCTGAAACCTGCTGCGGCGAGGCGGTACCGACGTTGAACCAGACCGGCGAGTTGAACGAGAAGTACTGGTGCAGCAGCATCCAGGTCAGCTCGTACTCGAACACCTCGGCCGACTGAGTGTCCGCGAAGTAGCCGTAGTCTTCCCCTGCCCTGCGATAGGTCGTGACGACACGGTCGATGAGTTGCCGAAGACTCTGCTCGCGAACCGGCGTGCCAAGCGCGCCACGAAAGTACTTGGTGGTGACGATCGTGGACGCGTTGACGCTCCAGAAGTCGGGGAATTCAACGCCTTTTTGCTCAAAGACCACCTCGCCGGTCTTCCAGTTGGTTTGCACGACATCGCGGCGCTCCCAGGTCACCTCGTCATAGGGGTGGACGCCCGAGGTGAAGACGGACTGGATGCTCAGGCCAGCGGACTTCGGCTGCGAATTCTTCTTGTCCGATCGCCCATTCGCCGAACGGGTTGTTTCGGTCATTTCTGCCTTTCTTCGTCGCTACCGCGCCACCACTGGCGCTGATGATGGAGGCTGGCCTGGCTGTCGTGAGTCGTGGCCGCGGCCGGCGGCACACGACAGGATCGTGTTCGTACTACGGAGGTTCCGGACCGCTGCCGGGGCGTTGCCGAGATGGTGTCAGCCGGTGCGGCGTGAAGTTGCTTATCTTGTTGTCCGCTAGACGGTCCGGAACAAGTGGTTCGATACCGGTCGGCTCCTGTTCCACGCGAAGCAGGGCGATCTCAGCCTCGAAGTCGTCCACCGACCGGAATTGTCGATAAACGCTCGCGAAGCGAAGGTAAGCGACCTGATCGAGCTCACGCAGCGGACCAAGAATGGCGACGCCGACCTCGTCCGCCGGTATTTCGGGCTGACCTAGGGCCCGCAGCGAGTCCTCGACGAGCTGACCAAGGCGGGCCAGCTGGTCCTCGGTCACCGGCCGTCCCTTGCAGGCTTTCCTCACCCCGTTGATGACCTTGTCGCGAGTAAAAGGCTCGACGACGCCACTACGTTTCACCACGACGAGCTGCATCTGCTCGATCGTGGTGAAACGCCGCTCGCAAGACGGGCATTGGCGCCGCCGCCGGATGCTGCCGCCGTCATCGGTCGTGCGTGAATCCAGCACCTTGGAGTCGGTGTTGCGACAGTACGGGCAGTGCACCTTCGAATCCTCTCTGTGTGGATCGACCTGGGGATCGGCCTGTGGGTGGTCGGGAAAACTTGTGGATCAGTCTGTGCACTTCCTGGGGACTTCTGTGAAGATCTAACCACAACTTGTGGATAAAACACATGCTTGTAACTACTAGATATGGACACCGTACGTCTTCCAGCCATTCTTCGCAAGCGGACTGACAGTTTTCTCGCCGGTGTCGCCGAGCTCCGGTCTCAGCTCTCAGAGCGGGGTGGCTCAGGGCTCCACAGCGCTGCACCAAAAGGCTCGGATGAGGCTTCAGAGCACGTTGCGCGCGAGGGTGTAAAGCACGGCTACGGCGAGCCCGAGGGCCAACCATTGACCAAGTCGCACGCGACGTAACCCGGCAGCAAGAGAACGCGGTAGTCGGATCGCAGGGCCACCCGCCGCCTCCACTGCCCATAGCACTCCGAGCAGGCCAAGGACGAGTAGGCCGATCAGTGCCAGCGGGTTGCACAAGAATGCCGCTTGGACGTCGCCGTGGAGCAATGCCGAACCCATCCGGGTCCCTCCGCAGAGCGGGCAGTCCCAACCAGTGACGGCACGGAAGGGGCATGGCAATCCAAAGCCGGTCGTCGCATAAAGCGCGCTCAGGGCG
The DNA here is from genome assembly GCA_036380335.1 of Propionibacteriaceae bacterium. Classification (GTDB taxonomy): domain Bacteria; phylum Actinomycetota; class Actinomycetes; order Propionibacteriales; family Propionibacteriaceae; genus Microlunatus. Next base: position 2,194 of record DASVEX010000171.1, on the reverse strand, counting down.
AGCCCGCCGGCAAAGAAGGCGCCGACGTATCCGGCTGCGCGTCCAGCACGAAACGGCCGGACGTCAGTAGAGATCGCCACATGCTCATTGTGCCTGAGGCCAACAGTGCAGCACCTAGCAAGAGCGGAGCCTGAGGAGACCGATCGCCTACACTCGCCAGCGTCGCCGACTAAGGACGGTCATGACCGACTTCGCTCACGGGCCGGACGTCCCACCGGCCAATCCGCAGCGGCCGGTGCTGCAAACGCCACCCGTTCACGGCATTCCGCCGCCTCCCGAATACATCATGGCGGTGCCCGCGCAGAGCGATCGCGCCAGCTGGGCCACGCGCGTCCGAGCGAGATTGATCGACCAGTTTCCGACCTATCTCGGCTTGATCATCTTCTGCGTCGGTTACCTGATCTTCATCGTCCAGCTCGCTTCATCCGGCGGCTCGACTTCGCAGCTCGCGAAGCCAGCTGTTGTCATGATCATCGGTTTGGGCGCGATGCTCGTCAGCCTGGGATGGGTCGCTTACAACCGCTGGCACCTGGCAGGCAAGACAGGGCAGTCAGTGGGCAAGCGGGTGAGCAAGATCAGGCTGATCGGGGAGGAGACCTACGCGCCCATCGGTGCGAAGAACGCGTTCATTCGAGACGTTGTTCACATCCTCGACGCGCTGACGCTGGTGGGCTATCTGTGGCCCCTCTGGGACGACAAAAGGCAGACCTTCGCGGACCAGGTCATGAAGACCGTCGTCATCGACGAGGCGGGGAGCCATCGCCAGTGACCTGGTCCGCCGATCCAACGCGGCGTAGCGTCGCTCGAGTACACGAAAGGAGCGGGCTATGCCCCTGTTGCGAGGTCGTCGCGAGGCTGCAGGCGCCACAAGGTATCGGATGCAGGAGAAACTTTTCGCCATTGGTGATGACTTCTGGATCGAGAACGAGGCAGGCGAGCGGACGTTCAAGGTGAACGGAAAGGCTTTTCGGATACGGGACACACTCATCCTTCAGTCGCCCCGCGGCGACGAGCTGTATTCGATCCAAGAGAAGAAGCTCCGGGTGCGCGACACCATGGACATTGAGCGCGACGGACATCAGGTCGCCACTGTGAAAAAGGCGTTGGTGACGCCACTTCGGGATCGATTCTCCGTTGACGTCCACGACGGCGACGATATGGAGGCGAAGGGCAACATCGTTGATCACGAATACAAGATCGAGCGCCACGGGGATGAGGTTGCAGAGGTCTCACGTCGGTGGTTCCGGGTACGCGACACCTACGGTATCGAGATCAAACCGGGCCAAGATGATGCTCTCGTGCTTGCGGTCGTCGTCTGCATTGACCAGATGTCTCACGACGTCGGCTAGCGGCAGCTCAACGCTGGACCTGCCAGGACTCGTGGAGACGAGCATCGTAGTCGGCGCTGGTCACGCGTAAAGCAGTGACGCCAACCGCGATGACCGCCGCGGTCAGAATTACCGCTACCAGCAGGAGGACGACGGCAATCCCTCGATCGGTGAGCTGCCAGCGCATGGGAGCTGTGGCTGGTCGTGCGCTGCTCGGTGTCGGTCCAACGTTGCCGCGATCCTGAGGAACGAAGACAGCCGCAGGCGCTATAGCGACATACGGGATTGCGACAGGCGGGATTGCGACAGGCGGGATTGATACAGGCGGAATAAAGACCGGAACAGCACTCATTTCGTGACCCCTCTATCAAGGATCGAACTAACGTCCGATAGAACGTACGTTTGATTTGTATAGCAACTTCGACTCGCTGCCAAGCTCATTCGCACAAGTATTCGACGCGTGTCGTGAAATCACTGAACCAGTGGCCTCAGACAGTTTTGACGAACCGCCGCAACGGCGTGGCAGATCTGGTCAACACGCTCGAACAAATGTTTGAATCTGTCGGCGGACTTCTCTATCGTCAGCCTTATGGCACAAAGTGACTCGACGTTTCCTCAGCCCAGCAAGCGCCGGGGGCGCCCTAGGGCGAGCGAGGTAGCAGCCCAGCTAGGCGAGAGCGCACCGCTCAGCTCGTTCCCGGACGGCCCTACGGACGCCGACGGACTAACGCTTCGACAACGCCGAATCTTGGAAATGATCAAGGCGACCGTCGAGCGGCGTGGCTATCCACCCAGCATCCGTGAGATGGGCGACGCGGTTGGTCTTGCGTCATCATCGAGCGTCGCGCACCAGCTCAAGATGCTGG